>JAFYCE010000054.1 GCA_017539865.1 Alphaproteobacteria bacterium
CTTGTACACCGGAGGTTATACCAATAACACCGAGGAGTTAGATGTGGATTTGCCGCAATGTCCCAAAGATTCTTTGTGGGGAGATGTAGCCGTGTGCGGCGATTGGATGATTGATCCGTATAACGGTTCTGCGCCTTTACTTTTAGATAAAGCGTCTGTGCGCGCTTCGTATTGTCCCGAAGTAAGCAAAGGGAGCAAAAGATGGAACGATTGCGAAACGCAAGGCGCGTTTTATGTAACCTACTGGCTCAATTATTCCAGCCGTCCCAACCAAATAGCGCATGAATCTTTAGAAAAAAAAGAGGAGGGAAAAAAGAAAAGCCCGCCTTTTTTTGTATCCGGTCGCCCCCGCATATCAATATGCGGGGGCTTTTCTTTCCGATCCTTGTTTAAAATCTGAAATCGCGTTCGCCTTGAGCAATATGCTCCAAATGATCTTCGCAAACTTCGCGGACTTTCGGATTTGTGATGTTGTTCAGTTCGCGCTTGATTAATTCATAGCCGACTTTCTTCGTTTCCGGCGACGCGTAATCCTCCAGATATTCTTTCAAAGTCATCAAAGCGTTCGGATGGCAGCAGTTCAAAATCTGTTTTGATTTGCACAGATCCATGAACCGGTCGCCCGTCCGTCCTGCGCGATAGCAAGCCGTGCAGAAGCTCGGAATATATCCCATATCCATCAGCCACTTGATGATTTCATCCAGCGTACGCGTATCCGCGCGGTCGAATTGCGCCGTTTCCGTTTCGCGCACGACATAGCCGCCGACGGAAGTCGAAGAGGCGCCGCTGATCTGCGAAATCCCCAAGTGCAGGGCGCGTTCACGCATTTTCTGGCTTTCGCGCGTAGAAATAATCATGCCCGTATAGGGCGTTGATACGCGGATGCAGGCGATAATCTTGGCAAAGATATCATCCGGCAGAGCATTCTTGAACGAATTGGGATCGATATCGTCAGCCGGACAGATACGCGGTACGGAAATCGTGTGCGGCCCGACGCCGTGAACGGCTTCCAGATGTTCGGCATGCATCAGCTGACCGGCAAATTCGTAAGCGTAGTTTTCCAGCCCGTACAAAACGCCCAATCCCACATCGTCAATGCCGCCTTCCATCGCGCGATCCATCGCTTCGGTATGATAGGCATAGTTGTGTTTGGGGCCTGTCGGATGCAGCTTTTCATAGGATTCCTTGTTATACGTTTCCTGAAACAGAATGTATGTGCCGATGCCGGCCTCTTTGAGCTTGCGGTAATTTTCCACCGTTGTCGCCGCAATATTGACGTTGACGCGGCGGATGGAACCGTTTTTATGCTTGATTGAATAAATCGTCTTGATGCTTTCCAAAATATATTCGATCGGATTATGGACGGGGTCTTCGCCGGCTTCCAGAGCAAGACGCTTGTGTCCCATATCCTGCAAAGCGATGACTTCGGCGCGGATTTGTTCCTGCGTCAGCTTCTTGCGGGGAATGTGTTTGTTTTTAATGTGATACGGGCAGTAAACGCATCCGTTCACGCAATAGTTTGACAAATACAACGGCGCGAACAGAACGATACGGTTGCCGTAAAAGTCTTTTTTCAGCTGCTCCGCCAGTTTAAAGATCTGTTCGTTCCTGTCCGGCAGGTCGCACGCCAGCAACACGGAGGCTTCACGGTGGTCAAGCCCTTTCCATAGTTTTGCTTTTTCAATGATTTTATCGATCAGTTCCGCGTTTGTTTTGTTCGCCTGCGCGTACGCCAGCGTATCCATGATTTCATCATGGCAGATAAATTCTTCAGCCTTCAAAGACTTGGGATTGTACATAATGTTTCTCCTTTTGAGTCAGAAATTCTCTTTCCCGTCAGTGTTATTTCGAATAAATCGTTTTCGTTGAAACGCCTTCCAACTTGCCGAGTTTTCCAGACAAAGCGTTGATTGTATCCTGCGGCGCGTCAAGCGCTACGCTGATGATACTGATTTCCTTTTTGTGATAGGGCAATCCCATACGCCCGATGATATACGCGCTGTATTCGTGCAGCAGCGTGTTCAGTTTCATCACAGAGTCGGGATTTTCAACGACAATGCCGATAAGAGCGACTTTAGTTTCCATTTTTATTTCCTTTCTTTTGCCTCAGGATTCCTTCAGCGTCAGAAGACGCATTCAATATAATCGGATTCGATTTGTTTTTCAACCGTCTTGAACTATCGTTCAGGTCGGAGTAAAACTATCAATCATATTTTTTTAACTGTCGGGAAAAACCAATGTCTTTGAAAAAAACTCTTCTTTCTCTCTGCGCCGTTTTCGTCGTTTTCCAAGCGAACGCGCAAGAAACGGACGCTTCCGCCTCGACACTGAAAGCGAACTTTCGCCGCGTCGGGCTGGAATTGTCTTCCACCAACATCACTCATGCCAGAGAATACCGGAACTCTCCGGTCACACAATTAAGCACGGACAGCCAAACCGTCGTCAAAGGCGTGTTTGATTTCATGCTGGAATACGACCGCGAAGATCTGCAGTGGAACAACGGTGTCTATGCCGAATACGGCGAAACAAAAGTCAAACCCGTCGATCAGCCCACGGAAAAGAACGAAAACGCGGATAAAATCCTGCTTTCTTCGGATTACGCCCACAAATTGTACGAATTCGACGGAATCAAGTTCGGTCCCATGGCCACCGTTGAATACCAAACCGAATTCACGGCCAACGCCGGCGCCCCCAGAACAAAAGTTCTGCGCGGCAAAGCCGGTATGAAGCTGTTTGACGGCCAAATCGTCAAAGATTTGTATATTGCGGCCGTCGGCGAATATGACATGACTTATGATCCGCACGTCAGCAAATCCGCCGCCGAATTCGGATGGCGGATGGAGGGGTCGCCCCGCGACGGCGTTCAGTATTCGACGGACGGTTATTTCCGCCGTTATCTGTCCTACAATCATTATGTCGGTACCGATCTGATTTACGATTTGAACGCGAACGCGCGTATGGATGTCCAAGTCAATGCGACCTTGACGTTCGGCCCCTATGTTTCCTATCGTTACGCCCGTTCCCGCGCGGCCGGCGTTTCAGGATCGAATCTGACCATCGGCGTCGCCTTTACCTATAAAGATCTGTTCAACTTGAAATAAGGATGGAAAAAATGATTAGAAATATCTTTTCCGAATTTAAAAAATTCGCTATGCGCGGCAATGTCATGGACATGGCCGTCGGTATCATCATCGGCGCCGCGTTTACCAAAATCGTCGACTCTCTGGTCAAAGACATTTTGATGCCGCCTTTAGGGCTGCTGATGGGCAAAATCGACTTTGCCAACCTGTTCTTCGTGTTAAAAGACGGAACGCCCGCCGCCCCTTACGCTTCCATGGATGCCGCCAAGGCCGCCGGAGCCGTCACGCTGAACGTCGGCTTTTTCATCAATGCGATCATCAGCTTTGTCATCGTCGCATTTGCCGTGTTCATTCTGATCAAGATCATGAACACTTTGCGTGAAAAGTTGGAACGCAAAGAGGAAGAAACGGCCGCCGCTGCGGAACCGACGACGAAAAAATGCCCGTTCTGCGATTCCGAAATCTCGATCAAAGCGACGAAATGTCCGCATTGCACGGCCGATTTGAACGATCATAAGTAAAATATGATTCGCGTTTCCAACGTCAAATTCAAACCGAAAGCCGTACCGGACGATTTGCAGGCTTACGTTGCGGAGTTGACCGGTTTTGGCAATATTGTTTTTTTCCGTATTGCCAAAAAATCCGTCGACGCGCGTAAAAAAGAAAATTTGTGCGTCCTGTACTCTTTCGATCTGACGTTGGACGGCGACGAGGACGAAGCCGTCGCAACCTGTCCTTATCGGGATATTTGCAAGCTTCCTGACGAAGAAAAATTCCCCGCCCCCTTTTGGAACCCGAAAAACACCTTAAGACCCGTCATTGTCGGGACAGGCCCCGCCGGTATGCTGGCAGGGCTTTTATTGGCTCAAGCGGGCGCAAATCCCATCCTGATCGAACGCGGCAAAACCGTTTCCGAACGGCGCGAAGACGTGAACCGTTTCTGGAAAACAGGTGTGCTGAATGAAGATTCAAACGTCCAGTTCGGCGAAGGCGGCGCGGGAACTTTTTCGGACGGAAAGCTGACGACCGGCATCAAAAAAGACACTTTCGCCCGCAAAGTGTTGGAGGAATTTGTCGCCGCCGGCGCGCCTGTCGAAATCATGTATCTGGCCAAACCGCACATCGGCACGGACAGGCTGTTCCATATGGTCGGCAATATCCGCCGCAAAATCATGTCTCTGGGCGGCGAATACCGGTTTGAAACGCAGCTGACGGATCTGATTATAAAAGACGGCCGCCTGATTGCCGTTCAGGTTAAAAATTCCGACGGTTCGTTTGAAGAAATCCCGACGAACAGCGTCATTTTAAGCATCGGACACAGCGCGCGCGACACGTTTGAAATGCTGTACGCCAGAGGCGTTCAAATGATTCAAAAGCCTTTTGCGATCGGCACGCGAATCGAACACCGGCAAGCATTCATCAACAAAAGCCAATACGGCATGGTCAAGCCGAACGCCGTTTTGGGACAGGCGGATTACAAGCTGGCCGTTCATTTAAGCAACGGTCGCGGACTTTACACGTTCTGCATGTGTCCGGGGGGGACAGTCGTTGCGGCGGCCTCTGAAGCGGGGCGTTTGGTCACAAACGGCATGAGCGAATACGCCCGCGACAAGGACAATGCGAACAGCGCGTTATTGGTTGATGTCAAACCGGAGGATTTCGGATCGAATCATCCTCTGGCCGGCGTGGAATTTCAGCGCAAAATTGAAGAAAACGCTTTCAAAGCCGGCGGCGGGTCGTTCCGCGCTCCGGTTCAGCGGGTCGTTGATTTCCTGCACGACAGGGAAACCGTCAAATTCGGCGAAGTGGTTCCGTCCTACCGTCCAGGGGGGCAAATGGCGGATATGCGCGCCGTCCTGCCCGATTTCGTTATTGAATCCTATAAGGAAGGATTCAAATTGCTTGACCGCAAGATCCGTCTGTTTTCCGAACACGATGCTTTGCTGACTGCTGCGGAAACCAGAACGTCATCGCCCGTGCGCATGATTCGCGATCCCGCCACCTTGCAAAGCGTTTCCGTTCAGGGGCTTTATCCGTGCGGCGAAGGCGCGGGATATGCGGGCGGTATCATGTCCGCCGCCGTTGATGGACTGCGCTGTGCGATTAAAATTTTGCAGTCGGAAGACAAAGGGCTTTCCCCCGACCCGCTTTAGTTATATGCTGTCGTTTCATCAACAAAGGAGCTTATGATGAAAGAGTTTCAAAAATCTTCCCGTCTGGACGGTGTCCACTACGAAATCCGCGGTCCCATTTTAAAAGCCGCCAATCAGTTGGAAGAAGCCGGCTATAAAATCTTAAAGCTCAACATCGGCAATCCGGCCGCTTTCGATTTGAACGCCCCTGAAGAAATCATCAAGGACGTGATTTTAAACATTCCTTTCGCAGACGGCTATTCGGATTCCAAAGGCATCTTTCCCGCCCGCAAAGCCGTCATGCATTATTGCCAGCAAAAACACATCGACGGCGTACAGATCAATGACATTTATCTGGGCAACGGCGTGTCGGACCTGATATTGATGAGCATGGAGGCGTTTCTGAACACCGGTGATGAAATCCTTGTTCCCGCGCCGGATTATCCGTTATGGACGGCGGCTATCTGTCTGGCCGGCGGCAAGCCCGTCCACTACATCTGCGATGAAGAATCCGAATGGTATCCGGACTTGAAAGACATCGAAAGCAAAATCACGCCGAAAACAAAAGGCATTGTCATCATCAACCCCAACAACCCGACCGGCGCCGTCTATCCGAAAGAGATGCTGGAAAAAATCGCGGCCTTGGCGGAAAGGCACAAAATTGCCGTTTTCTGCGATGAAATTTATGACAAGATTCTCTATGACGGCGTCACGCACACCTCTTTGGCCTCTTTGATCAAAGACACGTTCTGCATCACCTATAACGGTATTTCCAAAAACTATCGTTCCTGCGGATTCCGCGCGGCTTGGATGATTCTGAGCGGCAACAAGAAATTGGCGGAAGATTATATTGACGGACTGGATTTACTGGCCAGTATGCGCTTATGCTCCAACGTGCCGGGGCAGTATGCGATTCAGACCGCGCTGGGCGGCTATCAGAGCATCAACGATCTGGTCAAACCGGGCGGACGGTTGTATGAACAACGCACGCTGTGTCACAAGCTGTTAAACGACATTCCGGGGATTTCGTGCGTCAAAGCGAAAGGATCGCTGTATATGTTCCCGAAAATCGACACGGCGAAATTCAATATTCACGACGACCAGAAGTTTGTTTTGGATTTGTTGATGGACAAACGGATTCTGCTGGTCAATGGAACGGGTTTCAACTGGGAAAAACCGGATCACTTCCGCGTTGTTTTCCTGCCCCGAACAGACGATTTGGAAAAAGCGCTGGGACGGCTGAAAGATTTTCTGGCGACCTACCGGCAGGAAGATTAAAGCGCGATATTCACGTTGATTTTCAAAGAATAGGCTTCGTTCAGCCGGCTTTCATCAATATCGTCATATTGATAGTTTGCGAACGCGCCGACGGCCACGTGATCGTTCGTATTGACGAACCCGCCGCCGGAAAGGGTTCTGGTCTTTTTAAAATCTTTGACCGTATTCCACTTTCCGTCATCTTCGGATAAAGTTTTTTCAGTGACGACGGTTCTTTTTTTTTCATACGGATTTTCCGCCAAAGCTTCTTTCGCCGCGCCGAATGTATCCGTTTGCGCCATCCGTAAATAATCAGAATAATCCATCGCCAACATAAACGATTTCTCTTCGGAGGCATATGCATTAAAAGCGGTTAAAACCAACAAAGCGGATAAATATAACAGCTTCATATTTGCCTCCCTTTTCATAACATGACCCGATACTTTAAAGGTAGGCTGATTTTTACTTAAAAGCGAATAACTTATTGTTTCTGATTATTACATAAGGCTATAAATTCATCTTCGGAAAGTGTTTGAATCCCGAGTTCCTGCGCCTTTTTAGCCTTTGAACCGGCATCCGCCCCGAGGATGACATAGTCCGTTTTTTTAGAAACGGAGCCGGCGACTTTCGCCCCGAGAGCCATCGCTTTCGCTTTGGCTTCGCTGCGAGTCAGAGTCGGCAGAGTCCCCGTAAAGACAACCGTTTTTCCCGCAAACGGATTGTCATCCTGTTTCGGCGGCACAAAGTCGTTGACCTGAATCAAAGTCAACAAACGCGCCACTTCGCGGCAGTTGTGATCTTCCGCAAAGAAATCCAGAAGTTCCTGCGCGACGACGACACCGATGCTTTCAATCGCAGTCAGCGTCTGATACGCTTCCGATTCCCTGTCCTGTGCGGCATCGATTTGCGCCGTCAGTTCCGCCATGCTTAAATAATGCGCAGCCAACAAACGCGCCGTTGCCTGACCGATTTGCGGGATTCCCAGAGCAAACAGGAACTTGTCCAATCCGACCCCGCTTTGCACTTTGCGAATCGAAGAAAACAGTTTGTCGGCCGATTTGTCGCCCCAACCTTCCAGCTTGCGGATGTCCGCGCCGTATTTTTTCTCCAATTCAAAAACATCCCCCGGAGTCTTTATCCATCCCCGTTCAAAAAAGAACGCCACGTTTTTCGCCCCGAACCCCTCGATATTCAAGGCGTCGCGTGATACGAAATGTTTTAACTGCTCAACCGCCTGCGCCGGACAGACCAAGCCGCCCGAACACCGCTGCGCCGCCTGATCCATATCGCGGACGACGTGAGAACCGCAAACGGGACACTTTTTCGGAAAAACAAAAGGAACGGACTTTTCCGGCCGCTTTTCCAAAACGACTCGTACGATTTGAGGAATAACGTCCCCCGCCCGCTGAACGACAACCAAATCGCCGACGCGAATGTCCTTGCGTTTAATCTCGTCTTCGTTATGCAACGTCGCGTGCGATACCATCACGCCGCCGACATTGACCGGCTCCAGATCGGCCACCGGTGTCAAAACGCCCGTCCGGCCGACCTGAACGCGAATGTCTTTCAAAACCGTCTGCGCCTGCTCCGCCGGAAACTTGTGCGCGATCGCCCAACGCGGAGAACGCGCGATATATCCCAGTCTTTCCTGATAATCGCGGCGGTTGACCTTATATACCGCACCGTCGATGTCGCATGCCAAAGACGACCGCCGTTCGCCCAATGACGTAAAATAAGCGGCGATATCCTGCGGCGTCTTGCACAGCCGGTTTTCCGGATTGACAGGAAAGCCCCACGATTTGATTTTTTCCAGATATTCCGAATGGGTCGACCACTTTTCTTCGGACACTTCGCCAAACGTGTAACCGAACAAAGACAAGCGCCTGTCGCGTGTGATTCTCGGGTCAAGCTGACGCAAAGACCCCGCCGCCGCGTTGCGCGGATTGGCGAATACCTTTTTGCCCTTGGCGGCCTGCGCTTCGTTCAAAGCGAAAAAATCCGCCTTGTTCATAAAGACTTCACCCCTGATTTCCAACCGTTCCGGAATGTCGTTTCCAAGCAAATCGGCACTGTGCAAAGTCTGCGGCAAATCCTGAATCATTTTCAGGTTTTCGGTGATATCCTCGCCCACCGAACCGTCGCCGCGCGTCGCCCCGCGAACGAATTTTCCGTTGATATACAAGGCGGAAAAAGACAGTCCGTCCAACTTCGGTTCCGCCATGAATTCCAACGCCGCCCCGTCCGGCAAGCCTAAAAAGCGGCGGATACGGTCGACGAACTCGTCGATTTCCTCGTAAGAAAAGATGTTCGCCAACGACAACATCGGAACGCTGTGAGTGACTTTTTCAAAATCGTCAGACGCTTTCGCTCCGACTTTTTTAGAGGGAGAATCCGGCCGCACCAAATGCGGAAAACGTTTTTCGATCGCTTCGTTGCGCCGTTTGAACGCGTCATATTCCGCATCGGTTGCCAGCGGCTCGTCGTTTTGATAGTAGGCTTCATCCAGTTCCGCCATTTTCTTGGCCAGAAAAGCCAATTCGGCGGCGGCTTCCAATTCGGTCAGCAAAGCAACGGGCGTATCGGTCATTGAACGTCACTCCTGTTTTTCAACAACTCGTCCGCCGCCGCGCGGGAAGCGTCCGTAATTTCCGCCCCCGACAGCATACGGGCGATTTCCTCGCGCCGTTCGGCGTCGTTCAATTCGATGACGGCGGTTAAAACCTTACCGTCCTTTTCCGATTTCTGAACACGGAAATGATGCGCCCCGAACGAAGCGACCTGCGGCGAATGGGTGATCGTCAGCACTTGGCAATCCTGCGCCGCCAACCGCGCCAGACGTTCGCCGACCGCCGAAGCCGTCGCCCCGCCGATGGCTGCATCCACTTCGTCGAAGACCAGTGTCGGAATCTTTTCCGCCGCCGCCAGATTGACTTTCAGCGCCAACATGAAACGCGCCAACTCGCCGCCCGAAGCGATTTTTGCGATCGGAGCCAACGGCGTTCCCGTATTGGTCGACGCCGTAAAGACGACTTTATCCAAGCCGTCCGCATTCCACAGGCTTTCGGGCAGACATTCGATTTCCGTTTTGAAATCCGCCTTGTTCAATTTCAACGGCGGCAATTCCTTTTTCACTGCGGCATCCAACTTTTCCGCCGCCTTGTGCCGCGCTTTCGACAGAGCCTGCGCCGCTTCCAGATAGTTCAAACGGGCTTCCTCCTCCTGTTTTGCCAACAGGACAAGCTCTTCCCCGCCTTTTTCCAGACTGTTCAGACGGTGTCCGAAATCGACCAGCAACTCCGGCAGTTCGTCCGCCGTCACCTGATGTTTGCGCGCCAAAGACCGCAAGGCGAACAACCGTTCCTCCACCGCTTCCTGCGCGCGGGGATCGAAATCCAGTTCGTCGCAAAAAGTTTCCACGTTTGCCGACGCTTCGTTCAGATCAGCCATAATCCTGTCCAGAATTTCGATTACGGATTCATAACGGCCTTCACCGAAACGAGAAACGCTTTCCAAAGACCGTTGAGCCTGACGTAAAGCGCGGTCGATGCTGTCATCGGACAAAGCCGCACGCACGCCATTCAGCCCTTCGGCGATTTTTTCGGCGTTCATCATCATCGCACGGCGTTCGGAAAGCTCCTGTTCCTCGCCTGCGACAGGGGAAAACTTTTTCAACTCGTCAACGGAATGGCGCAAAAAATCTTCCTCCGCCTGCGCCTGAGCCAGTCCGGATTCAACCTTTTGCCTTTCGGCGGTTTTGTCCTGCCAATTTTGCCACGCCTGTTTAACGGTTTCTTTCAATTCTTCCAATCCGCCATAGGAATCCAAAACGCCCCGATGCGTCGCCGTATTCAGCAATCCGTGCGTTGCGAACTGTCCGTGAATCTCGACCAGCAAATCGCCGACCTGCCGCAGCAGTCCCGCGCTGACCGGCTGATCGTTGATGAACGCGCGCCCTTTGCCGTCCGCAGAAACGACACGGCGCAAAAAAAGGCTGTCCTCCGGATCGAAATCCATTCCCTGCTCTGCCAGAAGAGCGTAAACGGCATGAGATTCGGGCAAAATAAACTCCGCGCCGACAGACAGCTGTTTGGCACCGAAGCGCACCAGAGAACTGTCGGAACGCGCTCCGGTTGCCAACGCTAAAGAATCCAGTAAAATCGATTTTCCGGCACCCGTTTCGCCCGTAAAGACACACAAGCCGCCGGCAAAATCCAAATCAAGCTTTTCAATTAAAACGACATCTCGAACGGACAGACGGGCCAACACGGTTTTCAGTCCTTCCGCTCCGCCGCGATACTGGCGGGAACATACTGCTTCATCAAATCGTACGCCCGCGCGTACCATTGACCGGACGGATAGTTATATCCCAAAACGGCCGCACTTTTCTGCGCTTCCCCGTCCAATCCCAAAATCAGATAAGTTTCTGTCAGACGATACAACGCTTCCTGAACATGCTGTGTCGTCTGATAATTCCGAATAACATTCATAAACCGGTTCATCGCCGCGATATGCGCGTTTTGCTTCAGATAAAAGCGTCCGATATTGACTTCCTTGGCCGCCAGATAGTCTTGTGCCAGAACGATTTTTTTTGAGGCGTCTTCCGCATACGGCGTATCGGGGAAACGTCTGACGACTTCCATCAAAGCGTCCAACGCCATTTGCGTCATCTTTTGTCCGCGTTCCGTATCGGAAATTTGTGCATAATAACACAGCGCTTTTAAATAATAGGCATAAGATGCAAACGAATTTCCGGGGTAAAGCTGCAAAAACCGATCAAGAACGATGACGGATTCGTCGTAATCCTTCCGGACGTAATAAGCGAACGCTTCCATGATTTGCGCCCTTAACGCCCAGCGGGAATACGGATAATAGCGGTCGATTTCGTCAAAAGCCTTCGCCGATTTGCCATATTCCCGTTTTTTCAACAACATGTCCAAAGCACGGTTATACAGTGTTTCCGGCGGTGTCGTTTCCGGATCGAAATTTTGGGTTGCGGCACATGAAGACAAAAACAGGACAGCTGCCGCTTCCGCCGCGAATAAAACCGCCTTTGTCTTTTTTAATAAATTCATCTTCAAGCCGCTCCGCCTCAAACAGGATTCCTTATAGCTTTTTTTTCCAAGCTCCGGCAACCGCTTATTAAAAAAAACATCCTAAAAATTATAGTTCGTCAGACACGTTTTGGACTGCATAAACGGCCGCCAAACATCCGTGACGTTTCCGCGATTGTCCCTGCCGGTCGTAAACATCGCCGCCATATCATAGCCGACCATTCCCGCATTGACAATCGCCGCATCGGACTGAACGCCGTCCGAAGAACAAAAACGGCCGGTTTCCTTTAAATCATTGGAAAAGATGCCGGCCAATAACGTTTGAGAAAACGCATTGATTTGAGAAACGGCTTCATCCAAATCATCATAACGCATCACATACAGAACCGGAGCCAAAAGCTCGGTTTTCACCGTTTCCGTCTGTTCGGGCATTTCAACAACGGCGGGCTGAACATAATAAGCGTCTTTATACAAACCGATATCCATCCGGTTTCCGCCGGAAATGATGCCGCCTTCCGCTTTTGCGCGTTCCAGCTGTGTCCGCATGATATCATACGCCTCTTTATCAATCAGCGGTCCCAACCGGCTTTGACGCTCGAAAGGAGAATTGACATAAACCGTATTAAAAGCGCTTTTCAACCGGCCGACGAATTCGTCATAAATCGAAGAATGACAAAACAACCTGTGCAGGGAGGTACATCTCTGCCCTGCATCGGCGATAGCGGATTGCAGAATATGATTAACGGCCGAATCAAAATCGGCGGAAGGCGTTACGATGGCGGCATTATTACCGCCGACGGACAGGATGCTGCGACCCAAACGCTGTCCGACCTTGCTTTGCAGATTACGCGCCATCACGGGCGACCCCGTCGCACACAGCAAGGGAATATCAAAACTTTCCGCCATCACGACAGAATTTTCATGATTGCAAATTACAACTTGAGAAAGATATTCCGGACAATTGGATGAAGAACGGGCTTTCGCCCGACGCAGCAAAGAATTTGCGGCGAAAGCGGTTAACGTAGCCTTTCGGGACGGCCGCCATATCACCGAATCCCCGCACACCAACGCCAGCAAAGCATTCAGCACCCAGACCCGCAACGGAAAATTAAAGGAGGTCACCACGACCACGGGCCCCAACGGCTGCCAAACCTCCGAAACAACCAAATGTTTTCCCTGTGTCGGAACGGAAAAACCGGACATACGATATTGCATATCCGCAACCATATCGCAAATTTCGATCGACCGCTCGACTTCCTTCAGCGCCGTTGAATAAACCTTGCCCGTTTCAATAACAATCAGCTCGGCCAATTCCTCTTTTTTATCGCGCAGCTCTTCACCGAACAAACGAACCAACGCACTGCGTTCGTTCGGCTCGACCCGACGCCATTCTTCAAAAGCGTGTTTCGAACGTTCTATCATTATCCGGATATGCGCCGCGTCGCTCAGCGGGAACGATGCGATTTTTTCGCCCGTTACCGGAGAATAATCAATACAATCCCCACTGGAAATGAACTCTAAATCCAGATTCAGACGCTTGACAATTTCCGCAACGCGATAAAACATCGCCTACTCTAAGAAAATCGGACGAATTGGCAAACCTTCAGCCAGCAATTCCTCGTTTTTGATTTCGATAAAGCCGTCTTTTTTAACATCCAAATCGGCACGATAAACGGAATCGCCATACAGCATAATCACATCCAAAGCGAAACCGTCGGCCGTTTCGGTCACTTTCGCAGGACGGATCAAATGCGTCACATCCTTACGCTGCTGCGGGGTCGGCATACTGGAGAACGTATCTTCGTCCACCTTTTCGACCAAGCGCAAAGACCCTTCCTCGGTCTGAACGGCATCCAAGACAAATGTTGCGTAAGCGACAACCGTCTGTGCGTTCAGAATCAATCCGCCTTTCGGATTGTTTTCAAAAATCGGTTCGCGCGTACCGTCCATTTTAATCACTTCAGCATCAGCGCCCTTTCCGGAAATCAGATAATGCATCGTCACCGGCGGAATAGAAGAGAATGTCGTTGCCTGCAACAATTTAAAATTAGAATAAAACGGCAAATCCGCAATTTGTAAACGAGAACGATCCTCGGAAAACATGTCAAAAGAAGATAACGGATTGATTTTTTTTATTAAAATACCAGCTTCCGCATCCGGAATTTCGTTCCAGTTAAAATCAGCCATCGGTTTCCTCCATATCAGTGGCAAAAAAAAGAGCGCCATCAGCAAAAACACTGATGCACGGAAAGGAATTTTAAACGTTTTCATTTTCATTGTCCAGATTTGTGTTGTTTCCTTTTCCATTTTTTTCACCGACGGCCACGCTTCCCTCAATCACCCCGTCCTTTTCCCGCCGTAACGGCGTGGAAGTCAGTTTTATTTTTTCAAAACCGGACGCTTTTAAAGTGTCTTCAAGATATTGCCGCGAATGGGCGAAGCGCCCTGAAGGAAGCAAGGCGTATTTCCGTCCTTCGGCAAGATTTTCTACGGACACGAAAAGGACGCCGTTTTCTTTCAACGCCTTTCCGGCAGCCTCAATCAGCGGCTCCAGACGGCCGAAATAGCAAGCGACATCCGCCATCACGATAAAATCGAAAACACCTTGATTTTTTTCGCAGAACCGGATGATATCTTCCGTTTCCAAGCGGTCGTAAAGCTTTTTTTCCCTTGCGACGGCGATCATTTTTCCGGACAAGTCGACACCGGTCAATTCCGACGCGTGCGGTTTTAAAGCGGCAGCGTTCAATCCCGTCCCGCATCCGGCGTCCAAAATACGCAGACCGGAAGGTCTGTCTTTCATTTCCTGCGACAAGACATCGGGAAGCCGGTAATCGATTTTTTTCAAAATCACATCAAACGATTCCGCAAAAGAATCGAAAAGATCACGTACATATTCGTCGGAAAGATGATCCGGACAACCGCCTTCCAATGCCGTACATACATGAGCGGCCACCGGATTGTCGGGAAAAAACCGCACCCATTTTTGCGCCAGCTTAACGGCCACTTCCTTAGCATCATCCTGCTTGGAAAGATAAAGGTCGTAGAGCGCTTGCGCCAGATAGTGGTGAATTTTGGTCAAAGACGGATTCAAATGCAACGCGTTAAAGTAAAGTCCGACCGCTTCCGCCGGATCCCCCGCCTCTTTGACCGCCATTGCCAGATTGGAACAGGTTTCCGCCTGTTTGGGATTGATGATGAATGCCTTGCGATAGCATTCCAACGCTTCCTCATAACGTTCCTGATCATACAGCAGCGCGCCCAGATTGTTAAATGCCGAAGCATATTGAGGATCCAGCTTGACGGCTTTTTTATAATCTTCCTCCGCCTCCCAATGACGGCCGAGCTTGGCATAAACGTTCGCCCTGTTGTTATAAGCGTCGGGGAAAGAGGGATCCCGACCGATCGCCTGACAATAGGCGTGGAAAGCATCATCCAAACGGTTCAGATGTTCGTATGTGATTCCCAAACCGTTCCAATAAAGGGGATTCCCCCCGCATAAATCGAGCGCTTTTTCATAAAATTCCAAAGCCTGTTCATAATGCCCGTCCAAGCGATGTGTCGCGGCAATCTGCGCATACGCTTCGGCATTTTTCGCATCCGCCCGAACCGCTTGATCCAAAAACGCCAAAGCCTGATCACAATGTCCCGCATCGCGTTCTATCAAAGCCAGATTCACATAAGCGGAAGAAAAATCGGGACGCAGCTCGATTGCTTTCCGGAACAGCCTTTTCGCTTCATCCGCATCCCCTTGGAAACGATAAATGATTCCCATGTTATGATATGTTTCAGGCAACGAATCATCTTTTGCCAGAACGGACTTATAATGCTCCAATGCCTCTTTGGGACGTCCCGAATCCTGCAGTGCCTGCGCCAGCGTAAATTCATACGCGACGACATCGGGAGCCAGACGGACGGCTTTATATAAAAGCTCTATTGCCGAATCGAACGATTTTTTCTGCAGCGCAAGCATTCCCAGCAAATGCAAAACGTCCGTCTGTTCGGGAGCGATCTCCAACAGTTGCCTGTACATTGCCTCCGCTTCGTCCAGACGTCCCTGCTCGTGTAAACGAGCCGCATTGTTTAAAACCAGATCAAATGACATAAATATCTGCCTCTTAATCGCAAGGAAAAATTGACTTATAATTTATGCGAGTCTATGAATAAATACTAGAATTATGTTTTTTTAACGGAAAAACGGACATGGCAGAAACGGAGCAGATCGAAAAAAAGAGCAATGAATCTAAAATTAGAAAAGCCGCGCAAAAAGACGAAAGTTCCTTTTCTTTTTATTTGCACGCTTCGCTTTTTCTGTTTTTTCTGACGGCTTACGCTTTTGCCCTTTTCCTGTATAAGAACAAATATCCGCTGATTTTAAACAACGAAATCCTGCCGGAAGTCCTTTTCGCCTTTTTCGGATTGCTTGTTTTTTCTTTCGGCAGTCTGTTCCTGCTGTCATTCTGGCGTTTTCTGGCGCGTGTTTTCATTGCGGCGGCGGCAGGCGGTGTGGTCGCTTACATTCTGGGGCTGATTTTTCCCTTCAACGTCGGAAATTATTTTTCCCATTTTCTGCCTTTTCTGCCGCGAAACATCCTGATGTTCGTTGCGGCCAACGGCAACATGATCGTTGCCGGCGTTTCCGGATTTCTATTTTTCATTCTGTTGAACCTCTTCAAAGGCGGGGCGATGGCTCTTTTATCCCTGCCGATATTGATTGCCCTGTTTTTCTTACTGAACACGGCTTCGAAGCAAACCCTGCCTGAAATTTTTCAAAAACCGGAAATTACCGAAACCGGAAAAGAAGAAAAAACGGAAAATCTGATTTACCTGATTTTAGCCGACCATACGGGATATGCCGCGTCCGCGGAAAGCTGGCAGACATTGAATGCAAAAGACATCAATCCGGTAACATTGCCGCTTTCGCCGGTATTTGTACATTCTTTCTATCAGCAGAACAATTTCACATTCTATCCGGCCGCCTATATGCGCTATCAAAACAAGTACCGTAATATCGGCAGCATTCTGAACCCTTCTCTGACGGAAATAGAAGAAGATCTGTTCACCGGAAACGATGCCGTTTATTACGTCAGTTCAGACGATGTCATGACGTCCATAACACGCAACGATTTGTTCAAAATATGGAAAGAAAACGGCTATAAGCTGCACGTTTATCAGTCTTATCCTTTCGATTTCTGCAAAGGCGCCGGCAAAAACGAAATTTCATCCTGCGTCACCTATCCGGCTCCTTTAGGGGCTTTGTATCAAACGGAAATGACGACCGCCAATAAATTACTGCTGTTAACGGGACATTGGCTTTATTCGACACCTTTCGGCAAGCAAGCGGCTGAATACGTTTATAATAAAATCAAAGGTAAAGCCAACATTGCATCCCTGCCCCTTTTGGGCAACCCGATGTCGAAATCCCTTCCGGTCGGTCAGCCGCTTGTTCTGTCGCATTTACGGCAGGACGTTTTAAACGCCGCGGGAAAAAACGTTTTCTTCGCTCATATAGATTTACCTCATTATCCGTATGTTTACGACCAGAACTGCCGGCTTAAAACGAATCCGTCCGCATGGCGCAGTTATGCTCCGTATACGGACAAGAAAGAACCGAACGGCGAACTGAAACGCTGGGAAGACTATAACCGTCAACTGTTTTGTACTTACGCTCAAATCAATTATCTGCTCAAAGATTTGGAAAAAGCGAAACTGTCCGACAAAACGACTCTCGTCATTCACGGCGACAAGGGGGCCGATATCCGTAAAGAAAAAACGGAAGAAAACGAATTGACGCGCGTTGAACGGATCGTCAATCGCTTTAAAAACAACATGACGACTGTTTTTGCGATCCGTCCGCCGGAAAACAAAGCGAAAATCGATTTCACCCCTTGTGATGTCGCAACTTTGGTCGACCGGCTTGTGCTGGGGCATACGGACGCCTCTTGCCAACCGGCCTCTCCGGCTTCATCAACTCAGGAAGAGCAAGACAAAATCGCAATGTGGTTATCCTCTCCGATCAACGAAGATTATCTGAATTCGGGTTCGTTTGATTCTCTTTATGCCGCTTGGCTGGAAAACGGCGGCCAAGCTCATATGACGTCGCTGGACGAACGGCTGAAGCAAGAAAAAGCGGACGCGGATTCGGCTAAAATCAGTTTCGTTGCGCCGCCGGCCTTTATGGACGCTTCGTTGCATCCGGAACCGGCAGTCAAAGAAAAAACGACCGAGTTTGTTCCCGTTCCTGAAGAAAGCGGTGTTTCAGGTGAAGCCGCCAATATATTACCGGAAGAAAATCCCGCAAAAGAGGAAATTGCTGAAAAACCGGACGGCGTTATCAAACCTGAAAAAGCGGCCCCCCCCCCGATTGAACAGCTGCTCCCGCCCGAAGCCCCCGTCATTGCCGCCGATCCGGATAAAAAAGAAATCCAAACGGATGCCGGATTGCCCGCGCTGGATATTATCGTAGACGATTTCGGCAAAGTTCCGGAAACCATCAAACTGCCGGAAACGGACGCCGAAGAAAAATGGAAATCAACGGATATCCAAGAGGGACGGCAGACCTCTCTGGAATTGCTGCCGCAGCAGGCCGTTGAAGCCGTTTCCGCCGGTTTGAACGAACCGCCTGCGGCAGAACCGGAACCGCCGGCGCCTCAGTCCGCCCCCGTTGCAGAAGTCGAAGTTTTGCCGTTGACGGTCGAACAGCCCGCCGCGGAACAAAACGTTTCAACAGAAGAGCCGATCAATTCACCGGAAGTTGCGGCGGAAGAAGAGGCGGAAGCCAAAGCCAGAGCCGAAGAGGAAGCCCGTGCTAAAATGGAAGCGGAAATCCGGGCCAAAGCCGAAGCGGAAGCCCGTGCTAAAATGGAAGCGGAAATCCGAGCCAAAGCCGAAGCGGAAGCCCGTGCTAAAATGGAAGCGGAAATCCGAGCCAAAGCCGAAGCGGAAGCCCGCGCTAAAATAGAAGCGGAAATCAAAGCCGCTCAAGAAGCTCAGGAAAAAGCAAAAGCGGAGGAAGAAGCCCGTAAAAAAGCCGAAGAGGAAGAACGACGCAGAAGAACGCCTCCTCCTCCCGCCAATGCGGATGAACTGGATATTGTCACGGAAACGCAGATCGAACGCGTTAGCGATGACGGCGAAGTGGAAACGTTTATCTATTTGGAACGCAAACCGAATCCCAACCGCTTCAAAAACAAACCGCCGAAAGAAGAACGCGAATTGCCTGCGGATTTGAATCATTCGATTGAAGGGCGCGCGCCGTTGACCGACGATTTGGAAACGGCAACGCCCGTCCCCGCACAGCCCGAACCGGCACAAACGCCCTCTGTTGAAGAAAAGACGGGCGCAGAAACGCCGGTTTTACCGTCGAAGCCTGAAGAAAACGCAAACGAGCGCGTTTTGGAAGATTAAAACTTTCGTTTCCGGTAAAATTGCGGTATACTTGAATTCTTCAAACGGGATATGAAAAGCCGTTCTGCGGAACGGTTTGTGCAACGCCGGAGGTGGCGCGGGAATTTGGGTTTGAATGTTCAAAAGGCATCATCAATGGTTAAAACTGAAATATTTCAACGTATTCAAAGCGAGTTGGAAAAAAATCATATCGTTCTGTTCATGAAAGGGACGCCTGCCGCTCCGAAATGCGGCTTTTCAGCCAGCGCGTCCGAACGATTGAACAAAGCGGGCGTCAAATATAAAAGCGTTGACGTCCTGTCGGATCCCGCTTTGTACGACGGCATCCGGCAATACACCAATTACACGCATTTTCCGCAAATGTTCGTTGACGGACGTTTTATCGGCAGCAGCGAAAACATCGATAAATATCTTACCCTTAAAAAATCATAAGGCGGCAGTGTGAAAATAAAAAAAACGGCGGCGTTTCTTTATGCCGTCGTTTTATTATGCTTCCGGTGGAAAAGAATCTTTTTTTCCGCCGGAAAGATGATAAAGTGGAAAAAAATTCAGGATGCATTCATGTTTTACCGATTTTTTCTTTTCTCCCTTTTGACTTTGACATCTTCCGCTTTGCATGCGGAAGGTTTTGTTTTGCAAGGAAAAGAATGCGAAACGAAACTGGTCGAACTGATTGAATCGGCATCCGATTACATTGACGTTTCCGTTTATGCCATGAATAACAAGCGTTTGATTAAAGCCTTGATTGACGCCCATCATCGCGGTGTCAAACTGCGTGTCCTGACCGACCGGTTGCAGGCGGCCGGCAACTCTTCACGCATTTGGGATTTAATCAAAAACGGCGTTCCGTTGCGTGTGCATACGCACAAACGAATCATGCACACAAAAATCGCCATTTATGACGGGAAATCCGTTTCCAGCGGATCGTTAAACTGGACGGAACCCGCCGTTCACAAAAACGAAGAGGTTTGCGACATTTTTATTGACGATTCCGACTATGCGGCTCAGCATCAAAAGCTGTTTGATGAACGTTGGAAAGCAAATCCGCAGGAAAAATCCGACGAATGGATTCAAAACAAGCTGGCGGAACGTACCGGTAAAAACGATACGGCTCTGTAATATCATTCAATCCGGCACGCCTCTTCAAAATCGAAACGCGGCAGACGGGGATATGTTTTTTCTTTCGAACCGTATCCCAAATTACACAAAAAATTCGATTTGATTGTCGTCCCTTTAAAGAAAGCTTCATCAACCATCGCGTGATTAAAGCCGCTCATCGGCCCGCAATCCAAGCCGACCGCCCTTGCCGCCATAATCAGATAAGCCCCTTGCAAAGCCGTATTGCGCTGCAGCGTTTCCTCTATCAAATCGAATTTGCCCTCATACCATGAACGGACATTCGCCGACGGATACAATTTGTCAAAATAAGTATAAAAGGCCGCGTCTCCGCCGATGATGGCAGTGACGGGAGCCGTCATCGTTTTTTCAACGTTTCCGCGATCCAAACAGGGGGCCAATCGTTTTTTAGCCGTCTCGGAAACAACAAAGATTATTCTCATCGGCTGGCAATTTGCCGCCGTAGGAGCCATTTTTGCCAAATCATAGACTTGTTTCAGAGTATCATCGGAAACTTTTTCATCCGTCCATGTATAAAACGTTCTGGCGTTATTAAACAAAATATCCAAATCAGTTCGGGAAATCGCTGCCATCTTTTTCTTCTCCTTTTTTTTCATTCTACAGTGATGAACGGCTTCTCTAAATCTGTCTTTAAGGATTAAAAAGTATTTTTCAAACAATCTTTTTTTATCTTTTCGTAACAAACTGCTGTTATTCTGATTAAAACAAACAGGTCAAACAAAGAGGTCTGATGTGTCAAAACATTTGAATTTTTCTATAAAAACATTGACTTTAGCTGCTGCAGTACTGTTGTTCGGCGCATGCGACATGGGATTGCCCGATCCTTTTGCAAAACGGACGATCGTAACGCCTAAAGCCGCATCGTCCGTCATCATCTGCCGGTCGCAGCAGTGCGCTCCGGCTCGCACGAACATGACGCGCGAGTTTTTATATAACAGTTTGCTGAACCTGTTTGACAACAATCTGGATTCAACCGTTTTAATCTGCGATGCGGATCCGGCGTCCAGAATGTGTTTTGAAAACTATATCCAGTTCAACATCAAAGCCGGCGTCACTCCGGCGACCGTCGTCATCGATTCGGCGAAATTGCTGAGCGTCAAACTGAGAAAAGAAGAACAAATCATTGATATCGTTCTTGACTACAACATGCATTACAATGCCATCCGTCCGGCTTGCCTGACATCGAAAAGCGGACTGTTTGTCAAATCGCCCGATTATGTGCTGATGGAAGATACCGGCTATGCCTGTAAATTCACGACAACGGCGGATTCCCTGATTTCGACCGTATTCGCCATCGACTATGTCGATTTGGATTACGGCGTCATCGGAATGAACTATTCCTTCGGTGTGGCCGGTCCGGCTTACGGCGGCGGCACGGGATACATGCTGATGAGATTCCAGAAGAACGCTTTTCCGTCCGACCCGAAAAAATTCGTTTTACCAAAGCAGCCCGAAGTCGCAACCATGCCGACGGCTGTTTCCGGCCAGCAAAAAGCCGGCGTAAAAACGGATGCGGCAAAGCTGGCTCCGGGACAATACAAAGTCACCCCCCTTCCCTTGAAATAGGAAACGGTTTTGTCTGTTAAAACAATCGGTGTTATGACCGGCAATTCTCTGGATGCCGCGGATGCCGTTCTGACAGAGTTCGATAACGGGAAAATAACGGATTTAGCGGCGCACACTCTTAAATATCCGTCGAAAATAACGCAAAGCATCATCTGTCTGCGTTCGGAATTGAAAGCCTGTCATGGAGAAATCAAGCGCTTGGAAAACAACGCCTTTTTCAATCAAACGGTTGACGCCTACACACGGTTGGTCGCCGAAACGGTAAACGCGTTATGCTCCAAATCCGGAACAAACAAAGAGGATATTGCCGCCATCGGTTTGCACGGTCAGACTTGCGACCACTTTCCGCCCTCCATTGCCGGAAAAGAAGCTCCTTATACCCTGCAAATCGCCGATGCCGCTTTGTTGGCCGATGAAACGGACATTCCCGTCATTTACGATTTCCGTTCCGATGACATAATGAACGGCGGGGAAGGCGCCCCTTTAGCTCCCGTTCACAATCGTCATCTGTGTACAAGTTTGAAACAAAAAGGCGTTTTTCCCGTCGCTTTCTGTAATGCGGGAAATACGGGCAACATCACTGTCGTAACACAAACCGATACCGGCACGGAAAGCGTTACCGGCTGGGATGTCGGACCCTTCAACCATTTTGCCGATATGTTGACCCGTTTAAAAGCGGGAACGCCCTGCGATACGGACGGTCGATATGGTAAAGAAGGAAAAATAAATCCCGATTTGTTGTCCGAACTGTTCGACACGGTCGCCCTGACTTACGAAAACGATAACTTTTACCTGAAAAAGCCCCCTAAATCTTCCGACCCGAGCTGGTATAAGCTGGACATCGAAAAAGTTTGTTCCGGTTACGGGTTTGAAACGGCTTTAAGAACGGTCGAATACCTTGCCGCTTACGCATTCATGCTGACATTGGACTTCATACCGGAAAGCGATCAAATGCCAAAAGCTTTCCTGCTGTTCGGCGGCGGATGGAAAAATCCCTTGGTACGACAAGACTTTCAGAATCTGTTAAACGGCAAAGGCTTTATCCTGAAACGCCATTCGGCCATATTCGAGCGCATCCGTTCCCGTTTTTCCGTTGCGCCCGCAGTCGATTTTTCCGACAGGTTCGGATACAGCGGCGAATACATGGAAGCCAGAATATTCGCCGATATGGCTTATTGCCGCATCATCGGCGAACCGTTCAGTTTTCCGGAAACGACCGGCTGCAAATCGCCGACGGTCGCCGGCATTTACGTTTTGCCGGAAACCGGAAAAAAATACCGGCTGACAGAATTGCTCGACCGGTACAAAACGGCGGACTTAATTCCAAACTACTGGCAAAAAAAGTATAATCGCGCAGCCAAAGGCTGGCAAAACGGAAACCGTTAAACCGTATCGCCGTCCGTTGAAAAGCTGTAAAGATAAGCCGCGTTTTTTTTCAGCCACCGTTCCGCTTGTTTATAATCCGGAACCAAATCAGCCACCACCCGCCAGAAAGCCGGCGAATGATTCATCTGACTTAAATGAGCGACTTCATGCGCAATAACATAATCGGCAACGAACACCGGCGCCAACGCCAACCGCCATGACAAGGAAATATGTCCCGTCCGGCTGCAACTGCCCCATCTGGACGTTGTATCCCGTACCGTCACCCTTTGCACGCAGGCGTTTATTTTTTCAGCCGTTTCCCGTGATTTACGCAAAGCGTAAACGGCGAATTCCTTTTTTATAAAATCTCTGACGCGACGCGCCAAATGCTCTTGTTGTCCCGACACCCAAATAACATTCTGATCAAACCAAACCCCTCTTTTCGCCGTCGGAGAATGATGAATGACGCTTTCATGCCCCAAGAAAGAAAGGCTCATACCGTCTTGAAAAACACGTTTTTCCGGCAATACGGAAAGTTGTTCAACAATCCATCCGGCTTTGCTTTGAGCAAACTGCAATCCCCTTTTCAACGAAACGGAACGCGGCAAAACCAAAACGGCCTGCCGTAAGGATCGCCCGACTTTCAACCGCACACGGCGAGCGCGCGGATTTTGTTCAACGAGTACGACGATTTCCCGTCCTTCATAATAAACCGTTGCCGTCCGGTGTTTCATTTCCGTCATAAGTCGTCCCATTCCACGATGTATTTCTGAAAATCCGTTTCCGGTTGAGGCGGCACGCATCGTCCTGCCGCCGACATTCCCGCCGCATGGACGCTGGCAGGTGTTCCGCTGATCAGCGGATGCCATTCGGGCAGCGACTTTCCTTCATTAAGCAAACGATAAGCACACGTTTTCGGCAACCAGTAATATTCTTTAAATTTATCGAAACGGAGCGGCGAACATTCGGGAACATACCGGTGACGGTCTTTATAATGCCGGCAACGGCAACTTTTTCGATCCAGCAAACGGCAAGCGATACAAGTAAAAACCAATGTATTGCCTTTTTCGAAGACATACTTTTCCAAACAGCATTTGCCGCATCCGTCGCACAAAGCTTCCCATTCTTCGTCAGTCATTTCGGAAAGATTTTTTGTTTCCCAAAAATTTTGACCGTTTTTCAAACTTCCCCTCCTGTTAAAAAAGGCATTACCATGTAATGCCTTTTTTACTTTGATTTATTTAAAAACCCTTTTTATTTCTTGGAACGCACGCCCAAACCGATTTTTTTAGCCAAACCGGATCTGCGCTTGGCGTAATTCGGAGCGACCATCGGATAGTCCGCAGGCAAATTCCAACGCGCACGGTATTCACTCAACGTCATGTTGTAAGCGGTTTTTAAGTGCCGTTTCAGCATTTTCAATTTTTTACCGTCTTCCAAGCAAACGATATAATCGGGAAAAACGGACTTTTTAACGGGAACGGCCGGATGCAAACTTTCCGCTTCCGCTTCTTCGCAGCCGAGCGAAGCCAAAGCGCGATAAACATCTTGAATCAATTTCGGTAAAGCCGCCGCCGCCGTTTCATTTCTGGAAACATGAGAAGATACTATTTCCGTTGTATAGGCTAAAAGATCTTCATTCGTAAAAGCTTCAGACATTATAATAATCTCCCAATCCAATGTTACGGGTTTTATATAAAATCATTTCTAAAAGATATCAAGTTTTTTATTTGCTTTTATTTCTCTTTTCTAAAAAACAGGCATCTCCGTAAGAAAAGAACATATATTCTTTTTCTATTGCATGCCGGTAAGCGGCTTTCATACAATCCGTACCGGAAAAAGCGCAAACCAGCATAAACAAAGTGGAACACGGCAAATGAAAATTCGTGAACAAAGCGTCGACCGCTTTGAATTCATACCCCGGCGTAATAAAAATGGATGTTTCTTGGTTAAACGGATGTATTTCCCCGTTTTCACCGGCCGCACTTTCCAACAGACGCAAAGCCGTCGTACCGATTGAAACGATTCGACGCCCCGCCTTTTTCGCCGCCGTTAAAACACGGGCGTTTTCCGCCGAAATATGACCGAATTCGGCGTGCATGACGTGGTCTTTCGTATCTTCCACTTTGACCGGCAGAAACGTTCCGCCGCCGACATGCAACGTTATTTTAACGTTTTCGATACCGAGCGCATCGATTTTCGCCAGCAATTCCTTTGTAAAATGCAGCCCCGCCGTCGGAGCCGCCACCGCGCCGTCATGTTTGGCATAAACCGTCTGATAATTTCTTTTATCATCCTCATAGCCCGATTTTTCACGATGAATATAGGGAGGCAAAGGCATAACGCCGTAACGTTCCAAAACAGCGAACAACGATGACGGATCGATCAAAAACTCCAAAACGACCGTTTTGCCATCCTCTCCGCGTCCCAGCACTTTTGCTTCCAGCGGTTCGACCTGCGATTCCCGCGGCGGATAAAAATGCACGATATCCCCTTCGTGCAACCGGCGTGCGTTTTTAATCAAAGCCTCCCATTGATTTAAACCGACGGATTTAAACAATGTGGCTTCCACTGCCGCTTCGCCGCGAAATCCGAACAACCGCGCCGGAATAACGCGCGTATCGTTGAACACCAACAGATCATCCGGACGCAATAAAGACGGAAAATCGGAAATATGCAAATCCGTCAGGGAATCCGGCGGACAAACATACAACAATCCGGCAGATTCACGAGGTTCTGCCGGACGTGAAGCAATCCTTTCCTTCGGAAGGATGAAATCAAAATCCGAAACTAACACGGCAAGTTACAGACGCGGAGAAACGACACCTTCAAACATGGCGTCAAAAGCATCGAAATCTTCCATAACGTCATGACCGGTGAAATCCAAAACCTCGTACTTCTGATTTGCCGTATTGTAAACGTACAAATCGTCGTCGGCGCGTCCCAGCAGTACCATCCCTTCGAAATCGTCGCTGTAATCAGCCAAATCCTCGTTGGCCGAAACAATATCGTTCAGCGTATAGTTGCTGTCGGGATCGGTTACCTGATCCGTGCTGTAAAATTCAATACCGTTCCAAGCGAATCCATTGACTTCCCTTAAAAAATCAATATATCCCTGAGGAACGGGCGGCAGACCGATTTCCGCCATATCTTTCTGACACTGTGCCAAATCCTTGCTGGAAGCGGGACGAACAATCATGGCGCCTTCATCATCGGCCAGTTTTTTAAGAATGTCTTCGATCATTGTGTTTTCCTAAGACCAGTTACAAAACAAGTAAATGCATTTTAAAGAAAAAAAACTTTTTCTTCAATGATTTTAAAAACATTCCCGTTTTATCAGATCATCAGATGTTTCGCCTGAACGTTGTTCAATCCGGTCAGCTTTGTATGCAATTCTTCGATTTTTTCCGCCGGCGCTTCCATCACGATCGAAATCAGACTCAACTGTTTTTGACGATGGGGGACGCCCATGCGGGCAATAATGTAATCGCCGTATTGCGTCAACAAATCGTTGACGGAGCCGGCCGATTTTTCACGATGGGAAACAACGATGGCGAATTCCGCCAATTTCAATTCAGACATCAGAACACTCCTGTAAATATTGTTTTCTTCAGCTTATGCAATTTTATTTCAAAAATCAAATCCGACTTTAGAAGGGGCTTCGCTTTAACGGGAAGCTTTGTATTTTTCCAGCATCAGAGAAAACGCCTTCAACAATCCTTCGGCAATTCGGGAATCTTCGCCGAGATAATTCAAGCACTGGGCGCACGCCTCCAATGTGGAAACGCTTTCCCGACGGGGTTCTTTGCGTAGTTTTCCATACAAAGACCGTTTTTCCGGAACCAACAGCAGCCGTCTGGTTTTCAGCAGCCACGGATTGCGCCACCATAGCGCCTTTGCCTGACTCCAAGAACCGTCCAGTAAAATGATTCCTTCCAAATCTTTGAGAATCTGATTTCCGTCCGCCGCCAGCTCCCCTTTTTTATTCATAACGTAAAGTCCGGAAGCAACCGGCGTTTCCTTTTGCGCCCCCAAATATAAAACGCCCCATTTTTTCGGATCGGCCGTTTTTTTCAAAACCGCCGCCAGACTGGGACGGGACAAGGCGATTTCCAAACGGGAATTTTTCAGCATGGATTTCAAAATTCCCGCCGTTCCCAGCTCTTTATCCTGTTCCTGCGGGTGTTGCATGATTAACACAAAATGGCGATTGTCAAACGGCTCTGCATTTGTACAAACGCAGAGCCTTTTTGCTTTTCCGCACCGTTCACAAATCGTATCTATTTCATCAATCAATGGACGCTCACCGGTATCAATTCGTTATCTATCGCCAGAGATATGGCCTTATTTTCATCATCCGTATAGGCCAATTCCGTTCCCTCCGCCGCATAGATAAACCACATTTTGCGCTGATCGACAATCTTCTTTTTGATATACGCGACCGTATTGACGCCCATTTTAGCCAAATCTTCAACCGTTATGTTCTTTTTATCCGCGAAAAACGGCATGACGACCCTCCTTTTTTTACAGTCAGAACTTTTTTTCCACTTTCGGTTTTTCAGATGTTTTTTCGCTTTTTTTAGAAATCTTGATCTGGCGGATTTTCGTTTCCGGTTCATTTTGTTCCAAATCGATATGCAGCAAACCGTTATCCAAATGCGCGTCGATCACTTCAACGCCATCGGCTAAAATAAACGAGCGCTGGAACTGACGCGCCGCGATTCCGCGATACAGATATTGATGCTCCGGCGTTTTTTCATCTTCCGCATGCTGACCGCGAACAATCAGCTGTTTGTCTTCAACCTCTATGGTCAGATCCTCTTCCGCAAAACCGGCGACGGCGATCGTGATCCGTAAATGGGAAGGATCTATCTGTTCAATATTATACGGCGGATAGTTTTCCGAATTTTTCGCCGCGCGATCCAGCATACGTTCCAAAGAATCGAAACCGAGCATGAAAGGATTGTTCGATGTTAAAAAGGCCATTGTATTTCTCCAAAAAATGAGCAAATAATCCGGCAGTTTTTTTTCCTGTCGCCGGAAAACCCGTAAGCGGCATTTTCCTGACCAAAGGGATATAATCACCCGTTTTTTCGATTTCAAGAGGACAAAGCCGTTTTTTTTGCCTTGCCTTCTTTTTCTTTATCCGCCGTTTCCGCCAAAGACAATAAAACACCCCCGAACAATAGAACAAACGTGATTGCCAACGAAATACGGTCGTCCACTTTAAAGAAAAATTCGTTAATGAAAACTTTTATTCCAATCGACACCAACAAAATCGCACAAGCCGGCTGCAAATACGAAAACCGGTGTATTGCTGCGGACAACAGGAAATAAAGCGCGCGCAAGCCTAAAACGGCAAACATGTCGCTGGTATATATGGCAAAGGTTTCATGCGAAACGGCAAACATTGCCGGCACGCTGTCTATGGCAAACAAAGCGTCACCGAATTCAATCAGCAACAATGCTAAAAACAACGGTGTCGCATATCTTTTCATTTTTTGAACACCGGAAGAATTTTCCGGCAGTTTTACAAAGAAAGCCTCTCCATGCATTTCATTCGTCACGCGCAGATAACGGCGAAAAAAGCGAAGCATCCGGCTGTCGGACAAATTGATGACGGGATCGTCGGAAAACAGCATTTTTATACCGGAATAAATCAGAAAAACGGCAAAAATCAACAGAACATGGTCGTATTTATCCAAAATTTCCGCGCCGACGATGAACATGGCTCCCCGCAGGACTGCCGCCCCCAGAATCCCCCAAAATAAAACGCGATGCTGCAAACGGCGCGGTATTGCCAGATAGGAAAAAACCAAAGAAATCACAAAAACGTTGTCAACGGACAGCCCCATTTCCACAACATATCCCATGAAAAAATCGGAAGCCATCGACGCGCCGAAGAGCCAATAAATCCAGAAACCGAACAAACAGGAGATTCCGGCATACACCGAAAACAGGATAACGCTGTTTTTTGCGTTGATTTCCGTATTCTTCTTTTCCAAAATTCCCAAGTCTAAAAATAAAACCGCGCAAAATATACCGGCAAACACCAGCCACATCCATAACGGCTGATGCAAAAAAGGAAAAGACAACAAATCACGCATTATAAAAAATCCTTAAAAATCATAGCGCAAACCGACATTCACCCGACGAAGCTTTACTTCCCGTTTCTGTGTCGGCATGGAAAAATCCCCTAAATCCGCATACGTATATCCGACATCCAAAACAAGGTTCGCCGGCAGACGGATTCCCACACCTCCGACGGTCTTCCATGAAAAACGGTAACACGGTCTGCCGAAAACCGGCCGGCCGTTTACGATTGCATCCGGCGCATCATTTCGCGCCATTCCGGCTCCTGCGCCGACATAAGGGGAAAATGTTTCATTTTGGAATAAATCAACATATAAAGCCCCCATTGCCGCCCAAGACGACAAATGCGAACGGCTCCATACGTTTTGAGGCTTTTTCATAGCGATTTTAGTGTATTCCAGCGTAAATTCACCACGCAGAAAATCCGACCATTTCTGTCCGAATCCGGTTTGAAAGCCCATACTTTTTTTCAAAGCGCCGTCCGTTGCGTAACCCCTTCCGACATCAAAGCGCGTATAGAATCCCTCATTCTGATTTTCCGCCCGAACGGGAAAAGTCCACAACATCATCCCCGCTAAAAAAAAGCATACTTTTTTCATTCCGGTCAATCCTTTCGCTGCGCATTCAATTTCGTCCGGTATGAAGACGCCGGATACTTTCCCAATATTTTAACCCTGTCGGAAAAGAACATCAGTTCTTCCATCGCTCTTTGAAAGGCGGCCGAATCCTTATGAGCGGCCACATCCACCAAAAAACCGGCGGACATCAAAAAACGTTCGGAATCAACGTAACTTTCCAAACGCAAAAGGTCAATCCCGTTTGTTGCGAAACCGCCTAAACATTTGTACAAAACCGCCGGTTTGTTTTTAACCCAAAAGACGAAGGAGGTCAAAGCGCTCTGCGGTTCGACTTTTTCGGCGGGCTTTCGCGACAAGATCCAAAAGCGTGTCGTGTTCAGACGGGAATCCTCTATGCCGGATTTTAAAATTTTCAAGCCGTACATTTCCGCCGCCGTTTCCGAAGCGATCGCCGCGACATCCTTTCTGTTCATCTGCGCGACTTCCTGAGCGGCCAAAGCGGTATTTCCGCCGGCTTGCGTTTTAACATTCAGCGCTTTCAGAAAAGACCGGCATTGCGACAACGCCTGCGGATGAGAGCGAACTTCCCGCACATCTTCAATTTCAGCCCGTCCAATTCCCAAAAGACAATGCTCGATGCGCAGAAAATGCTCACCGATCACAAACAACGGCAAATCCCCTAACAAACGGTGCATATCCGCGACACGCCCCGCCGCGGAATTTTCCACAGGCAACACGGCGAAATCGGCCTCTTCATGCAGAACGGCATCCAACGCCCCTTCAAACGTCGGATAAAAGCTGACATCCTCTTCAGGAAAAATTTGCTTCGCCGCCAAGTGCGAAAACGCCCCCGGCACCCCCTGACACGCAACAATGTTATTCGTTTTTTTGTTCATATTTTACCCGAAATTTTTCCAAAATTTATTTTTTGTCAAAAGACCTTGTAGTCCCGCTCAATATGGTATACTCTTTTTATAGGGACTCGGGCAAGCCTGATGTTATCTTCCACGATTAAAGTAAAAGGATTTCTGATATGGAGCATTCTGAAAATCTGCTTTGCGATGAACGCGACGACCGGTACGAACACCGGAAACGTGAAAGGAAAATTCAAGGTTTCGGCTTGAATCGCCCCATCCTTTTCAAAAAATCGAACAAAAACGAACAACCGAAAGAATTTCTGGGCATCCCGTGTGAAACGATTGATTTCACGGTCCCCTCCGGTGAGGAACGGCAGGCCATGCGTCAGGAATTTCAACAGTTCAAACGCGCCGAGTTTATAAAATATCTGGCCGAAACGCAGCAGGATGCCTTGCGTCAGGCAGGCATTTCCGCCAAACAGATCGAATATATGAAAAACGGCTGCACGCCGCGCGGTTTCAACACCCATCATAAAATCCCCGTTTTCGGCGGCGGAACAAACGATTTTTCAAATCTTGTCCTGATTCGCAAAGAGCCGTGGCACGATATGATTCATTACCACGTCATCAACCGCCAAACCAAAAATATGAGTGAAGGCGATTCCCGTCGTGTTTCCATTCCTTATCCGAAATCTTCCGTTTTTGTGCCGGCTCCGCAATACAAGTTTCTGGAAAAGTGGTATCAAAAGGGACGCAAGACTTACGGCAGCAACAAAAACACTTCGCTTTCCGACATCGAAAAAGAAGCGGGACGTAGAGCTTTCGTTCTCGCTTCCAAAGAAAAGGGACGCTAAAGAAAACGCCGTCCCTCCCTAAAAAAGTTTCCGAAGAATATAAAAAAATAGACAAAACATTATTTTTATGACAAACTCTTTTTTAACAGAAACGATTCTTTAAATAAAGGACGCCTTAAAATGAATAAAGAATACAGATTCGTTCATGCCAGACGCAAAGGCAGCAAAAAAAACAAGAACGGAAACAGGAACGGAAACCAAATGACAATGTCGACATCCGAACGTTCGGATGCGGCCAAAGGAAAGTTCCCGTTTACGGAAATCAACGGTTTTCAGTTGAAAGAGGTTGAATGGACGGTTCCCGATAAGAAAACGCGTGAAAGCCGCCGCAAAGCTTTCAGCAAAGTGCGCACCGCTTTTTTAAAACATATCGGGGAAACGATGGAATCGGGTCTGCGCGACATGGGAATGAACGACAAACAAATCGCTCAAGTCAAAAAAGGACGCGCCCCGGTCGGCTATAACGTTCATCATAAACTGCCCATCCACGGCGGCGGCCAGAACGTTTTTTCCAATTTGATTCTGATGCCGATCGGACCGCATGACGAATTGCATCACAGAGTCATGGATCCGCAAGTGGCGCAAATGCAGTCCGGCGAATCCAAAAAGGTCGTCATCCCTTGGACGGACGATATGGTTTATGTTTCGCCCGAGCGCAAAAAGACTCAGCCGCAGCAGTCCGTTTTGATTGCCAAAGCGATGGAAGCCCGTTTGGGACGATAAAAAACTTTTCTCCTTGGTCAAGAAGCCTTCAATCATATTGAAGGCTTCTTTTTTGATGCCGTTTATTTTTTCGCCTTTCGGTCAGATTGTTGCCCCGACGTTTGCGTCTTATTTCTTTCGAGTAACAAAAAAACGAAAGGAGCAGCATGTTAGAAATCAGATCAAAAAATGACCGCGGCATGACAAAGCTAAGCTGGCTTGACAGCCGCCACACCTTTTCTTTTGCAGATTATTATGACCCCAGTTTTATGGGATTCAGCGAATTGCGTGCCATTAACGATAACATTGTCGCCCCTCGCGAAGGTTTCGGCGCGCACCGCCATGACAACATGGAAATCGTAACGATTGTCCTCAGCGGACAAATGGAACATAAAGACAATCTGGGAAATACGACGATCGTTTCTCCCAGAGAAGTTCAAAGGATGACGACCGGAACCGGCATGATTTACAGCGAAATGAATCCGTCGCTGTCCCGAGCCGCCCACTTTTTACAGATATGGGTTCTGCCGCGAGAACTGAATTTGACACCGGAATACGAAAAGAAAGAGTTCTTACCCACCAATCTGTTGAACCAGATGTGTCTGATCGTATCGCCGGGCGGCAAAAACAATTCCCTGCGCATTCATCAGGATGTCAATATCTTCCAATGTGTTTTGGAAGAGGACAGATCCGTACATTTCCAAATGAAACCGTCCCGTCACGTCTGGCTGCAAATTGCCGAAGGGGCGATCGAAGCGAACTCGCTTTACTTAAAAGCGGGAGACGGACTGGCCATCACCGAAGAAACGGGCGTTCTGAAACTGAAAAGCTTGGAACGCAGAAGCAACTTCATCATCTTCGACCTGCCAAATTAGGAAGAGAGGCTTCAGCCTCTCTTTTTTTTCATCAACGCGATTTCCATTGCGTAACCATCCAATTCGTTCGGTGTTTCCAGATAAAACGGCAGATCCCGTAATTTCGGGTGATTGATGATTCCGACCAAAGCATCCAATCCCAAAAATCCATGTCCCAGCTTCTCATGCCTGTCTTTATGCGACGCAAAAGGATTTTTTGTGTCATTCAAATGAATCGCTTTCAACCTGTCCAGTCCGATAATCCGGTCAAAGTCTTCCAGCACGCCGTCCAACCGGTTCACAATGTCGTATCCGGCATCGTAGACATGACAAGTATCCAAACAAACACCCAGTTTTTCTTTTAATTCGACTTGTTCGATAATGCTCTGCAACTCTTCAAAACTGCGGCCGATTTCCGATCCTTTTCCCGCCATCGTTTCCAACAGAACGGTCGTTGTCTGTTCTTTTTTCAAAACGGCGTTCAGAATTCCGGCAATTTTCCGTATGCCCTCCTCAGTCCCTTGCCCGACATGGGAACCGGGGTGGAAGTTATAGTAATTGTGCGGCACGTATTCCATGCGCTTTAAATCGTCAGCCATCGTGTCCAGCGCGAATTGCCGGACACTTTCATCAGCCGCCGCCGCATTCAACGTATAGGGGGCGTGTGCCAGCAGAACGCCGAACTTGTTTTCCTTTGCCAACGCCAGAAAATCCGCAATGTCTTTTTCCGAAACGTCTTTCGCTTTGCCGCCGCGGGGGTTGCGTGTAAAGAACTGGAACGTGTTCGCCCCGATTTCCAAAGCCTTTTTTCCCATCGCCGTAAAGCCTTTGGACGCCGACAGATGACACCCGATATAAAACATGACTTTCCCCCGTTCTTTCGATATATTGATTAAAATAGTCGTCTTTCGTTTCAAATACAAAAGAAAAGTCATGCCCGCCAAAAACAACCGCATCCCCCTTTACGACATCATCCGCCTGTTTGCCGCCGCTCTGGTCGTTCTGGGACATTCGACCTATCTGACGATCACGACGGATCACGGCGGAATCAATTATACGTTTGAAACGGCGAAAAACGTTTTTTCCTCCGCCTTTTTCAAAGAATGGCTGTACTGGAGCGCATGGGTTTACCGGTTTCATATCCCACTGTTTTTCATGCTGGCGGGATCCGTTTTCGCTCTGCGTTCCGATATTGAAACCATACCGCTTTTAATCAAAAAAACGCGCCGTTTATTGGTTCCTTTCTTTTTATGCGGATTGTTTTTCATGATTCCGCTGAAAACGGTCGGCGGATTTTTTGATAAAGACAAACTGCCGGAAATCGTCATCGCCTTTCTGTCAGGCCATGAAAGCGGCCACTTATGGTTTCTGCCGGCTCTGTTCTGGTGTTTCGCCGTATTTTCGCTGTTGTGCCGGATATGGAAAAATCCCGCTTTTATCATGACCGTTTCGCTGTTGCTTTACCGGTATCATTCCAAGCTGCCGGCCGGATTTTTCGATTTCTCCTTTTCGATGCAATATCTGATTTTTTTCACAGCCGGATTTTATTTCGACCGGTTCAGACCGGCTTTGACCAAACGTCCGAAAACCGTTTTATGTCTGACCGCCGCATTAATCGTTTTAAACATTGCGGACACAAGACATCATTTTCTGTACCCGCTGTTTTTCAGAATGGCCGGCTGTTTTCTGTTTTACTTCACAGCTCTAAGTCTCTGCACATTTTTCCCCAAAAAAACGGCTGTTTACTCCGTCCGGAAAGCGGCCGACCAAACGATGAACGTTTATCTGTATCACGATCCCCTGATGATTGTCATTCTGGCTTTTTTCGCCGCGCACGAAAGCCTGTTGCATATTGCCGGCGGCGGACTGTATTTTCTAAGCCGCATCATCGGCGTCATCCTTTTTTCCGTCATTATCGGAACGGGAATAAAACGGATTTTCCGTCGTTAATCATTCCCCTTCCGGCGGCGTATACTGCAAAGGCGGATCGTCGGCGAATTTATCCGCCCACATCCGGATACTGTCCTGCAATTTCTTTTCCAACGCGCTTTTATCTTTAATCTGCTCCGCGAATTGTTGTGCAAAAGCATCCTTGTATTTTCGGCAGACGGACAATTTGGAAAAAGCGATAAAATACTTAATATGACGCAAGACCTTCTTTCCGAAATGAACTTTATTTTTGATTTTAAAGCGCCTGACTTCGGCCTCTGCGGCATACGGGCTGGTAATCATAAAATCGACATCTCCGGATAACAGCTTGCGGAAAGCCGTTTCCGCGCCGTCGACGACTTCCATTTTTGTATCCGTCGGCAAAAGACCGCTGATTAAAGCTTCTATTTCCTCTTCACGTCGGATAACACCTTTCAATCCTTTCAAACCGGAAATATCGTCCACTTCGATTTTTTTGGATGCGCGGGACACGACAACAAACGGATTACCGAAATAAGCGGGATAAATGTAATCCGCGCCGGACTTGGCTTCATCCACATAATAGCTCATAAAAAACATATCCGTCTTACCATGCAAAACCGCTTTCTGAATCTGTTGAACGCTATCCATCACCAGATTGTTAATTTTTTGAATTTTCATATCGTTCAACGATGTTTTGACAGAATCAAAAATAAATCCTTTATAATTGTAGGATGTCTTTGCCGTATCACTCAGATCCAATTCCACCCAAGAAAACGGGGGATAATTTTTAAATCCGACAACAGAAAAACGATCCGAACCATCTGCCGTACCGCAATTATTTTCAGGGTATAAAACCTTTGTCTTTTCGGAAGCGGCCTGAATATCAAAAGAAAAGATGGCAACAGCACTTAAAACCACAAAAAAAAGCTTTTTCAAAATCATGTCTTTTCCTTTCACAGATCCGAAGCGTTTCTTTACTTAATTTTTAATTATTTTTTATATTTTAGTAAAGGCTTTTGATTTTTCAGCCATATTCGGCTATCATTTTTAATCATTTCAATCAAGGAGCTTTATCATGATCGACAATCCTTATACAAACGCCGAAGCTTCCGCTCTGCCGCAAAATGAATTGGAAGCCCGCGCTCTTGTCAGAACGGCATCCCGTTTGAACAACATCAAAGAAAAATGGCCGGTCACGACAGCTGAATTGAATGAAGCTTTGGATTTAAACCGGAAGTTATGGACCATTTTGGTAACCGGTGCAACGGAAGAGGCCAATCCTCTGCCGATAGAAATCAAACAAAATATTTTCAATTTAGCACATTTCATTTTCAAACATACATTTGCCGTTATGGCGAAACCGTCGGCTCAATCTTTGGAAATTCTGATAAACATCAATATGAACATCGCCCGCGGATTAAACGAACAAAGCCTGCGACGGGCGGAAGAATTGGAAAAAGCTCAAGCGGAAGGAGAAAGTCAGGAAAATTGAAAAAAACGCCGCTAAATACCGGCGTTTTCCTTAAGTCACTTCCGTAACGGCACGAATATTGCCTTGACGGTTGATTTGAACAACGCGCAATTTATCATGCATTTCGGCTATTGTTTTTTCACGGTCGATCGTCGGATAACAGTGCAAGATACGGTCGGTGAAAGCCTTATACGCCGCTTCGGAATTTTCAGCGTGAATCGTTGCAAAACAGTTATCGTGACCGGACCCCATCAATTCCCACAAAGCCCCTGCGTTCGCTGTTGAAATTTCCCCGCCGATAATCGCATCTGGTGTAAAGCGCACGACCAAGTCAATCAATTTCGGATATGTCATTGTGTTTGTCTGTTCTGTACGTGACAACACCAAATGCACATGATTGGGATGGGGCACGATCAATTCACGGGTATCTTCAATCGTAATCACGCGTTTGTGAGAATCCAAAATCGTCAGCAGATTGTTCAAGAAGGTCGTTTTACCGGTAGCGGTTGCCCCTGATACTAAAATATGATCCCCGCGTTTAATTGATAAAATCAAGCGCTCGTAAGGGTCTTCCGGATTTTCGACTTCTTTCAGTTTATTCAGTTTTTGCAGTCGTTCGCCCGCTTTTAAACCGTAAGCGTCCAATCCGAATTTAATATCGTCGGAATGAACGCGGACGCACATGGCGATACCGCCGGTCAAATCCTCGTTATCATACATAACATTTTTACCGGCGATTCCCGTAAAACGATGATCCCCCGGCAATGTTGCATAAACAGCCGGCGATCCCTGTTCCGGATCAAACGGCAGTTCAAATGTATTGGCAATAATGTGCATAATGTCCGTCAAATACGTTCTGGACAGATTTTTATCCTGCTGACAAGCCCAAGGATGAGCTCTGCGACCGCGCAAACGCAGCCAGATTTCATCGGGACGGTTGATTGCGACTTCTTCAACGTTATCCTGTTCATACCAATATGACAAATAACGCAGTGTCGATCTTAAAACCTGAAAAGCATCTGTCCCCATAGCAATCCTTTCCGTCTTTTAGAAAAGTTCCGGCACAGGATCAACCGCTTCCGGTTCAGGTTCGGAAGCCTGAGGCAAAGGCTGCGCCTGCTGCTGCGGCGGCGTTTTTCTCTCATTTGAACGCGGCGGCTGTTGTCCTGCGTAATTATTATAGTAAATTTGCTGTTGCTGTTGCAAATTATTAGGATTGTTTGAATTAGTCTGGTTATTAGAAGAAGATTGCTGACCGCCGGTCGCTCCGTCATTTTCATTTTCGGAAGAACGGCCGCTTCCTTCTCTATTCTCCTTATTAGGATCAATCAACACGCCGCTTCTTCCATCCTGAGCGATACCGGCATCTTCCTCTTCATCCTCCACTTCACTGCGCAGCCATAAATCCTGTTTGGCAAAAACTGTGATTCGAGTTCCGGATGGAACGAACAAACGCGTTTTGATTTTTTGCGTTTCCGTAAGAACATCATCAAAGATCTGCTGCATTGTATCGGAAAACTTGGAACGTGCGTCCTCCGCGGCCTGTTGACGTCCGGTCAAAGCGACTTCCCCGTCTTGACCGACAGCCGCCGCTCCCTTGTCTGCCATAGCCCACAAGAATGCGGAAGTAATGGAAGACTGCATCAACGGCAGACCGTATTTCTTAAGCAGCTGTCTGTCCATATAAGCTCCGACACCTGCACGACCGGAAGCGTCCCCGCCGACACCGTCTTCAAAAACGAAAGAGGCGCCATCAGGACGAATCAGCCGTTTCCATGTGATTTCGACTTTCGTCGCCGAACCGACATCCTCCCCGCTTGATGAACCGGACAAATCGCCGACCAAGCGGCTGCCTGCGGGAATAATGATCTTTCTTCCCGCGTCCGAATAAATATTGCGCTCAACAACCGCAGATACTGGGAGATCGGATTGTTCCGTATCAATGGAACGAACAATAACGGCGGGAATTGCCTTATCCGCTAAAATCATATGATCCATGTTTACACGGTAAGAGGAAATATTTTTTCTAAACCCTAAATCCGCCCAGCTGCTGCTTCTTTTCTGCTTACGCATCAAATTCTCTTTCCCCGGTATTTGACCCGTTCCCATCCCCGGACGAATCTGGCGACGATATGCCAGCTGCATTTCTCTCAGCTGCCTTATTCTGGCCGGATCATAGCGTTCCCCTTTGCCTGTTTCCGAATTCTTGCCGAGATACCGGTAACGTGCCGGATCAAATGTTCCGAAAACGGACACTTTGTCATCTTTATTGACAGCCGCCGCAGATGTTTTTCCGGCTTCCGGTTCTGAAACGGAGCCGATTGCGTTATTTTCCACATCGACAACCGTTCCGTCCGGCAAAGCGCGACCGATAATATTTCCGCTTTCATCAACGACAGAACCGTCCGCCTGAATTATTCCGATACGTTTGCCGTTCTTTCCGAAAGCAAACCGTTTTTGTTTCAATTTATCACTTGTCGTCGTCAGTTTGCCGCCGCTCCAAGTTCCTAAAACTATGCCATTGTCATCTATTATTTCACCGTTTGCATTGATTCGACCGATAAAGCTCCCGTTTAAATCGACAACTTGACCATCCCCCATAACGATACCGACAATATTGCCGTTTTCATCACGAACAGCTTCGCCTTCGACAACGGAACCGATGGCCGTACCATTCAAATCCACAACCGTTCCATCCGGCAAAACGCGACCGACGACAGAGCCGTTTTCATTGCGAATCAGGCCGTCTTCACCGACAACCCCCAAGGACTGTCCGTCACGACCGACCGCCATACGAACATTTTTCGCTTCCGCCTGCGATACGGCCTGACCAATAACCTTTCCGCCACTGTCCACAACCGTACCGTCGGCCGCAACACGACCGATAGTGTTTCCCTTCATATCCACAACGGATCCATCCGGCAAAACGCGCCCGATAATATTGCCTTTTGCATCGCGAACCAATCTGCTCTCTCCTGTTTTGGTCAGGAAATTGCCTTTAACATCAACGATACCGTCTTCTTTCAACGCGCGACCGATAACGTTTCCGTTCAAATCAAGAATCGTTCCGTCCGGCTGCATTTTGCCGATGCGATTGCCGCTTTCATCCATCAAATTGCCGTCGGCATCCACATTTCCCAAAAACTTTCCGTCAGGCGAAAAAGCGGCTCCTTTGGAATAAGCTTTTCCAATGACATCGCCATTCATATCAACGATTGTGCCGTCCGGCATAACACGACCGATAATATTTCCGTTCGCGTCACGAATATAGCCGTCTTCACCGACCGTTCCCAACGGCTTTCCGTCCGATCCGTACATCATTTTACCAACCAAACCTTTCGGGAACAGGGAGCCGTCATCCCGTACGCTGAGCAAGGAAATCGTGCATAAATGCGCACCGGCATTATTCAAAGCCTGACCGTCCGCCATCAACCGGCCTAAAACTTGCTTTTTATCGTCAATAATGGTGCCGTCGAAGTGAACGGTGCCGACGACTTTATTCTTCCCGTTTTTGCATTCTTCGCCGACGGGGACGACACGTCCTAAAAACTTTTTGTCATCCGATAAAACACGCATGGAGGACGTCACGAAACCGATCTCTTCCCCCCTATCGTTTTGAACGCGACCGCGAGGGAGAACAGTCCCGATAATCCGACCGTCAGAAGCAATCACGCGCCGACCTCCGGGGATTAAAACGCCCAACGGTTTTCCGTCCGTTCCGTTCAATTCGCGATCGGACAGTGTGCCGATGAACGCTCCGCCTTCAGGATTAACGCCATAAGTCCCCCCAATGACATGAGCGACCACATAGCCTTGCGAATCGACCGCATATTTCATATCGGAAGATACGCCAAGAACTTTTTTATTTGTATCAACGACAGCCCCGTTGACTGTCAGGCATCCGAGAACATTTCCCTGATTTCCCAACACTTCGCCATTGGCTACGATTTTTCCGATAAAGGCGTCGTCGGCTCCGTGGACTTGACCTTTGAAAACGGTACGTCCCAAACGTTTGCCGTTTTTATCTTTAACAACTCCCTCATAATCGACACAACCGATTTCACCGCCTTTATCGTCAACGACTTTTCCGTCCGCAGAGATCCGGCCGATTGATTGACACGGTTCGTTAATAACGGTTTCTTGCCCCAAAGCAAGGCCGATTTGAGAGTTTGCGGCATTAACCAAAGAACGGTCGTAATTGACCTGACCGATCGGTTGACCGGCTTTATCGACAAGACTCGCCCTATCATTGATTGTTCCCAAAACCTGACAACGCAAACCGACGGGAAAAGCATTCACAAGTCCCTTACCGACAACAATATTTCTATCATCCGTAATCGTATCGTCGGATTGAAAATTGCCTATTACCTTATCCGAGCCGGTTTCTTTCAACTGACCGGAAGCGTCTATTCTGCCGATAACTTCGTTCTTAAAGTTCAAACCTATACCGTCTTTGATTGTATAGCCGATAACTTTTCCATCTCCGGAAACAATGGAGCCGCCGGACAAATATTTCATCCCGGCAACAGTTTTGCCGCTTGTGTCGACAATAGCTCCATCCAAACCGACATAACCGATGATTTTTCCATCCGCTCCCAACACCGGCTGACCGACAGGAATCAGTTCGCCGACAACGCGATCGTTAGCGTCAACGACCTGTCCTTTCAAATCCGCTTTTCCAATAACCCGTCCCGATGCGTCCACGACGCTTCCGTCCGGCATAACGACGCCCAGAATTTCACCGTTCGGTCCGATGACCTGACGCATACCGACAAAAATTTTTCCGACGACCTGATTGTTTTTATCCAAGATATCGCCTTCCGGCATTTTCAGCCGCCCCAAATAGCGGCTGACCGTATCAACCGCCGTTCCGTCCGGCAACAGCCGTCCGATGGTCCGACCGTTTTTAACATCCAAAACATTAGCGTTTTGAGGAATGATGCCGCCGGTTATTTTATCCTTTTCTTTGACAAAACCGCTTAATGTAATCGAACCGATGAATTCAGTCCCTTTAAGATTCATCGCCTTGGCGATGGAATCCCCGCGCGCAAAAAGTTCCGTTTTTCCGTTAACTGCGATTCCTTCCGGCAAAGCGGCTCCAAGAAATTTATTATTTTCATCAACGAACAAGGAATCCGGACGCAGACATCCCGCTTTCTTTCCGGCGGGATTGTATAAAGTCCCGTCATTTGCCGTTTGTCCCAAGTAAACATCTTTTGCGCTGATGGCACGGGAACCGAAAGCAACGCGTCCCACGAATGCTCCCTGTTCGTCTGCCAGCGTATTATCCATCTGGATATAGGCTTTCCGTTTGAAATCTTTATCAACAACGCGCCCGTCCGACAAAATCCGTCCGACGGTCTCACACGCGTTTTTCATAGCGAAACCTTTATACGGAGTCACTTGAGCAACGACATTTCCATTCATGTCAATGACACTGCCGTCCGGCATGACCCGTCCGACGGAAGAACTTTTTGCATTTGATACGGAACCGTCCGGCATGACCCATCCGACAGTGCGCCCGTCACGATCAATAACGCCGCCTTCAGGCAGCTGCATACCGACCGCCTCGTTTTTAGAATTGATAACCAATCCGGACGGATCCATACAGCCCAAAATTTTAGAGTTTTTATCTTCGACTTTCCCGGACATTCCCATAATACCGATGATTCGGCCTTGATTATTCATCGCAACGGAAGAATCCGGAATCCGCCCCAAAACTATTTTTTTATCGTCAAGAATATCCCCGTTTGCCGCCAAATATCCGACAAAATCGCCCTTTGGCGTAAAGACCTGTCCGTCGACATTCGCATATCCCAAAACCATGCATCCGGGACCGACGCCAACGTTCTGACGAGCCAAAGCTCCGGTGATTTGACCGTTTTCAGATAAAAAAGTCTTATCCGGTAAAATGCGTCCTTTAAGTTCCCCTCCGCCGACGACCGAACCGTCCGGCATAATCCGTCCGATGGCGCCGCCCTGATTTCCGACAACCGTTCCCTTCGGCAAAACAGCGGCGACAATTTCCTCCGCATCATTGACAACGGTACCATACGGTGTCAAACATCCCAAAGGTTCGCCTTTAAATGAAACCGGCTGACCGTCCGAATCCACTTTACCGATAATTTTGCCGTTCCAATCAATCAAAGCGCCTTCTTCAACATAACCGGCGACAGGATTTCCCGACATATCAACGACAGTCATTGAAGCCGTCAAACGACCGACCTGACGATTGGCGGACATGACAGAACCGTCCGTACTGATTCTGCCGAACATTTTGCATCCCGCACCGATAGCCAACCCCTCTTTGACAACACGACTGATGATATTTCCGTCCTTATCAACGACAAAACCGTTGGGAAGGGTGCGCCCGATAATATTGCCGTCGGCATCAACAACGGAACCATCCGGCATAACTATCCCCAAAGATTTTCCGGAAGTATCAACAACCGTTCCCTGAGCTGCCACGGCACCGATGATATTACCGTTTGCATCAACGATGGAACCGTCCGGATTGACATAACCGATAATATTGCCGTTTTCATCAACGACGGAACCGTCCGGCATAATGCGGCCGATGACATTACCGTTTTTATCATAAGCTAGCCCTGTTTTAACGGCCGAACCGATAACGCCGCCGTTTGAATCGACGATTGTTCCATCCGGCAGAGCCTGACCGATTAACCGTCCGTCTTTATCCATCACGCGCCCGTCGGCCAGAATCGTCCCCAAAATTTCGCCGTTCGGTCCGATAGCCAATTTACCGCCTTCCGAAACACCGATAACATATCCCTGTTCGTCAACGACCGTTCCGTCTTCGCGCAGCGTTCCTATTTTTTTACCGTCAAGCCCGTATACATTGCCGTTTTCGTCGGCATAACCGATCGGTTTTCCATCCGGTCCCAAAATGACGCGTCCTTTCTTGCGCAGCTGTTCCAACATGGAACCGCCGCTGCCCGGAGCTTCATCACAAACGCCGCACATACTGGTATCGATAGCCATAGCGGAAACAGGAACGATCACCTTGCGGCCGATGCCGCCGAACGTTTCATCGCTCCACCGGATGGCTAAATTGGATTGAATTGTGCGAGCGGTCTTGGGATCCCAACGGATGACGAGGTTGCATGTTACATCACCTGTTAAAATGATGTCTTTACGGCATTTGTTTTCAAGGGTGAACCCCTCCTCCTGTTTATTTTCAAACTCGACGGAAGTAATCCCTATTCTTCCGGAAGACGCGGACAGCGTTAAAACGCCTTCGGCCTGCGTTCCCAGAACGACCTGATCAAAACGCAATGTTTCCGGAGAAACGACCAAACGGACGGCAGAAGACACTTCATCCTGAGGAAGATTGAATGAATCCGCGACACCGCGAGCCACATCGGTGGAGCTGTCCGCCGCACCATCAATGGTCACTTCGGCGTCTTTTTTTTGTTCATCACCTCCGCTCAACAGGATGACGATACCGATCAGAAAAGCCAATAGAGCGACAATTCCGACAATCAGTAACGTCTTGTTGGATTTTTTCAAATATTTGTCTGATGAGCTGAGTAATTCTTCGTTCATTGTGTCCGTACAACCATACACGTCACCCCGCGGCGACCCAATTGATTACATAACTTATCACCGGCTTCGATACTGCTCACCGGTCCGATCCGCAAACGGAACATATCTTTAGCCTCCCCTTCGGCGATAGCGTCAACCGAATAGTAAGGTTCGTAAGCCCCCAACAAATCTTGGTTTTTACGCGCGATACCGTCCCACTTTTTCTCCAGAGCGGAAATTTCGCTGTCAGCCCCCAACTCTATGGCAAAGCCGCCTTCTGAAGACGAACGATAAGAACGGGGCTGCTGCTGTCCGTAACCGTTTTGCGCAGAAAACTGCGCGATTTGCTGAGCGCTTAAAACTCCGTTCGTCCCTGTGGACAACATCACGCCGCCATTTGACGGATTTCCGGTGACCGGAGCGGAAGATTGTTCCCGACCGCCCGTAGTGACCATCGGCTTAGGAGCCCATTTCGGCTGGACGGAAGCCTCATATTCGACAAAATCCGTTCCGTAAGTCGGATCTTTTCTGATTTTCAGGCATAACAATCTTTTACCGTTGCGCAATACCAAATCGCCTATTCCTTCAACCACCATCAAACGACCGTTGGGACCGCGTGTTCTGAAACCGATCGGTACTTCCGAATTTTGAGAAAGCAGGTTGACGATAGGACGTTCTGTCATTGTCAATGCTTTGGGGCCGAAATCGATATACGTAAAAATCTCATCCCGCCATACGCGTTCCGGCGCAATTTCCATATCGGCCGGATTGGGAACGAAAACATCTATGTCGAAACGTAATTTTTCAGGATCGACTTCAATATCGGCCAGCCAATCTTCCGTTCCGTTTTTAGTCGTTTTCTTTCCGCCGACCTTGTTCCCGCCATTCAAACCGCCGCCCATTCCTCCGCCGGAAACGACGGAACCGGATGCCGCCGGCGTCAATCCCGATTCATCGGGAACGAATTTATTGTCGTTGACAATGATATCCACAACCGAATTTGTAATTCTGTCCGTATTAAATGTTTCACTTCTGAGATAGAACACATATCTGTTGCCGGAACGGCCGAAAACGATCATATTCGTATCCATTCCGACCAAATCGACACTGGCGGCGAAAACCATCAGTGCGTTTTGAGCCACCTTTTGAGCTCCGAAAGCGCTTTCATTCCCGATAAAAACGTTCTCAATCAATTCCCATGACGGGAAGTTGATCAACGTATGCATTCCTTCGCGAATACGCAACGGCAAAACAAGATCCGGCGTCCAATAGTATTTCGAATACCCCGGTTTAGATTGTCCTTCACCCAGATGTTCCATCGGTTTGTTCCATGCTTTCTGCTGCATTCCCAACGACCAGAAGGGCATATCAATCTCGGAATACTGCCCGTTGGATTGCTCAATCGCCGTATCCATCGTATTTTTGGAAGAAGCGATCAGTTCAGCGAACACCGGAGACGTCGTTAAACAGCACCAAAAAGAAACAACAAAAAGGCTGATTTTAAAATATCTTTTCACGGGACACCTTCTCTAATCGTTAGCACTTTCAATCGCATATCTGTCAACAGCAAACCCCAGCGGGTTTTTAAGCCGGTTTATATATTTAACCTCCCGTTGTTCCTGAGTAAAATATTTCACCGACAATCTGATCCGCCAACGGGATATGGCGGGTTCTTCCGCTTCGGGAAGCATATCACGGGTCACGATATAAACCAACCACGTGTTTTGATTTCGAACAACGGATTCTATTCGAACCTCGCGCGTCAAACCTTCCAGTTTTATTCTGGACAACCAGTCTTTGACCGTTTTACTAAACTGGTTATAAACCTGCGAAGACGACATCCAGCGCAACGGACCGTCGGGGCCCCAACGGAACGTCATTTCATCAACATCCGAAACCATTGTGTTACGCAACAGGACATACTGACGGATCATGGCTTCCGAAATGATATCTTCAGCCGCCATATCTTTTGATAACGGACGGATTCTGACCACTTGTTCTTCGCGGTTCTGAAAAGTCAGTAAAAACGGCTCCACCCTTTTTAAAGGCATCAAATGAACGATAGCCAACAACAGAACCAAATTAACGCATAACGCGACCGCAGAAACGATGGCAAACGCGCGCGCCGTCCATAAATAGCGGCGTTCCCGCAACAAATCGATAGAAATTTCCTGCGAATTAACATCATTATGTCTGCCCTCATTTTTCTTCATTCCGGCAACAGCCCCGTTCTTTGCCGGAGCTTTTCCGCCATCGGCATTTTTAACGGTCAGTTGCTGTTTTGATTTAATCGGTCTGGGCATGGTTCCGTTCTTTCATTATCCGTTCGCTGATATCCAATCGGGCAATCCGGCCGGCAACTTCAACAACATGCAAGCGCAGGGAGAACGTTTCAATTCCGAAATATCCGATCCGATTCCGACCGTTTCTTTTTCATAAATGGAATCGCAAGCGTTCAAAAAAAGGCAAAGCCCTAAAATAAAAACCGCTTTTAAATTCTTTTTCATCATCATTCTCCATCACCTACTGTTTTTGACGTGCCAAATGATATTGTGTCACCGTGAATCCCAACGGATTACGCAATCTGGAAGCCATGATCGCATTCGAAGCGTAATACCGGAACTGTATTGTCGCCAGCCAGTGTTCAATCACCGGCGAACTGATCGTCGTATCCATTTTACGCGTATCAAAGAAAATCTGCCAACTGTTCCAGCCGTCTTTAAAAATCTTTTTAATATCCGTATCTATCATGACGGCGGGGGGATGCTCCATGCTTTTGTCAGAAAAATATTTCCGAGCCTCCTTATTCCAAAAATCATCATACACATTCCAAGTCGACATATGCCTGATAACGCCGCCCGGCCCCCATGCAATTTGCATTTCCTTGACATTCGGCCAAACATTGTTCCTGATGGTCACATACTGACGAACAAACATTTCGGCTAAAATATTCATCATCGGCATATCCGCGTGAAGCGGTTCGAAATAAGCCAGATTATCGGAATACGTCGGAGCCGTCACCAAAACGGAATCCACTTCCGCCTCTTTGGCGATATGAATCAACGAAAGAGCCAAAACGGAACAGGAAAGTATCAAACCGAAGCACAACATGCTGAAAAACCGCGACAGCCACATGAAAGTCGACAAACGCCCCCCCGTCGCAGCATTTCCTCGGGAAGCGGCGGTTTTATTGGTATTTGCGTAAACAGGCGCATTCAATCCGTTTTTTTCCATTCTTTAATAGTGGCACCACTTCGTTAAAAATACCTTTCCGAATATAAAGCAAGAGAGCTTTTTCAAAGCTCCCTTAGTTTTCATCCGCTTTACAATTTAACCTCGTTCATCATAAAAGCCGGCATTTTTTCACCAAAAGCCCCGCCATGTTCAACGGGCTTGGCATTCGGTCGAACAACCGCCGCGGATGTTTTCTTTTTTTCTTTGGCGAATTTGTTCCTTTGATGCCTCTTCGGCTTTACGTTTCCCGGTCTTTCCGGCTTACCGGCTTTTGTTTCCGAAGCCTCCTGAACCGGCGTTTCGACCTTATCTGCCTTATGCCGATGACGCTTTTTCTTCGGTTCCGGCGGCGGATCCATTTCTACCGAAAAACGAGGCATTTCCTCTATTTTTTTCCCTATCATCCGTTCTATTGCCGCCAATGCTTTGAAATCGGCGGACGTAATCAGCATAAAAGCCCGCCCCGTCCGGCCGGCCCGCCCCGTCCGGCCGATGCGATGGATGTAATCTTCGGAATTGACCGGCACATCAAAATTGAACACATGCGACACATCCGGCAAGTCCAGCCCGCGCGCGGCAACGTCGGAACAAACAAGCAGTTGAACTTTCCCGTCGCGAAAGGCGTTTAAAGTTTCCGTCCGCTGTCCCTGCGCCATATCCCCGTGCAAAGCGGCAACCGAAAATTTGTGTTTCGTGAAAGACTTGAACAGAATATCGACATCCTTTTTCCGGTTGCAGAAAATCATCGCATTCTGAACGTTTTCGGCACGAATGACATTGCGCAACACTTCGCGTTTGCCGCGCTCGTTTGTTTTGATGATAAACTGTTCCACCGTATCGGCGGTCGACATCGGCGGATCGACACGGATTTCAACAGGAAATTTCATAAACTTTTTTGCCAGAGTCTTGATTTCGGGAAGCATCGTTGCGGAAAACAGCAACGTCTGACGCATAGCCGGCAACTTGGCCGCTATTTTTTCCACATCGGGAATAAAGCCCATA
>JAFYCE010000055.1 GCA_017539865.1 Alphaproteobacteria bacterium
ACACTTCTTCAGGTGCTCAAAACCCATTTTATCGGATTTCTTCTGCACCGGCTATCGTATAAGCCTTTTCGTCCGACAACGAATGCAAAGTTTTGGTGGTATTTTTTAACCGTTTGAAACAAAACGGAAAAAAGACGTTTTTGATGTTTCTTGATATTATCGAAAACGGCGGCAGGTAACAGCGAGGTAACAGAAAAAAGTCCTTTGCCAAAATCTTCCGAAAATTTCCGATGAGAGAATAATCTTATGGACTATTCCCTCTGTGATTAAAAGTAAAACAAGAACGGATTTTTAGCAATGAAAAACCGTCCGGCGGACGAACGGCAAAAATGAAAATTCGAACGCCGTTTTTTCCTTTTTGCCGTCGGCAAATGCCTCGCAGAGTTCACCGGCAAGCGTTCGTATTACGAATTGCGTATCCTGCCTCCAACATCTATTCGCATTGCCCTATCCGCCTGTTAAAATGAAATCTTGTAAAAAAAACGGCAGAGAAAATCCCTAACGTTCTCCGATCATCCGCCTATCTGATTAAGACAGACGAAATCTCGATAATGCACAAAGCCAGCCAATAAAGACGGACTTTTATTTTCATCAAATTCCAAACAGTCTAAAAAGCCGTCCTTTACACATATCCCGCAATGAACGCATTTTTCGTATCAATCGTTATTGTCTGTTATATCCTAAATTCTTTTCCCTAATTCATACGCTTTTTGCGGATAATCCGTATTCTTGATCGCGCCGACGGGCCACACGCCGGAAGCGATCACTTGTCCCGCATCCTGCCAACCGAGATAGTTCAACAAAACTTTGTAATGTTTTTTTATCGGTTCGGCTTCCGACGCGGCGCTGTTGGCGTAAGTCATCAACAAAACGGCTTTTTTCGGACGGTGGATTTTTCCGTTAATTGCGTAAAACCGGTCTATAACCGCCTTTAACTGAGCGGAAATCCCGAAATAATACATCGGCGTGGCAAAAACGACGGCGTCCGCATCAACGATATTTTCCCGCACAAAATCAAAATCGTCTTTGAATATGCACGGCCCGTCCATACCGCATTTGTTGCAGGCGATGCACGGATGCACCTTTTTGAACGCCGCGTCAAAGCGCACGACGGTATGACCGGCTTCTTCCGCCCCTTTGATGAAATTATCCGCCAAAGTTGCCGAATTACCGTTCTTGCGCGGGCTTCCCGTCAAAACCAGAATCTTCATTTTTGCGTTTCCTTCCGCTTTCAATATTTTAGGCATCGCCGCCAATGCGACGACCGCCGCGCTTCCTTTGATAAAGTCCCTTCTGTTCATTTGATTTTTCCTTATTCTTTGATAAATTTCTTATCAGTTTCGGGAACGCCGTCCGTGTCTTCAATAAAGCGTTCCACTTTCATATGAAGGTCGTATTTGTTGCGAAGTTCGATGATCTTGCCCATCATCGGCGTTTTGTGATGCCGGTCTATGGCTTCCTGACTTTCCCAACTGTCTATCAAAAGGACGGTTTCTTCATCGTTTTTAGGATAGAAATACTCGTATTTCTTATTGCCTTGTTCGGCACGAATGGCGGCGACGGTTCCGCTTTGTTCCATTTCTTCTGCGAATTTGCGGGCGTTCTTGTTTTTGCCGGTGTAATAAATATTGACCGTTACAGCCATGGCATTTCCTCCAAAAAGTACACATAACGCCAGTATCGTCAAAAAACGCTTCATCGTTTGCCGGCTCTTCATTTGTTTTTGATTGTCAGGCCGTCGTGAAAAGCTTGCCCGACGACATCTCCCAATAAACGGTAAGCGTGTGCGGCACTGTCAAAAGAAATCAGGTTCAGTTTTCCCAAATCCACGCGGCCTTTAGTGTCCAAGACGGATTCTTCGGCAACCACGTTGACGACTTTGCCGACCAAGCGGTAATCCCCGCCGTCATCAGCCAATTCAGCCACTTCGCATTCAATCGTTACGGGATATTCTTCAATGACGGGAGCATCGACGAATTCCGCCTTGCGCGTATGAAAGCCCGCTTTTTCGATTTTGTTGATCCCTTTGCCGGATTCAATGCCGAAATAGTCGGATTCTTTCAGCGTTTCCTTTGTCGCGAAAGCGACCGTAAAAGCCTTTTTCAGTTTTAAATTCTCCGTCGTTTTATGTTTTGACAGGAAAATCGTCACGGCATCCGTGTCGCATTGCGTTCCCCACGCCGCGTTCATCGCGTTCGGCACGCCGTTTTCGTCATACGTTCCGATAATCAGCACAGGCATTGGAGCCATAATCAATTCTTTTCTGATGTTTTTCTTCGCCATTTCATTTTCCTTTCTTTATGTCGATCATTACATACTCGGACTTTGTTCCCGTCTTGAATTTAATCGCCCAATCGGAAATGCCCGACGTAACGATAAAGTTTGTTTCATCGCGTTTTTCGTGTCCGTAAACCAAGTCGTTCGCTTTGATCCATTTACCGACCTGATTGAACGGAAAGAGCTGTCCGCCGTGCGTATGTCCGCACAAAACCAAGTCGACTTTCGCTTCCGCCTGTTTTTTAAAATCCGTTGGCTGATGATCCAACACAATCATATATTTGCTTTTATCCAAATCTTTGACAAGCTCTTCCATTGATTTGCGCGCGCCTTTCTGTTCTTTGACTTCCGAAAAATCGCGCCGCCCGATCAGATAGAAAGCGTCGTTGATCGACACGGTTTCGTCACGCAGGATTTTAATGTTGTTTTTTTGAAGTTCGTCAAATAATTCTTTTTCGGAAAAACCGCGATATGCCGGACCGTAGTATCCCTTGTCGTGATTGCCGGAAACAAAGAAAACGCCGTATTTCGTTTTCATTCGTCCCAAAGCTTCGGAAGACTTTATCATATCCTCCTTTTTCGTTCCGTCGTCGACGTAATCCCCGACGACAACGACAATATCTGGATTTTGCACCTGAATCGTTTCAAGGTGTTTGGCAAAGCCTTCGGCGTCAAACGTCGTTCCGATATGGGAATCCGCGAACATCGCTACTTTCAGATCGGGAACGTCTTTTGCGGTCTTTAATTCATAGCTTGTCTGCCAAACGTGATGGTCGAGATACCACCCCGTGCTTAAAGCCAAAACGCCGATGGCCAAAGCCGTCCAACCGGCGTAATAGTGTTCGAACGTAAAGAGGCCCGTTTTCTGCACCGCCCAGAAAACGAAATCGGTCGCCGCCCAGATCATTGCAAAATAAAGGACGCATACGATCGCGTTGACGATATCAAGGCATAAGGCGATCGCTCCCGCAAATCCGATTGCGACAAGGCTGCAAAACAGGATATATTTCGTTTTCGACCAGGCGGCGACCGTTTCCGGATTCAATAGTTTCGGAACGCTGATTCCCAAATAACCGAGCGAAACCGCAAAGAGGACGATGACCGTCCACATAATGATGATCCACATCGTCATAGAAAGCCGCCCTTATTTCAGTTTATTGTATTCCTCGTCGGATACCGGCTCAAGCCATTCGTTGGAACCGCCTTCGAAAGGAACCTCCACGGCGATATGCGTAAACCAACTGTCTTTTGCCGCACCGTGCCAATGCTTTGTTTCCGGCGGAATATTGACAACGTCCCCCGGATGCAATTCTCTCGGTTCTTCACCCCAAGCCTGATACCAGCCGCGTCCCGACGTAACCAACAAAATCTGTCCGTCCTTGTGATGAATGTGCCAGTTGTTGCGGCACCGCGGTTCGAACGTCACATTATACATCGGCACGCCGTTTTCCGTTGTGACCGGCTTTAAATAGCTTTGTCCGATAAAGTATTTTGAATACGGATTTTTTTCACCCAATCCGAACAAAACGTTTTCCGCTTTGGTTTGAGATGCGATTTTTAAGAGTTCTTCGATCTGTTCATCAGTCAAACCGTTCTGCTTTCCGATAGCGATATGGGCGTCCAACTGACTTTCCACGCCGTCGCGCGAAGCGAGCATCGCGATCGTCGCCAATTCTCTGGTCTTCCAATCCACGTTGTCGCGGGCGAAAATATCGCCGAACAAGTGCGCTTTCAGATATTCGTCGATTGCCGGAGCAAAATCGAAAAGCTTTCCCTTGACCTCCGTTCCGACCAGTTTCGTCTGATTATCCGTTCCGTAAACAAGCGCGTCCCCCTGCGGTTTGGCGGACGGCTCTTTGCCCGATATATCCTTGTTGCCGCGTTCTTCAACGGTTTGCATCAATATTCCGAGCGCGTTCAAACTGCGCGGAAAGCCGCAATAGGCATACACTTGAACCAGAATTTCTTTAAACTCGTTGACTGTTACACCGTCATCCAAGCCTTTTACCAATGCCGTTTTCAAGCCTTTCATATCGCCGCGTGCCGCATAGGAAGCGACTGTCGCAATCCCTTTTTCCTTGGTGTTCAAAACTTCTTTTGCCATCGCGTTTTCTCCCGATAAAAGCGTTATTGCCATCAAAACAATCGGTAAAAATTTTTTCATATCCTATTTTCCCATCGTATCGCGCATATATTGCAGATCGCCGTACCAATAGGACGCCGTAGTCCCGCCGTCGATTAGGAAGTCAGCGCCCGTGATGAAAGCGGCTTTGTCGCTCATCAGGAAAGCGGCCAAATCGCCGACGACTAAATGTCTGCCGTAACCGACGCGGCGCACGATCGCCTGACCGATCAATCCGGCCCCGATTAAAACAACGACGTCTTTCATATTCAGCTCCTATTTGCTTAATCCCAGTTGACGCAAAATCCCGATCATTCCTTCCGCGGCGATGTCGTTGGTGATTTTGCCGTCCGCGTCGAAATAATAAAAATTCATCACGGTCGTTTCGATTTTTTTGCCGGTGGCGGGCAGCCCCAGAAAATCCCCGTCGTGCGTTCCCGTCAAAATCCACAGAACGGCGACTTTATCCTCGTCCGCGACCATTTCTTTCAACCGCCAACGAACATCGGAAAAGCCTTTCCGCATCCAGTGGACAACGGATAAATACCCCTTTCCGCCGTAAAGCGGTTCGGGACTTGCCGGCGTGTAAAACGGCGCGTCGTTCGCGACCAATTCCTCCGCCAACGCTTCGTCGGCGGTGTTGATCATCGTTTCAAAACGGCGCATCTGCGCTTTATTGCGTTCCATCGCGTTCATTGTTCTTCTACCTGATAAAGTTCGTGAAAACGACTTCTTCCTCTTTCGGCATCGGAACGCCCGCTTTCCGGCCCGCTTCCTGACATTTCAGATGCCACGCCATATTGCGCGCCAAAATGCGCATATTCTGCAATCCCTCTTCGTCTTTCAGGACTTCTTCGGGCGCCGCGCCGTGAACCATATTCCAATAACGGCCGGAAATGACGGGCATTTGCGTGATTCCGAAATATCTGTTCAGCTGATCCAGAGTAACGGTCGTCCCCGCCCGTCTGGCGCTGGCGACCGCGGCGGCGGGCTTGTGCAGGAACGCTTTCCCGCGTCCCGAACAAAAAGCCGAGAAGAACACTCTGTCCATAAAGGACGTGATCGCTCCGCCTGCGGCGGCGTAATGAACGGGGGAACCGAAAACGAAACCGTCGAATTCCTTGGCTTTTTCCACAAATCCGTTGACCTGATCGTCGATGACGCACCGCCCAAGCCTGGCGCAGGCGCGACAGCCCATACAGCCGGCGATCGGTTTCACGCCGATATGATAGATTTCCGGTTCGATCCCTTCTTCGTTCAGAGTTTTGGCGATTTCCGCCAAAGCCGTATAAGTGCATCCGTTTTTATGGGGCGAACCGTTGACCAGTAAAACTTTCATTTTTTCCTCCTTTAATCCGCCGGTTTCCATTGCGTAAAGCGTTCCTGTTCCGCCAAAGTCGCGTTGTAATAGCGTTTGCCGTTGTCCAGTTCGGCGATTTCGGCCATTTCCTCCGCCGTCAGCTCAAAATCGAAAATATCGAAGTTGTCTTTCAAATGTTGCGGATCGGTCGTTTTCGGGAAAACGGCGTTGCCTTCCTGAATGTGCCAGCGCAAAATGATTTTCACATTCGTTTTTTTATACTTTTGCGCCAGTTTTGTAAAGACGGGCTCGTTGATCAGGTTTTTATCGCCATGCCCCAAAGGATACCAGCTTTCCAAAATCGTTCCGTATTCCGCCATACGTTTTTTGAGTTCGTTTTGAGGGAAATACGGGTGGCATTCGACCTGAACCGCCGCCGGCTTGACTGTCGCGTGTTTCAACAAGTCTTCCAGATTTTCGTTGAAATTGCTGATGCCGATCGCGCGGACTTTGCCGGATTCGACCGCTTTTTCCATATCTTTCCACGCGCCGACGTAATCGCCGACCTGCTGATGCAACAACAACAAGTCGATATAGTCCGTTTGCAGGCGTTCCAGCATTTTACCGATGCCTTGAAGCGTTTTTCCCTCGCCGTATTCGGTCGGCCAGAGCTTTGTCGTGATCCAGACTTCTTCGCGTTTCAAGCCGCTTTGTTTCAGCGCTTCGCCGACACCGCGTTCGTTCTGATAGGCGTGCGCCGTGTCGATGTGGCGGACTCCCAACCCGAAAGCGTTCAGACAGGCGTCGACCGTTTCCCTGCCTTCCGGCACCAGATAAACGCCCAGGCCGAACTGAGGCATTTTTAAACCGTTGTTAAGCGTCAGATATGTTTGCGTCATAATTTTTCCCCTTTAAAATCCGATTTTTTTCAACCAGCCCGAAACCGCCGCTTTTGTTCCCGCGCGGTCGTTCTGCGCCGTGTGTCCGGCAACCGCCAAAGCTTCCGTGATGTCCGCGCCCGTCGTTGTTTGCACCTTTGACGGAATGGAGGAATATCCGCTGCCTTCGTGCGTAACGAAAACGGCGACCGTTTTGCCTTTGAAATTGTGGCTTTCCAAAAACGTATAGACCGCCATCGGCATATCCGCCCACCAGTTCGGCGTGCCGACAAACACCGTTTCATAATCGGCGAAGTTCGCGACGCCGCCTGCAATTTCAGGGCGCGCGTTTTGTTTCTTTTCCGTCAGAGCGACCTCCGTCAACGCTTTATACGCCGCCGGATAAGCGTCGTTTTTCAGCTTGATTTCAAACAGATCGGCGCCTGTCTGCGCGGCGATTTCCTCCGCGACGAAAGCCGTGTTGCCTTTAGTAATGTTTCCGACACTGTATTGCTCTCCCGTTCGTGAAAAATACACGACCAGAGCTTTTGCGTTCTTATTGATCATTTTCCTCTCCTGCGCGTTTGCTTTAAATCCGATAAAAAGTGCCGAAACCGTCAAAAGCGCGAATAAAAACATTTTCATATCGAATCTCCATTAAATCATAACTTGAAGTTTACAAGTTAAAGTAAACTTCAAGTCAACTGTTTTTTAGAACGCTCCCGTTTTGATATGCGGCACATAGGGGGCTTCCAACGCTTTGATTTCCTCGTCGGAAAGTTTGATGTCCAGAGCGGCGACGGCTTCTTCGACGTGCCTGACGGACGTCGTGCCGACGATCGGCGCGGTAACATACGGTTTCGACAGCATCCAAGCCAAAGCGTTCTGCGCCATCGTGTTGCCGTTTTTCTTCGACACCTCTTCCAAAGCGTCAACGACTTTTCTGTCCTGCGCTTCGGTCGCGCCCCAGACCATCGGGGAAACGGCGTCGATTTTCGACCGTTCCGTCCGCGTCCCCCAAGGACGCGCGCAACGTCCGCCCGCCAGAGGCGACCACGGCACGACGGCGATTTTCCTGTCCCGACACAAAGGCATCATTTCGCGTTCCTCTTCGCGGTAAATCAGGTTGTACTGGTTTTGCATCGAAACGAATTTCGTCCAGTTGTGCTTTTCGGCGATATTGTTCAGCCGCTCGAATTCCCAAGCGAACATTGTCGATGCCCCGATATAGCGCGCCTTGCCGGATTTGACGACATCGTGCAGGGCTTCCATGATCTCCTCCCACGGCGTTTCGCGGTCGAGGCGGTGAATCTGGTACAGATCGACGTAATCCAATCCCAGACGTTTCAAAGAATGGTCGATTTCCGCCATAATGTTCTTGCGCGAAGAACCGGCTCCGTTCGGTCTTCCCTCCCGCATCGCGAAGTGGACTTTGGTCGCGACAACGATTTCGTCGCGGTTCAAGCCCAAATCCTTTATCAGGCGTCCGGTGATTTCTTCGCTTGTGCCCAGTTGGTAAACGTTCGCCGTATCGAAATAGTTGATGCCCAGATCGACCGCTTTTTTAAAAATCGGTTTCGCATTGTCGTAATCTTTCGCCCACGGGAAAACGCCGTTTTCGCTCCCCGGTTTGCCGAAGCTCATACACCCCAGACAGATTTTCGACACGTCAACGCCGAATTGCCCAATTTCACATATTTCATTTCAGTTCCTCCTTTTATCCGTTTACAAAAACGGTAGCCGGATATAATATAAAAATCAAATCGAAACTTTTAATATTCAATAGAAAATTTCTATTATGAACACAAAGCAGATCAATGCCGTTTTAGAACTGGCGCAAACGCTGAACTTTAACAAAGCCGCGGAAAACCTGTGCGTTTCCCAACCGACTTTATCCTATGAAATCAAATCCTTCGAAGACGAAATCGGATTCCGGATATTCCACCGTTCCGGCAAGGGGGCGACTTTGACACCGGCGGGATCGCAGTTTTGCGCGGCTTTGCGTTCCATTCGCGAAGAATTGAAAAACGCCGTGGAGCAGGGACAAAACTTTTCAGCCGAATATTCGGACGCCCTGACGATCGGTCTGCCGGTGCGTTCGATGCTGCGTTTCCTGCCGCAGGCGATCGTCAAACTGAAAAAGAAATTCCCCGCCGTTTCCGTTACGCCGCATTTCACGGGATTTTACGCGCCGGACGCTTTTTTAAACAACAGGCAGGACATTCTGATCGCGATGGATTTTGAATTGAGGCACGTTCCCGACATTACGGTTTATCCGCTTTACGAGTGCGGGATTTCCCTGATTACGCAAAAAGACGACCCGCTGGCAAAGAAAAAAGCCATAACCGCCGAAGATTTATACGGCAGAACGCTGTTGGTCGGCGGCGGATCCCCGCCCGCTTTGCGCAAAGTTCAGCAAAGGCTTATAAAAACGGGAAAGATCCGGTATTTCAACAGCGCCGACCACGATACGACTTTGACACACGTCGCGGCGGGTTCCGCCGTCTGCCTCGCCCCCGCTTTTTTAAACGATCATACCGGCGAATTCGGTTGGACGCCTTTCGCCTGTCCGGAAAAATTCGACATCGTTTTATGCCGGCACGCTTCGGATAGGCGTGAAAGTTTGCTGTATTTTATCAAAACCCTGCAAGAACATCACAACACATAAAATCAGTCATAGAGAGCCTCGATTCGCTGAACGATAAGGGGAAAACCTAAAGGAAAGAGGGATAATATCTCTTTCTCTTCCTCTATCTCTGTCACTTTCTCTCTCTCTATCGGTAGGGTTCGTATTCGTCCGTAACATCTTTTTACGGCGGTATTTCTTTGTTTATGCTTCTTTGCCACGGCAGAAAAATCTGACATAGCAAGTTAGGGCAAAATTTCTTCTGCCCCCTTGCCAAAGGGACGCCGCCCCTCTCGGATCACCCCGCCGCCCTCTGCTTTCGGGAGGGGATCGGACGCGGATATTCCTCCGGCTTTACAAGGTGAAGCTTGTAAAGATGAATCCCCCGCGGAAACATGTTCACGTCCTCCGGCTTGGCGCATCGTTCAGGTATGTCAAGCAATCCGGCAATCTTTCGTGAAAGCTTATCCGCCGCCTGTTGAACGGCGTCTTTCATTTGAAGAAGCAATTCCTTGACCGGATTGAAATCCACCAATCCCAGAGAACGGGCGTAATCGAACATACACCGCAAAGGGACAAGAACCGTGTTCGCCGATCCGATATGCCGAAAGTCTTCTTTTCCGGAGTGGAAAGTCGTTATCCCTTTTCCAGACTGCGCATTTCGTCCGAAAAAGAGCGAAAAATACCCCGTCAACTCGCCCTTGAAATCACCCCTAAACAGCTGTAAAATTTTATCCGTCACACACGCTTGAACGTCAACTTATGAGGCAAATTATGACTATGATTCATAAGACGTTCAGAATAGAAAAAGAAATTTGGGACGCGCTTGTCGCGGAAAAACAATGTCCGTCCCGCCTGATCCGGTTGTTCATTCTTGCGGGAGTTTATCAAATGAAAATCCCGCATTATGACGAAATCCTCCTGCTGACGAAGTTGGAAGAACAAGCCCGAAAGGTCGGGTCGAACGATACAACGGCGTTCATCAAAAACGCCTTATCCCCTTAATGAAACTTGACGGCGGGCAGGATATGGAAAGCGCAAACAAATACCTTGAACAATATGTGAGCGCTCATAACAAAATGTTCTCAAAACCTGCCAGAAACGGCAATGCTTATACGCCTTTGCCTGATTGGGCTAAAGATATTGACGATGTGTGTTTCGTGGAAGTTCAGCGTAAAATCAACAATGATTGGACGGTCTGCTACAAAGGCAAAATCTATCAAATCCCTCCTATGTCCAAACGCATCCCCGCCGTCAACGGAAGAGTTGAAAACATTATCTTAGGAATTTACAACAGCCGAATTTTTACGCCTGAAAATGCAATTAAAAAATCACAAGAGATGTTCAAACTTATTAACGCTGGCGTAAATCCTAATGAGAAAAAACATATTCTTTCAAAAGATATAACCATTGAGACCTTGCTTGAAAAATATTTGGGTAAAAACGAAAAAACAAACGGACAGAAAAACAAAGAAACGACATTACGCGATAAGACATATCTTTTAAAAAAGCATCTGAAGTCTTTATTCAAACGTAAGGTTTCCTCTATATCTCAAGATGATTTAAAGAAGCTGCATAAAGATATTTCTGAAACAACTCCTACTGCTGCCAATCGCACAATCGTTTGGATATCTGCAATGTTTACATGGGCACAAAATAATGGTTTGTTTTCAGGAAAGAACCCTGCTGAAAAATTTCCTAAAAGAAATCCGGAAAAAAATGAGACCGCTTTCTAAACACGGAAGAGCTATCACGTTTCATGGAACAGCTTGAGCGGATCCCCTTATTTTACAAAACAATCTTTTATATTTTACTGTTCGCAGGCATTCGAAAAAGCAACGTTTTTTCCTTAAAATGGGAATATATAGATTTCAATTTATCTTTGCTGTCTTTGCCTGATACAAAAAACAACACCCCTCTCAAGAAAAAAATTGAACCGGAAATAAGAGATTTGCTTCTACGGCTCCGCGACGAGCAGAAAAAAAACGGAACTTTATGTGAATGGGTCTTCCCCAGCAAATCCAAAACAGGGCACATACAAGACATAAAGCACTTTTTTAATACCCTTCTAAAAAATGCGAACATCAACAATCTTCACGTTCACGATTTAAGGAGAACCTTTGCTTCTTATCTGGCAATGAACGGAACCTCACAGTTTATTCTAAGCCAAGCCCTAGGACATAAAGATACACGCTCCGTTTCTGTTTATGCTCATCTGATGCAGGAGACCGTCGATATAGCAACAGAAAAAGGCGTTTTTCTGATGAAAAGTTACGCTTCTAATAAGACTTCGCAAACGACATAAGCAAACAGATACAGAAAAAAATCAGGATTAAACGAAGCTGAAAATTTTTCTAAAAACAACAAGATTTTTATTGTTTTTGGATTTTTTTACAAAAAGTCTGTTTTTAAGTATCCTTTTTGTGATATTATCTCTTTAAAGGAGAAATGAGATGATTGTCCGTCCGTTATATATGCAAAAGCTGTTCGACTTTAAAGACAAGCCCTTTATCAAAGTGATTACGGGTATTCGCCGCTGCGGCAAATCAAGTCTGCTGAAGACGTACATTGACGAATTGAAACATCAAAGCGTTCCGGGGCAGGATATTCTGTCTATGAACTTTGAAGACCTGCAATACGACGGCATGGATTACAAGGCTTTGAATCAGTTCGTTCTTGATCATCTTCCCGATGGCACGGAAAAAGTTTATGTTTTTCTTGATGAAGTACAGCGCGTTCCTCAATGGGAGAAAGCTGTAAATTCTCTCTTTCTGAATGAACGATTGGACATTTATCTGACCGGTTCGAATGCGTATTTGTTGTCTTCCGAACTTTCCACTTATCTGTCCGGCAGGTTTGTTGAAATCAAAATGCTGCCACTGTCCTTTAAAGAATTTTTGGATTTTTACACTTTCCCCGAAGGAACCGGAATAAGAGAAAAGTTTGTCTCTTACGTTAAATTCGGAGGTATGCCGTCTCTGGTCAGTTGTGACTTTGATGAAACAAAAACAAAACAGGTTTTGGAAGGAATCTATAACACGGTTTTGATGAAAGACGTTTTATCTAGAAATGATGTCAAAGATGTTGCCGTTCTGCAGAAGCTTGTTTTGTTCTTAGCGGACAATATCGGAAACATCACCTCGGTAAACAAGATCACACAGGTTCTGGCAAATGAAAAAAGCATCCCTTCCGCGAACAACAAACTGATAGAAAAATACATAACTCTCCTAAAGAACGCCTTCTTCATTTATCCGGTCGGACGATATGACGTGAAAGGAAAAGACTTCTTACGCAGTCTTGAAAAGTACTATGTTATTGACAGCGGATTGAAGAACTTTCTGGTCGCAAAAGTTTCCGATACGGGCAGATTGATCGAGAACATCGTTTACTTCGAGCTTTTAAGGCGCGGCTATACGGTCAGCATCGGGAAAGTCGGTGATAAGGAGATTGATTTTATCGCATTTGACAGCAATGGCAAAAAATACATTCAGGTCTGTGAAAGTCTGTCCGATAAAGCGACGCGAGAACGAGAGCTTTCAGTTTTAAGAGACGTTCGCGACAGTTTTGAAAAAATCATTTTAACAACGGACAATCTTTACACAGGCATCACCGAAGACGGTATAAAAGTCGTTTATGTGGTCGATTGGCTGAACGAGTAGGATGTCATTTTCTATTTCGACAAATTCTTAAAACATCGTTAATTTTTTTACCGTTTTTCAGCTAAAAAATGTGCTAAAAACAGCGGCTTTCACTGTCAACAAAAAAATATTTTTTTTCTGTTGCCAACATCAAAAACAACTATATACAGTAGTGTTGTATAAGAAAAGGACGCGAGATATTGTGTTCTTGCATCCTTTTCAGTAACCAGCAGAAAGAAATGCTGATATGTTTTTTAGCCTTTAAATATTAGACATGATTCTTATGTCTAGTCAACACATAAAAAGCATTTCCTTTCTGCCAAAAAGAAAGGAGGAAAAAATGCTTAGTTTCTTAAAAAACTAACGATTTTAATAAAAATATCTGTCAGATAATTCTGTCAGATATATAAATACAGAAAGGCGGGTAACTCCGCCTTTCTTTTTGTAATTAGAAAACCACGCGCTAGGCGCGTGGTTCAGGAAAGCTTATAGCTATGCGCAGAAAAAACTCCTTTGCTACAATACAGGAGGTCTGGTGAACCAACGAGCGTTGAAGTCAAAGGAGTAATCATAATGAAAGATA
>JAFYCE010000056.1 GCA_017539865.1 Alphaproteobacteria bacterium
CGTCGCTTTGGCGAAAATCGTCAGCGAAGCCGGCATCCCCGTCGTCGTTCACGCTTTTCTGGACGGCCGCGACGTTCCGCCCGATTCCGCTCTGGGCTATGTGAAGGAATTTGAAACCAAGATCAAAGCGATGAACAACGTTCATATCGGCACGGTGTCCGGCCGCTATTACGCGATGGACCGCGACAACCGTTGGGATCGTATTGAACTGGCTTTCAACGCGCTGATGTCCGGCAAAGGCGTCGCCCAACCGACTGCCGAAGCCGCGATTCAGGCGTCTTACGACCAGAAAGTCTATGACGAATTCGTCGTTCCGGCCGTTATCGGCGACTACACGGGCATGAACGACGGCGACGCGATTTTGTTTGCGAACTTCCGTTCCGACCGCGCCCGCGAAATCATGTACGCTCTGGCCGACACGCCGTTTGACAAGTTCGCCCGCGCCAAAACGGTCAAGTTTGCCGCCGTTGTCGGTATGACGCAGTACTCGGCGGATCACGACCGTTTCGTCAAGCCGATCTTCCCGCCCGAACAGTTAAGCAACATCTTCGGCGAAGTCGTTTCCAAAGCGGGACTGACGCAGCTGCGCATCGCCGAAACGGAAAAATACGCGCACGTCACTTTCTTCTTCAACGGCGGCGAAGAACGTTTGTTCCAAGGCGAAGAACGGATTTTAATCCCCTCCCCGAAAGTCGCTACCTACGATCTGAAACCGGAAATGAGCGCGTTTGAAGTCTGCGACGCTCTGGTCGATGCGATCGAAAAGGAAAAATTCGACGTCATCGTCGTCAACTTTGCGAACGGCGACATGGTCGGCCACACCGGCATTCTGGACGCCGCGATCAAAGCGACGCAGGCGGTGGACAAGTGCCTCGGCCGCTTGGAGGAAGCGATGAAGAAAGTCGGCGGCGTGATGCTGATTACGGCGGATCACGGCAACTGCGAGATGATGAAGGACGAAAAGACGGGCGCTCCTTACACGGCGCACACGACGTTCGAAGTCCCCGTCGTTCTGTTCAACGACAAGAACGGCTATAAACTGCGCGAAGGCGGACGGCTGGCCGATCTGGCGCCGACGTTGTTGCAGCTGCTGAGCATTGAACAGCCGGCGGAAATGACGGGTAAATCTCTGCTGGTAAAATAAAGAATGGCTTTGAAAAGGACGACCGGACTGTTTTGCCTTGCCGTTTTGGCGGGGCTTCTTCCGGCGTCCTTTTCGTTTGCCGCGCCGGAAAATTCCGCTTCTGCGAAAAGCGAACTGTCCCGCGTTAACAGCCAGATCGAACAAGCGAAAAAAGAACACCAACAGCTGCGCGAAAAAGCCAAAAACGTGCAAAAGGAAATTCTGGATGTGCGAAAAAAAATGGTCGCGGCCGCCGGTTCGATTCAGGAACAGGAAGAAAGCCTGAGCCGGTTGGAACAGAAGTTTTCCGAATTTGAAGCGCAGCAAGCCTTGATGAAAAAGCGTCTGGACATTCGCAAAGTGCAAAAAATGCACTTGCTGGCCGCTTTGCAGTCTTTGGCCTTCAAACCGACGGAAGCGTTGCTGGCACAGCCGATGGCGCCGCAGGACACTTTGCGCAGCGCCCTTCTGTTGCGCGAAGCCGTTCCCCGACTGGAATATTCCACCGAAGGGCTGCGCAAGGATTTAAACCGGATCGCCAGCTTAACGACAGCCATTCGGGCGCAATACGCCCAAATCAAAACGATGGCGAAACGGCTGGACGAAAAGCGTCGGGACATGAACAAACTGATTGAAAAGAAATCGCAGCTGCAGACCGCTTTCGCCAGCGAAAGCTCACGCGCGAAAGATCGGGCGGAAACTCTGGCCAAACAGGCGGGCGACCTGAAAGAATTGTTGGCTAAATTGGAAGCCGACAGCCGCAGCCGCGCCGCCGTCCGTAAAAAACAGGAAAATCTGACAGGGGCTTTCATGTCCGCCAAGGGCCGCATTCCCTACCCCGTCAAAGGGACGGTCGTCAAAAAATACGGTGAATTGACCGAAGCGGGCATTTCCTCCAAAGGCATTATGATTGCCACCCGTGCCAACGCGCAAGTCATCTCGCCTTACGACGGGACGGTTTTGTTTGCCGGCCCGTTCCGCGGTTACGGACAACTGGTGATTATCGAACACGGCGACGGGTATCACACTTTGCTGGCCGGCATCGGACGGCTGGACACTTCCGTCGGACAATCTTTGCTGGCTGGCGAACCCGTAGGAATAATGGTGGCGGAAACGAAACCAACGTTGTATATTGAACTGAGAAAGAACGGTCAGCCGATCAATCCTGCCGGCTGGCTGGCTCAAGGGAATAAGGGATAAAGGAAGAAAAGATGAAACGTTTCAGCGTATTTTTTTCAATGATACTATTGGCCTTTTTCTGCACGGACACGACTGCGGCAAAAGAAAAAGCCAAAAAAGATGAAAACAAAACGGAACAATCCGCTTCCGTTTATAAATACCTCAACATTTTCAGCGAAACGCTGAAACGGGCGAAAATCGACTATGTCGAAGACGTGTCCGAAGACAAATTGATCGAATACGCCATCAACGGCATGCTGTCGTCCTTAGACCCGCATTCCTCTTATCTGGACGCCGAAACGTTCAAAGACATGCGCGAACAAACCAAAGGCGAATTCGGCGGTCTAGGCATCGAAGTCACCATGGACAACGGCTGGATAAAAGTCATTTCCCCGATCGACGACACACCGGCATTCAAAGCAGGCATTCAAGCGGGCGATTATATCACCCACATTGACGGCACGACCGTTCTGGGTGAAACGCTGACACAATCCGTTGAAAAAATGCGCGGCCCCGTCAATTCGAAAGTCAAATTGACCATCCGTCGCAAGAACAAAGAACCGTTTGATGTGACCTTGACGCGTGACAACATCAAAATCCGTTCCGTTAAAACCGAAGAAAAAGACCCGTCGATCGGTTACATCCGCATTTCCTCTTTCAGCGAAACGACGACAAACGATATCAAAAAGATCATTGCTAAAATTCAGAAAGACAATCCGGACGATTTAGCCGGCTACATTCTTGATTTGCGCAACAATCCGGGCGGACTACTGGATCAGGCGGTATCGGTCGCCGACCTGTTTTTAGACGAAGGCGAGATCGTTTCCACCCGCCCCCGCCGCGCCGAAGAAATGCAGCGCTATAATGCAACAAAGGGCGATATCACTAAAAACAAACCGATTGTCGTTCTGATCAATGAAGGTTCCGCTTCCGCAGCGGAAATCGTCGCCGGCGCGTTGCAAGATCATAAACGCGCCGTCATCGTCGGCATGCGTTCATTCGGCAAAGGCTCCGTTCAGACCGTCATTCCCATTACGGGATTTGGTGCGATTCGCCTGACGACCGCGCGCTATTATACGCCGTCCGGCCGTTCCATTCAGGCGAAAGGAATTGAGCCTGACATCGAAATTCCGCCGGGTCATGTCGAATATTACGCTTTGCGTTCCGACGATTTTGCGGAAGCCACTTTGCCCAACGCTTTAGCCAAGCAGGACGAAGACAAAACGAACGCTTCCAAAGGAAAAGCGTTAAAAAACAAAAAAGTTCAAAAGAAAAAGGAAAAGGAGCCGGATCCGTTTGATGAAAAACCGGCGGAAGAAAAGAAACCTGAAGATTATCAGCTGGATCGCGCCATTGACATTGTCAAAGCAATGAGCATTTATCAGTCGAGATAGGGAAACGAATGGCTTCTAAAAAAAAGACTTCCCCTTTTTCCGAAAAGGAACTGATTGCCGGAAAGAAACGGGCTTTCAAAGTCGTTTCTTTTCTGGCTTTTATTTCATTTTTCTGTATGGCTGCCGGCGTTTACACGCGTTTTTTCAAATCGCCTGAAATCAAAACGGTTTATTATCTGACAAAACCGGAAATCCGGCAAACTTCTCTGGTCAATCCGCAACCGCCGGAGGAAAAACAGTCTCCGGAAGAAATGGCGGCGACGTCACAGGAAAATCTTCAACTGATTCAAGAGTTGGAAAAAGAACATACGGATATTGAACAGACCGCCGAAGCATTGCGGGAAATCATCCAAAGTTCCCCCGAAACGGCCGGATTGATTGAAAAGTCCGTTCTGCCGGAAACGCCCGAGCTGCAAAAACTGCAGCAAGAAAAGGATATGGAGGAACAAAAAAAATTAGAAGAGATCGAAAAACTGCATCAATTGAGAATGGAGCGGGAAAATGAAAAATCCGCCGCTCCGGATATGAATGAAGAAAAAGCTTCCGCCGAACGGCAGGAAACGGCCGTTGTTGAAAAATCCGGAATCAAACCGGATGAAAACATTCCTTCGTCGGAAAACGGGCAGAAAATCATCCCCGTAAACTTGAAAGAACCAACCCCGCCGGATCCGATGATCGGCGCTCGAAGCGATTTGCCGCATCCTGATTTGATTCAAACGAATCTGATGGGATCTTTACCCGATTTTTCCCTGATAAAAAAAGCCGCTTCCCAAACGGTCATTCCTTTACACATCATCGATCCTCTGCCCGAACTGCAGGAAACGTCCCGCTATGGCAAACTGCCGGTTGAAAAAACAGGAAAAACGCCTTTTTCCGCTTATGGAAAGTCTTTGGAAACGCCTCCGGCGACGCCCTATATCGCTATTTTATTTTCCGGTTTGGGAAAACGGGATAACGCGACACGCTCGGCAATCACTTCTTTGCCGGATGTTGTTTCCCTGTCTTTCAGCCCCTATACGGAAAAGCTGAAAACATACATTACCGACGCGCGCAAAACAGGTCATGAAACTTTGCTTGACTTACCCATGCAGCAGGGAATGTTTCCGGAAACGGATCCGGGGCCTTTAGGGCTTGTTTCCGGCTTGCCCGAACAGGAAAACAGAAAACGGCTGCATAAAGTTTTGGGACAGGATGTCGCCTATATCGGATTGACCGCAGCCTCCAATGAAAACTTTTCCTATTCGGGATCGCAAATGAAGCCGTTTTTCGATGAAATCGAACAGCGCGGTCTGATTTATATTGACGGCACGGATAATCCGCGCATGCCGTTGTTCAAAGACGCTCTGAGACCGGACATCCATATCGCGAACGAATTTCATCGCGCCGCCATCCGCGTCAGATTGGAAAAAGCACGCCAAATCGCATTGGAAAAAGGCTTTGCTTTCGTCCGGATAGAAACCGTTCCGATTTCTTTACTGACAACGATAGAATGGATGAAATCCCTTGAACCGACGGAAAAGAATCCCGTTCCCGAAGTTACTTTCGTTCCTTTATCGTATTATGTTGCTCAAAGGAAAAAAAATGAACAATAAAAAGCTTTATCGTCCGAACGTGGGAATTATGGTTTTAAATGCCGCCGGTGACGTTTTCATGGCTCACAGAACGGACTGCCGCAAACAGGCATGGCAGATGCCGCAGGGAGGCATTGACAAAGGCGAAGACGAATATGCCGCCGCTTTGCGCGAATTGTATGAGGAAACGAGCATTTCCTCCGTTACGCTTATTGCCGAAAGTTTACATTGGTACACCTACGATTTTCCGACGGGCGTTCATTTTGTCAGCGAAAAGAAAAAAGCCTTTGCCGGTCAGACTCAAAAATGGTTTTTGTTCGAATTCACCGGAAATGAAAGCGAAATCAATCTGGATAAACCCGATGCCGAATTCAATCAATGGAAATGGATGCCGGTCGAAAAAATCGTCGACATGATCGTTTCTTTCAAAAAAGACGTTTATCGCCAGGTCGTTGACGAATTCATGCCATTTATCAGCGCCGTCAAAAACGGGTGATCTTTCCCGTTCCGGCGTTTTTTTATTCCGTTACGATTTTTATCGGCGGCGATTACATATTGCTGTACAGAATACCGCTATCGTCCGTTTCGCCGCCTCCCAAAGGGGCTTGAAAAGACGAAAAAATTTTGTTTGAACCTTTTATGACAACCGAATTATAGACGATGTTTTTCGGTAAAAATAATAATAAATATCAATAAAATCAAATACTTGATTACCCCCCCCAATAGCCTTATTTTTCTTGATTTTTGATTCTTTTTGTCTATAATCATAACATTATTTGTTTTCTTGGGAGAAAAAAAATGAGTGAAACGGGAATAGCCTCAATACAGGATGTTTTGAAAGAATGTCCGACTGGAAGAGGGGCTTTGATTGAATTGAACAAAAGCGGGATTTCTATCAAAAACGAGGCTTTGGGAACGATTGCCTGCGCCGTCAATATGGATAAGAAAACCATTCTTTTAAACGAAAACGCCAGCTTGGCCGCCGGCGCACTTTCTCTGGTTCACGCTGCCGCCGTCATCAGACAGCATCGATTAGGCACGA
>JAFYCE010000057.1 GCA_017539865.1 Alphaproteobacteria bacterium
CAAGACGACAGACCAGATTCAAACGTTGGTCACGAACATTCGTACGTTGACGGCTTCTCAGAAAAACTACGCACTTGTTAATAATGCCGGGATTTTGCAGAAGATGGGCGCGTTAACGGATGAAATGTGTTCCGATACAACGTGCACCTCTTCCAATATGCTTAATCCGTATGGCGGCTCAATTAAAATGGCTACATATGGTACTGGAGATAAGCATTTTTATATTTCTTATCAAGGCTTGCCGGCCAGCGCGTGCGTTTCTTTGGCAACGCAGGCATGGGGCGATTCTTCTTCGGGCTTGGAAGGCGTTATGGCAACATCCACGACTCCGGGGACGCCGGGAACTGCTCCGGGATCTACCTCGTCAGTTGCGGACGGTACTGCTAAGATGGTGACGCCGGATAACGGGACGCCCGTCGGCGGAAATCCGATGTCGTATGCGTCTGCTTCACAAGGATGCGGATCGGCAAGTACTTCTGCGGTTACATTTTACTATCGTTAATTTAGAGCGAGGATGAAAGATATGCATACATTACATACACAGGAATCCGGCCGTTCCATGATTGAAATGCTGGGTGTTCTGGCAATTATCGGCGTGTTGTCGGTCGGCGGTATCGCCGGTTATTCACAGGCGATGAATAAATTTAAAGTGTCCAAGACGACAGACCAGATTCAAACGTTGGTCACGAACATTCGTACGTTGACGGCTTCTCAGAAAAACTACGCACTTGTTGATAATGCTGTGATTTTGCAGAAGATGGGCGCGTTAACGGATGAAATGTGTTCCGATACAACCTGCTCCGCTTCCACAATGATTAATCCGTATGGCGGTGCTATCACGATGAAGGCGTATTCTACTGATAAAAAGCATTTTTTTATCGCTTATAAAGGTTTACCGGCCAGCGCGTGCGTTTCTTTGGCAACGCAGGCATGGGGCGATTCTTCTTCGGGCTTGGAAGCTGTGCAAGCTACAAATGGTGCGAACGTCGCTGATCCGACTGCCTTGCCTACAGGTGCACAGAGTACGGGTGTAACATTAACAAACAGATCAACCGATTTGAATCCGATGTCGTATGCTGATGCGTCAACAGGATGCGGTTCTGCCAGTAATGCTGCGGTGATTTTCTTCTATCGTTAATCGTAATGATTACAAAAAAAGCGGAGAATTTTTTCTCCGCTTTTTTTGTAATCAGAAAACCCCGCGCTGGGTGCGTGGTTCAGAAAAGCTTATAGCTATGCGCAGAAAAAAACTCCTTTGCTGCAATGCAGAAGGTCTGCGAGCATTGAAGTCAAAGGAGTAATCAATGTGAATGATTGATCCAGATAGATTGATTTTTATAAAAAATCCATTGTTTCCGCCGAGTCGCAAAAAATAAAAGAATACGTTTCCATGTTTTTATCGTTAATAACGTTTTGTTGTAGCTCTTTTTTTCGGACATAAAAAAACGCCGATGTAAAACGGCGTTTTTTTGATTCGGATTGTTCTTATCTTAAAGATTTGGCGGAAACATAGGCGATTGCCGCGTGTTCGGCGCAATAAGGCTTGTCCGGCAATGCTTCCTTTCCGCAGAAGTGGAAATCTTCATCCTTCGGATCGCCGATCGGCCAGCGGCAGGATGTCGATGTCAAATCATTGACGGTGAACAGTTTTTGTTTTTCCTTCGCCGCGCTTTTTTTTGGGGGGGCGACTTTTGTTTCTTTTTTCTTTTCGACGGGTTCGGAAACCGTTTCTTCCGTTTCTTCATCTCCGCGGCGGATGGGGGACGGGCGGCCGTTCAATCCCAAACGATGCGCTTTGCCGACAACGGCGTTTTTCGAAACGCCTAACGCTTTGCCGATTTCACCGGTCGTCAACCCTTTTTCCCAAAGGCGTTTCAGTTCTTCCACTTGTTCGTCTGTCCAACCCATTTGTCATATCCTTTGCTAATAAACCCCGTAAACGGGCGCTTCGATAACCATCATATCCTTAGTTGCAAAAACCTTCCGGATATTATCACCATAATTTTTTACTGCAAGCAGGTTTTCACGCGTCGAGGTGTACATTCCTAAAAAAAGCCGGATGCTGTCCCATGAAACCTGCCGGTCATGCGGCGTCAGAACGTCAAACGACTTGGGCGGCTTTTTCAATCTGCGCCATGTCGCCAGATTTAAAGCGACGGCGGGACTCATATTGGCAACGCGGCGCGCTTTGATGATTTTATCAACGGTAATGCCCCAGCTTTCAGGCGTGAAGCCGTTTTTGGCAACTGCTGCGGCGAATTTTTCCTTTTCGGGCAGGCGGTTGATTTTATCAACCAGCATCTGCATGGGATTTAACAATTCTTCCATCAGATTGTTGTCGCTGAGCGACATATCCCGCAAAGCCGTATGAAAATCATCAAAACGGTTTGTTCCGAACGCCTGCTTGATACTTTCGAAAGAGGCCAGAGCGGCTTCCACGTCGCCTTCCGTCAACGGTGATGTCTGCGTGACCTGTTCGGCCGGCGTTTGCGGGCGGACGTTCTTTACCAAGGCTTCACCGGATTGGTATTTCGCGGGATCGGGCATTTTATGCTTTGTCAACAAAGAAGGATTGCGGATGTCAAACAAGCCTTCCGCTTTACCGTCCTTGTCAACGGAAATGATTTTGTCATACCCTTTGAACGTTTCTTTTTCCCGCTCAGGAAAAGCCCATGCTTCCGGCATCAGATAAATGTATAAATGCGTCGACATGTATTTGCCGTACTTTTTGGCATATTCCTGCATTTGCGGCGCAATTCGGGTCGGGAATTTCCCCTTCGTTTCTTTGATTCCGGGGATGTTCAAGATACGTTCCGACACGTACGGCATTTCATGAATGAAGGGGCCGATGTATTGATAGGCGTATTTCGGTAAAGTCAATATCAAACGGTAAATGTCGTCTTCCAATTTTTCATTGGTTTTGACCATCGCCTCCAATCCTCCCGGATAGGATGTTTCTATCATTTCAACAATCGCGGAATAAACGGTTTCCTGATTGACGGCTTGAACTTTCCGGTTTTTCTTTTTGGCTTTCTGTTCCACACTGTCTTTCAGTTCGGTCATCAAACTTTTGAAACGGCCGTCCGCCCGTTGGAAAGCAGACGTGTCCGATGCGTCTTCATCCTCTTCAACGGTGATTTCCAAAGGCTGCCAGTTCAGCCGTTCCTGCGCGGCGGCCGGAACGGCAAAAAGCATGATGAGCAGGCTAAAAAACGTCAGCATGGCTTTTTATGGTCTTTTCATCCGTACCGTATAGTTCAAAACGGTTTGACCTTTCGCCGGTATGTCAATCGTCCATTCCGCCTGCCGTGAAGTCGGCGTACGGTAGGAAACGGAAGAATCCGTAATCGACCATTGGTAGGAAAAATCCTGCAAATAAGTGACCTTGACAGGTTTGTCCGTCGCATTTTTAAACGTTAAAGAATATCCCGCTTCGTACGATTTTTCGGAAAAAGCGGTGTACGCCGTTTCCTTGCCTTGCGCCGTCACGTCAAAAGCGTTGCCTAGATTCAAAGTGATTTTGCCGTTTTCAGGCGTATGCGATATTTTGTCTTCCCCGACAAAGAACATGTTCCGCTTTGAATCGGCTTTGTAAACGCGAATAATGCCCGACGGCAGGGACAGTCCCAGATTGGACGCTTTGTCGTTGTTCATTTTCAAGACGACCGATGCGTTTCTGGATTCAAATTCGCCGAAATTGCCATGGCTTCTGTATGTCGGCACAATGTCGGTGAACTTGTATTCCTTTTGTACTTTGGCTCCCGATGCCGACAGCAAAGCCAGCTGTTTCGTCTGATTGGACGCTATGTCCGTTTTCCGTCCCAAAGAATACAGATGGTAGTCCATCAGCTGCTCTTCCGTCATGCCGTCGGCAACGGCGGCGTTTTCCATCATCATCGCGCGTGCCGTTTTCATCATCGGGCGGCGCTGAACGGGACGAATCCGGTTGACAGAGCCGGCTACAAACTGAATGTCGGCGTTTTTATAGGCGATGCCCGACGTGTTCGTCAACGTGACCCAGCCGTTCAGATTGATTCGGTCTTCCGCGTCGTTCAGCTCGGCGACATAATCCGCCCGCCATGTCAGGCCGTTTGTCAGATAGCTTAATTCAACGTTTTGCGTGCCGGTCCTGTCGGCGTCAACGTTGATCGTCAGCGTCGGCTGGTCGTACAAATCAGCCGGAATGTCGGGAAAAATCACGCGGCCGTTGTAATCCGTTTCGATTCTGTCGCCTATTTTTAAAACCAGTCCCGCGTCGACGGACAACACTTTGGCGTCTTCAATCGTTTTCTTGCCGCTGGCCATATGCGTTTCAATGACTTGAATGTCTTTGCCCAGAAATTTGCGCAGCAAGGATTCGCGTGACAATAAATCAAAATAGAAATTCTGCTCGCGCACCTTCAGTCCCTGACCGTCGAATAAAGCCGTTTCAGGTTGTATTTGCGCGGACACCCCTTGAAAGGAAAGGGCGTTTTCCCCTTTTTTAAAGGAAACGGAGCGCGTGTCTTTGACCAATCCCAGTCCGTTGTTGTAAACGGTGACGTTCAAAGATTTCACCGCATCGGGCGGAACGACCGTCGCGTCCGCCGCCGCTGTTCGCGCCGCTAAACACAATGCCGTGAAAGACAATAAAAAAGATCTGATTCGCATAAAGCCCCTCCTTGGAACAAAATTTGATTTTCCGTTTATTTTAAAGTCGCTCCCTTTCTTGTGCAAGCGTTATGTGTTTTTCCTGAATGCTTGGAATACATAAAAAAGTTTGCAAGGCAGCGCGGAAAAAAGTATAACCGGATAGAAAGAGAATTTTTTGACGTAAAGAGGCTGATATGAAAGTCGGAATCATCGGAACGGGATATGTCGGTTTGCCGACAGGTGTCGGATTGGCGGAATTGGGACACGAAGTCGTCTGTATTGACGCCATCAAAGAAAAAATAGCCGATCTGAAAGCCGGAAAAATCACGCTGTTTGAAGACGGACTGGAGGATTTGTTTCATAAAAACGCCGCTTCGGGCAGGTTGCGCTTTACCTCTGATATGAAAGAGGGGGTAAAAGATGCGGATATCGTCATTCTGGCCGTCGGGACGCCGTCGCATCCCGTAACCAAGGAAGCCGACATGAAATACGTTCATGCCGCCGCGCGGGAACTGGCTCTTCATTTGACGGGATATACGGTCGTCGCCAATAAATCGACCGTGCCTGTCGGAACGGGTGACGAAGTGGAAAAGATCATTCGCGAAGTCAATCCTTCAGCCGATTTCGACGTTGTTTCCCTGCCGGAATTTTTGCGCGAAGGATTTGCCGTGCACGACTTTTTCAATCCCGACCGCATCATTGTCGGAGCGAATACGGAAAAAGCCTCCGCTGCTATCAAGGAATTATACAAGCCGTTCGGCGATAAAGCGCATATGCTGTTCGTCAAGCGCCGTTCTTCCGAAACAATCAAGTATGCTTCCAACGCGTTTTTGGCAATGAAGATTCACTACATCAATGAAATGGCGAATTTCTGCGAAAAATCGGGCGCCGATGTGTATGAAGTCGCTAAAGGGATGGGACTGGATACGCGTATCGGCGCAAAATTCCTGAATCCGGGGCCGGGGTATGGCGGTTCCTGTTTCCCCAAAGACACGAATGCAATGGCGTGTATGGCAAAAAAATATGGTGTCGAAATGTCGTTGATTGAAACGACGATTCGCCGGAACGATGCCCGCAAGGTGGAAATGGCGGAACGCATTTTGAAGGCGGTTGACGGAAAAGCAAAACCGAAAATCGCTGTTTTGGGCTTGGCGTTTAAAGGCGGTACGGATGACTGCCGCGAAAGTCCGGCTATGGAGATTATCAACGCTTTGTTAAAACATGACGTGACAATCACGGCTTACGATCCCAAGGCAATGAAAACGGCTGAAAAACTGGTCGGAAACCGGATCAATTATGCCGCCGACGCTTACGAAGCCGCAAAAGATGCCGATGTCTTGGCCGTTTTGACCGAATGGAGCGATTTTAAATCGTTGGATTTGGCTAAACTCAAAACATTGATGAAGGTTCCTAAAATCGTTGATTTGCGTAATCTTTTGAATGTGAATGAAGCAAAACGTCTGGGGTTTGATTGTCAGGGAATCGGGCGTTAATATCCCCTGTTGAAAAAAACGGATTAAAGCGATACAATAAAACCTTTCCGACATTGAACGCAAAGGGGGCTGTAAAGCGCGAACAATGGTTGAAAGATGTATTCCGAAGACTTTGGACGAAGCTTATAAGCTGGCGGCCGAAGCAAAGCCGGAGCTGGATGCTTTCGGTAAAATGTTGTCCGAGAAGTTCGGCTGTACGTTTGTGGCCGCACCTCTGAAGGGGCGTGAACGCGCCGAGGAAAAATTGTCCGCTAAATATCGCGGCGATGTGTCCCGACTGCAGGATTTGGCTCGCTGCCGTGTGATTTGCGATTCGTTGGAGCAGTTGGATATCATTAAAAAAGCCGTCAAAAAACATGCCGTTCCTTTGCGCGAAGTCGACCGGATCGACAGGCCGAACGAACGCGGTTATCGGGATTTGAAATTTATTTTTCCCGAAAAGAACGGTTTCGCCGTTGAAATGCAGATTCAGTTAAGCGATTTCGCTCAGGCGGATAAAGAAACCCATCGCCATTATGAAAAAATCAGAACGATAACGGCGCAAGCGAAAGACCGTCCGTTAACAAAATCCGAACAGAAGGAAATTTCTTTACGGGAAAAAATCTGTCAGGGCATTTATATGCATGCCGCACTGTCGTTTAACAAACGGACGAAAGGCCGGAAATTAAAACTTCAGCAACAGCCGTCTTTGGCGGCGTTTATGGCCAAAAGGACGGGAGCGGAAAGATGACGGATACGGATTTCTTTCGTTATTTCAAAGTCGGTGTCGTTCCCGTTAAGATCGAATTCAACGAATATGGCGCGCGTGTGGCATACGCATGGGAAAACGGTACTTTTAAAATCGACAACCGTTATATCGCCGACGTCATGGACGGTGAAGACGTTGTTGAACTGAATGAAAAAGAATTCTTTCAGTTGATTTCAGAATCCCATTGAGTCCAGATTTTTTTCGATCAAGCGGATTGTGTTCTCCGACAGAACCATTTTATCGCGCGTATTATTAAAAAACGCGCGGACGTTTTCTTTTTTCCATTTCTTTTTTTGTCGTGTCCGGCCGGCTCCCGCCCAATCGCAAATCATTTCGCGCACGTCCGTTTCCGTCATGTCCAAAGCGGCAAAAGATGTGTCATCGGATAAAATCCAATGCTGCCAATGATGGCGGGAACGGTGAAAATGCGCCAGAATGGCTCTTTGATAATCCGGCGGTGCGGCACACGGATTGTAATGTCCGTCCGTGTTCCTGATTTCGCGAATCCTCGGATAGTATTTTGAATAGATGTACAACATGGACGGCAACAGCAGTTTGTCCCAGTCGTGAACGATTCCCCGCCAAAACAACCCGTGTTTGAAGCAGTAATACATGACCCAGAATTTGTGCCGCAGCAAATAGAAAATGTACATGCGCCTATTTTAAACAGGATATGATGTCTTCCGCAATCAGATTTTTTCCGGCTTTTTCCGCCGCACGGGAATGAAGCCAAACGCCGGCGCAGGCGGCTTCGAACGGCGGCAGTCCCTTGGCCAGCATTGCGCCGATGATGCCATCCAAGACGTCGCCGCTTCCGGCGGTCGCTAAATCAAAGCCGGTCGTTGCATTGACGGCCGCTTTTCCGTTCGGATCGGCAATGACCGTGTCCGCGCCTTTTAAAACGACGGTGCATTTCAGCGCTTTGGCTGCCGTTAAAGCCTTCTGCAGTTTGTTTTTTTCTTTCAGCTCCGGAAACAATCGGGCAAATTCTCCCGTGTGAGGCGTGATAACGGCGCGGGAACGGTTTTTAAGACTTTTAATGAAAGGCAAGGCTCCCGCATCCGCAACAAAAGGTTTGCCGGAAGCGGCAATTAAACGCAAAAGGGATTTCGTTTCTTCGTTTTCATCGGCTCCCATACCGATAACGGCGGCTGATATTTTATCGGTGTTGATTTGAGCGGAAAATTCTTCCGTCGTATCCGCCGTTTGTAAGACGGTTCCGGCTGTGTCGGTCGCTAGAATGGGATATATGGCGGAAGGGCAGGAAATGCTTGTCAGTCCGGCACCGGCACGGCGACAGGCCTGAGCGGCTAAGCGGGCGGCTCCGATCATTTTCCCGCAACGGATCAGAACGGCTCCCCGTGAATATTTATGATCATACGGCGTCGCTTCGGGAATGGAAAAAAGTTCCGGTGTGTTCTCGTAAAAGGAGGCTCCCGTTTTTCGGACGATGTCATCGGGAATGCCGATAGGGCAAACGACAAGCCGTCCGGCATATTCTTTTCCGGGATAAAGGTAATGTCCGATTTTCGGTCGGCAGAAGGTCACGGTCATTTCACACATCGGCGCCGCTCCCATGATTTCTCCGGTGTCCGCGTGAACGCCGCTGGGAATATCCATGGCGACGCAGGGCAAGCGGCTTTCGTTAAGGGCGTTGAAAAAATCGGCAATATCGCTTTGAACCGGTCGCGACAGGCCGATGCCGAAGATGGCGTCAACAACCAGCCCTCCGTTTTTGGCCGGTTTAGCCAATCGTTTGAAGGAAAGCCGGCGTTTCGTTCCGTGAAAGCGTTTCGCGTTGAAACGGGCGAAGGGGGACATCTTTTCTTCCGTTTCGGTCATGGCGACTTCCACCGGCCATCCCCATTGAGCCAGAATGCGGGCGGCGACGAAACCGTCTCCGCCGTTGTTGCCGGTGCCGCATAAAATCAAAACGGGACATTTGTGATAGTTTCTTGCAATTTGACAAGCCGCAGCAAAACCGGCGTTTTCCATAAGTTGTATTTCCGGCATGATTCTTGCAACGGTTTCTTTGTCGGCTTGGTACATTTGTTCGGCAGTCAGAATTTCCATGGTCGGGACTTTCGAAATGTTTGAGCTTTGTTAATCTTTAGTCACTATACTATATCCGTTTCGTCCGGAGGAGAATTTAAAAAATATGATAGAAAGAAAAAGGGAAAATATTCAAATAATAAAAAAAACGCCTCTGTATGAAAAATTTTTCAAGGTGGATGAGTATCTTTTGAAATTTCCGCTTTATAACGGCGGAATGAGCCCTTTGATTTCCAGAGAAGTGATGACGCGCGGAAAGGCCGCCGGCGTTTTATTGTATGATCCGGATATGGAACGATTGGTTTTTGTCGAACAAATACGCGCCGGCGCTTTTGTCGCCGGAGAGCATCCGTGGCTTTTGGAATGCGTGGCGGGCATGATCGATTCAGGTGAAACACCGCAAGAAGTGGCAGTTCGGGAGGCTAAAGAGGAAGCCGGTGCGGATGTTTCGGATATTGAACCGATCGCTGAATATTTTTCCTCTCCGGGGGGGTGTTCTGAAAAGTTTTTTCTGTTTTGCGGCCGCGTTGATTCAAAACACGTCGCTTCTTATGCCGGCTTGCCGTCTGAAAACGAAGATATTCGCATTGTCGTTTTATCTGTTGAAGAAACCGAAAAAATGCTGGCTCAGGGAAAATTTAACACGGCTTTATCAATCATTGCCGTGCAATGGTTTTTAATGAATAAGGAAAATTTGCGGAAAAAATGGGGGATGTCATGAATATACGCCGAAAATTATCAGGAACGGTCAGCGCCGCTGTTTTGACCGTATCGACTTTGATTTGCGGGTGTTCCACGCCGGGGGATTCTTTGTTTAAAACAAAAACGGAGCAGGCTATTTTGAATTGGTCGACCGGACAGAATGAAGAAGCCCTGCATTATGCTCAAAAAGCGTTGCTGGATAATCCCGATGATTTGTATGCGATTATGATCGCCGGATTATCCTATGAAAGTTTGGGATATCCCAATCAAGCCAGAGCTATGTATGAACAGGCGGTTGATATTGACAGCGCCGGTATCGGCGTGTTCGGAGCAATACGCAACATTCCGCCGGAAGATTTGAAAAAGACCATCGCAGCCAGATTGGCGGCATTAAGTTTGCCGCAGACGCAGTTGGCGGTGATCGATCCGAAAACAAACAATGCCGTTTTCACCTTGGCCGGTTTTCCCGCTTCCGAAGAAGAAAAGAAAAGCGAACCGTCTGTCAGTCGGGAAACAATAAAAGGCGGCTTGGATATGTTGGAAGAAGGCGACCGCAATCTCGTTTTGCGCTTTTTGACGTTTAACCGTCTGCGTGATGAAAAATACGTGACGCCGGACGAATGGCTATCCCGACGTACGGTCAATTTAGGCGGTTTGTTGCCGTATACATTGACGCCGGCGGCCAAAGGGCTGGATTTGCCAGCGCCGACGGGCGACGTTATCGTCGGACGATTGAATGCTTTGCGTGAAGCTTTGGAAATGAGGGCGATTACACCGCGCGAGCATGCCGCCGAACGTGAAATCATTTTGGAAGCTCTGTTGCCGTCCAATCCGTTTTATCGTATGGACGCGGCACCCGTTCCGCGCGATATTTTGGAAGGGGCGACCGCACTGAGACGTATCGAAATGCTGCAAAATATCGGTTTGATTACGCCGGAAGAAGCTAAAAAGGAAAAAGAGGCCATCGAGAAGCTGACATATGCCAAAATCGGTATGACAGGCGGGGACGCCAAGCCGAATGAAGCTGCGGCAAAGTGCATTCAAAAATGTTTGAGTGCGCCGGCTACGCCATGTTCGGCTGTTGCCAAGCCGGTCAAGAAAAGTGGCACACCGGCCAAGAGAAAGCCGGCGGCCAAGAAAAAGGCCGTGGCAAAAAGCTGTCCGTGTTCATAAATAAAAAGAGGTGAAAATGTTTTCCGCTCCGGCTGTTCATGCGTTCGTTCTTTCCACGGCGGCCGGAGCGGCAACGGTTTTAGGTTGTTTTCCCGTCTTTTTCTCTTCCGGTAAAAATGAACGCGTTTTAGCTGTCGCGTTGGGTTTGGCCGCCGGCGTCATGCTCAGCGTTTCTTTTTTAGAGCTATATCCCGAAGCGGAACGGCTGTTCAAAACGGAATTATCCGGAAAGCAGGCTGTTTTGGTTTCCGTTTTATGTTTGTTGGCCGGCGTTTTTTCAGCAGCCGTCGTTGACAGGTTTGTTCCGCATGAAGATTTCAATCCTGAAACGGGAGAGGCTGCACACAAAAATCTTTATCGAACGGGAATGCTTTCCGTCATTGTTATCGGACTGCATAATTTTCCGGAAGGAATTGCCACTTTTATGGCCGGATATGAAAATTTATCTTTGGGGGCGTCGATCGCTCTCGCCGTTGCCATTCATAATATTCCTGAAGGACTTTGTATCGCCGTGCCGATCTATTATGTGACACACGATAAGAAAAAAGCCGTTTTGTATACGGCTTTGTCCGGTATGGCCGAACCCGTCGGAGCTATGGCGGCTTTTTGGATTTTGCATCCGTTTCTCAATGATGCTTTACTAGGCGGCGTTTTTGCTCTTGTTGCAGGAATTATGGTTTATGTGACAGTGGAGGAATTGATTCCGTCTTCGCGCCAATATAAGCATGACCGCGAAGCGTTATGGGCGACTTTTGCCGGTATCTGTTTAATGCCGTTAACCCGTTTGTTTTAATTTCAATAACGCCGGAACGTCCGTTCCGAAGCAGGACGAATTCAAAACGACATAATCTGCGGCGATTTTTCCGGATTTGTCCTTGATCGTTTTGTCCGCGCCGTTGTTCAGCAAAACTTTTATCACTTCCGGATTGGGGTTGAATGCGGAAGCCAAAATCAAGGCGGTTTGACCGTTATCGTCCATATCGTTGATATTGATGCCTTGACTTAACAGGAACTGAACCACTTCCGTAGACGGATTGTTTTTGACGGCAATCATCAAAAGAGTCTGACCGTCCTGCAGTTTTTGCTGAATATTGATGCCGTTTTTCATCGCTTTTTTGATTTCGGAAACAGAGCCGTCTTCCATGACCTGAACCAGCAATTCCGTCGCTTTATCCATACGGATTTTCCGGCGGTGTTTTTCTTCTTCTTTCGGTTCTTCCTCTTTCTTTATCGCGACTTTTTTCTTTGGTTTTTCTTTTGCCTTTTCTTTTGCCTTTTCCTTCATCGCATTGATTTCTTCCATTTCCTCTTCGGTAAAGGTGATTTTAAAGCACAAAAAGAAAATCAAAAGAACAACGGCAATACCGGCGACAACTAACCCAATCATTAAAACACCCCTCCAGATGGTTAACGCAGAACCGTATTTCAACAAAACGTAGCTGAGACAGCCTAATGGATACTGATGAAAAAGTCAATCTCTATCCGTTACGGGATGAAAGTTTTAATCTTTTCTTTCATATCCGATCGCCTGCGTAACGATGACGTGTTGTCCCGTCGGCAGTTGTAAGGCTTTAGCGACGGCCGCTTTGTCGAACATGGCGCGCACGACGCATCCCAAATCGGTGGCGGCGGCGTACAATTCGACATTTTGATACGCCGATCCGGCATGCATGACGGAAAAGTTGTGTTCTTTATCGCTGCCGGCATAGATTAAAACGGCGGGAACGTCTTTCATAAAGCTTTGCGAACCGAAAGCGTACATGATGTTTTCGGCCGTGATCTGTTTTAATTCGTTTTTATCCGCGTCATACAGCCAGACACCGTTTTTATCGGCGATGTAAACGGATAAATCCTTGGCATTGCGTGCGGTCGGGATCGTGCGTCGTCCGTCATCGCGATTGACGCCGTAAGCCACCCACAGGATGTTGCTCAATGTTTGCGCGTCCAGAGTTTTCTGTTCATAGGAACGGACGGATTTGCGGTTTTTTAACGCGTCATACAAGGTAAAACTTTTATCGATTTGCGGTTCGGGCAAATCAATGACTTCCAAGGCTTGCGCGTTTGAAACAAACAGCCCTGACAACAAAGACAAGACAAACAGTTTTTTCATTTTTTCCTCCGTTATTTGCTTAAACGTTTTTGAACGGAGGCGGCATGCGCGGTCAGCCCTTCCGCTTGACCCAGCAAAACGGCGGCTTTGCCGATTTCTTTCAATGTCTTGTCTGTACAGGAAAGAATCGTCGTGCGCTTCATAAAGCTTTGCACGCCCAGTCCGGATGAAAAGCGCGCACTTCTTGCTGTCGGCAGAACATGGTTCGGGCCGCCGATATAATCACCGACTGCTTCGGGGGTGTGATGACCTAGGAAAATCGAACCGGCGTGGTGAACGTGACGGCAGAGTTCTTCGGGATTTTCAACGCTTAATTCCAAGTGTTCCGGAGCGATCCTGTCCGCCAGAGCGCCGGCTTGTCCTTTCAAATTTTCCACAAGAATGATCGCGCCGTTATCCTCCCAGCTTTTGCGGGCGATAGCCTTCCTGTCCAAAGTTTTGAGCTGTTTTTCGATTTCCGTATTCACTTCATTTGCAAAATCTGCGTTATCGGTAATCAGAACGGAGCGCGCGGAAACGTCATGTTCCGCTTGGGACAACAGATCCGCTGCCGTCCATTCGGGCTTTGCCGTTTTGTCCGCAATGACCAGAATTTCCGAAGGCCCTGCAATCATATCAATGCCGACGCGGCCGAAAACCTGCCGTTTCGCCGCAGCGACGAAAGCGTTTCCGGGGCCGACGATCATGTCGACCGGCTTAATCGTTTCCGTACCGTGTGCCAAAGCACCGATTGCCTGTGCGCCGCCGATACGATAGATTTCTTCAATGCCGACGCAGTCCGCCGCCGCCAATACCAACGGATTGATTTTTCCGTCGGGGCAGGGGACGACCATCACGATTCTTTGAACGCCGGCGACTTTGGCGGGAATCGCATTCATCAAAACCGAAGACGGATAAGCCGCCGTGCCGCCGGGGACATAAAGCCCCGCCGCCATTACGGGCGTCCACCGCCATCCCATCAAAGCGCCGGTTTCATCATTGAAGAAATGACTTTCCGGTGTTTGTTTGTCGTGAAAAGCCTCTATCCGTTCCGCCGCCAGATAAAGCGCATCCAATGTTTCTTTGTTACAAGAGGCAACGGCATTTTCGATTTCTTCCACGCTGATGCGCATCGTTTCGGCCGTCAGGTTCAGCCGATCGAATTTTGCCGTGTATTCAAGGACGGCTTTGTCACCGTTTTTGCGGACGTTCTCTAAAATTTCCGAAACGGTCGCGGCAACGTCGGGGGCATTTTCCCGCTTGGCGTTCAAAAACGATTGAAATCTTTTTTCGAAGTCATTATCGCGGATATCAATTTTCAAGGTCATTTAAAGCTCCTTTGAATTTGTCCAGCCAAGCGGTCATTTCGACGGTTCTTGTTTTAAACGTCGTCCGGTTGATAATCAATCTGGCGGAAATGTCCATGATCGATTCGATTTCAGTCAGTCCGTTCGCTTTCAACGTTGCGCCGGAAGAAACGACGTCAACGATTCTATGACACAGGCCGATCGTGGGCGCCAGTTCCATCGCTCCGGACAATTTGATGCATTCGGCTTGGATTCCTTTGGACTGATAGTATTTTTTCGTGATGTTCGGGTATTTTGTCGCTACGCGGACATGACCGGCTCGGGCTAAATTATCCTCGGTGTATCCGGCGGGAGCGGCGGCGGACATCCGGCATTTTCCGATGCCCAAATCAAGCGGTGCGTAAATTTCCGAGTAATCGAATTCGGCCAACACGTCGTTGCCGCAAATTCCGAGCTGTGCCGCGCCGAATGCGACGAAAGTCGCCACGTCGAAGCTTCTGACCCGAATCAGTTCCACGTCGGGATCGTCCGTTTTAAAACGCAAAAGACGGGAGTCTTCGTCGAAAAAGGCGTCTTCGGGCTGAATGCCCGTATGCGACAGAAAAGGAGCCGCTTCTTTCAAGATCCGGCCTTTCGGCAAAGCGATAATGGTTTTCGACATTTTTATTATTCTCCGTGCAGGCGTTCGATTTTCGCCCCGCAGGAAGACAGCTTGTCTTCCAAATGTTCATAGCCGCGGTCAAGGTGATAAACGCGGTTGACGATCGTTTCCCCTTCCGCTGCCAGTCCGGCCAATACCAATCCCATGGATGCGCGCAAATCGGTTGCCATGACTTCCGCGCCGGAAAGATGCCGGACGCCTCTGATAATCGCGGAAGAAACGCCGTGTACATTGATGTTCGCCCCCATGCGCGCCAGTTCGGGAACATGCATAAAGCGGTTTTCAAAAATGGATTCCGTGACCAGCGAGGCGCCGCTGACCGTTGTCAAAAGCGCCGTTAATTGGGCTTGAACGTCGGTCGGAAAACCGGGGTATGGCTCCGTCATTACGTCCGTGCCGATTAAATAGGCATCCTGTGCGTCGGTGACAAAGCCGTTTTCCGTTTCGGTAATCGTGACGCCGATATCGGTCAGGACGTGGGCGACGGCGGAAAGCAGATTAAGGGAAATATCCGTCAACTCTATTCTGCCGCGTGTAATGGCGGCGGCAATCGCGTACGAAGCCGCTTCGATTCTGTCGGCGATGACTCTGTGTGTCGCGGAATGCAAGCGTTCCACACCGTCGACAATCAACGTATCCGTTCCCAGTCCTTTGATTTCGGCCCCCATTTTAATGAGGCATTCGGCCAGATCCGTGATTTCCGGTTCTCTTGCGGCGTTTTTAATGACGGTGCGCCCTTCGGCCAAAGTCGCCGCCATCAGGATGTTTTCCGTGCCGCCGACGGTGACTTTCGGAAAGACGATTTCTGCGCCTTTCAGTTTTTTTTCATTCGTGAAAGCGACGATGTAACCTTCTTTGATTTTGATTTCCGCTCCCATCTTTTCCAAAGCGGACAGGTGCAGATCGACAGGGCGCGTCCCGATGGCACAGCCGCCGGGCAGGGATACTTTAGCCTTGCCGAAACGGGAGAGCAGAGGGCCTAAAACCAAAATGGACGCGCGCATTTTGCGCACGATGTCGTAAGGGGCTTTCAGATTGAAGATGCGGGAAGCGTCAAAACACAAAGCGCCGCCGTCCTGATCGGTCAAAGTCAGCCTGACCCCGTGCTGGGCAAGCAGATTTGTCATCGTCATGATGTCGGCCAGATGCGGCAGGTTCGTCAGTGTCAGCTCTTCATCGGACAGCAGGCAGGCCGCCATCAAAGGCAAAGCCGCGTTTTTTGCGCCGCTGATTTTGATTCTGCCGTTTAAAGGCGTACCGCCGATGATGCGAATGCGATCCATTTTTATTTAAAGTCCGACTTTTGTTTTAATTCTTTTTTAATCCACTCTGTCGGCCGGAGCAAGTTCTTTCCCGTCGGACTCTTTCTTTTTTTCGGTTGCGATCCTGTTACGTTCTTCGATTTGTTTTTTGCGCAAAATCAGGTTGTGCCGCAACATTTCGGCTTGTTTTTCCGTTTTGTCTTCAGATTTCGCCATATCTTAAATCCTTTTATCAAACTGCGGAACAGAGTATCGGATTTTTCAAGAAACTTCATCAATAAAATATTTTTTGCTTGCATAGGGGGGACATTTCTTATATCTTCTGGCTCACGCCGCCGCTGTAGCTCAGTGGTAGAGCACTTCCTTGGTAAGGAAGGGGTCGCGTGTCCGATTCACGCCAGCGGCACCATCTTAAACCCCGCAGCAGTCAGGCTTTGCGGGGTTTTGATTTATCAGAGGCTTCCGATGGGATTGAAAAGGGAAATCATCAAAGCGTTTTTGTGCTGGATTCCGAATAAGGAAAAGCGTCGCTTTTTGCGTAAAAAATACGAATTGAAGTGGGGATGTCTGGATATAGAACCGTATGCCGGTTATTTCGACAGCGTTTGGCATAAACACCAAGGGTTGTTGGCAAATGCGGATAAGATTGATACGCTTCTTTTAGGCGACAGCCACGCTCAGTTCGGCTTGATACCTTTCGTTCTGCCGGCGGAACGGTTCGGTTACAATTACGCGTTCAACGCCAACAGTTTGTACGAAACGTTTGAATCGTTGAAATTTGCCGCTTCAAAATGCCCGAAATTAAAGAACGTCATTCTTTTATGTTCCTTTTATAACGGCGGTTTCAGTCTGGTTTGCGGCGGTGACGCATGGCATTGCCGGATATTGGAAAAGAAAATCGGAATGAAATTCGATTTTTCGTTAAATCCGTCTTTTGATTATGCTTTTTATGATGAAATCGTCCGGATGATCTCTCCCCGCTCGGGCGGTTTTTACACGCAAGGCTATGATTTTGTCGGCTTGCACACCAATCCGTCAACGCACAAAACGCGGGAAAGGGTCGAACATCACTTTAAAATTTATCGGAAATACAAAAATCAGCTTTCTTTGCTGGACGACATTATTTCTTTTTGCGAAAAATCAACCTTAAAGCTGATATTGGCCAACGCACCCGTGCGGTCGGATTATGCGGCAATCTTAAATGAACTGGCCAAAGGAGAGGATGTTTTGGCCGATATTAAACAAGTCGTTGCAAAACACGGCTTATCTCTGATTGAACCGGCCGGCTTTGCGGATGACGAATTCGCCGACGCCGACCATTTGAATTTTAACGGCGCTTTGAAGCTGACGCGACAATTAACGGAAAAATTATAAAAAAGCGGCTGATTTTCCAGCCGCTTTTTTTATTCAATGCAGCAATCAACCGCTTTGCGCACGAAGCGTTTCATCTTGGCCAGAGCGCCGACGGGTTCTTCCTCATTGGCGGTGACGGGAACCGTTGCTTCGACCGGCGCGGTTTTGCCCATGACTTCATCGACTTTGGCGGACAGTTTTTTGATGTCTTCCGCTTTGTCTTCAATCCATTTCACATCGTCGAGGTTGATCATGTTCATGTTCAGCCCCCAGAACAGGCTGTACAGATCATACGCTTTGTTAAACAAATCGTAGGCCGTTTTTTTGTTGCCCATGCTCTGCTGTTTCGTGCCGACTTCCATCAGCCGCATGGAGGAGGCCAACAAATGCTTTGAAATGCACCAGACTTCGCCTTCATAGGCCGGAATGACTTTCTGCATCAGCTGTTTTCTGGTTTCGCGGATTTCTTCAATCAGATCGTAGAAAGCGGTCTTTTCCGTCTTTGCGCCGGAGAAAATCAGGTGTTCCTCGATTGAAATCAGGTTCATGATTGCGATCGTCAAGTCCTGATCCGAAGACAGGTCTTTCGGATTGGCTTTTTTCTTCGCGTCGATTTTTTCAACGAATTATTTGACGGTTTCTATTTTTTTCATCGTTTCCTCCTTATCACATCGGTAAAATCGGATAATAATTCAAATATACACTGACTGCAAATAAAACGACCAGCGGCAAAACGACCTTTTCAAACGGGAAATGAGCGTGTCCGCCGTTGCGCGCTTTCATCCAAAAGTACAGCTTTTCCGTATAGATGAACAGTAACGCTCCCGCAATGGCGCAAAACAGGAACGGATCCAAATACAATACATATAAAATCGGGCGCGGCATATACATTAAATCTTTGATATACATAAAGCCGACGGAACCGACGGAAAGAATCATCATCAAGGCGTCGCGTCCTCGAAAATACCATTTTTTCTTGTTGCACCACAAAATCACCCAGTATCCGACCAGCGCAAGCAGCGCACCGGCCCACAAAGCCACAATGTTGTCATCAACGCCCAGATGTCTGGCAATCTCAAGCGAAGCGCCGATGGCGACCGTGCAGACGGCACAGGCCGGATTGGCCATGGCTGCGCGAGGCAAAGTGATGAACACGGATAAAATATAAAGCAATTTATTCATAACAACTCCTTAATTTGCTTCTGAATTTTAAAGATACTTTACACATATTTTTTTGAAATGTTTAGAAAAAAGTGGAAAACAATTAACACTTTAGTTTGTATAATCTTTTTATCAGAGCTTTGTGATAAAGGAGTGGAAGATGATTACTTCATCCCGATGGCAACATATTCTGGCCGTGGCGCGTCGGGCGAGAACGTTGGCGGAAAAATTGCGCCCGAATGACGGAATGTTCGCCGAGGATATGTTCTTATTGGGGATGCTGCACGATTTCGGCTACGAGTTCGCCGAAGATCCGGGGGATCACCCCGCAATCGGAGCGGAGATTTTAAAACGTCAGGGCTATCGTTATTGGAAAGAAGTCGCCGATCACGGCAACGTCAACGTAACGGAGGCAACCGACGCTTTGTTTGTTTTAAGCTGCGCCGACATGACGACGGGGCCTCACGGGGAAAGCTTTACGATGCAGGAACGCATCGACAATATGGCAGAACGTTACGGACGGGATTCCCGTCATCACAAAAAAGCGATTATTGCCGCCGAAAAACTGCAGGCCGATCCGAGGTATCAATCCTTTAAAGGCGTAATCAATACGTCCGTTTGAAAAACGCGACCGTTTCCTTCAATCCGTCTGTTAACGCCGTTTCCGGTTTGAAACCTAATGTTTTCAAAGCCAGAGCGTTATTTAAAACACTGTGTTTGATGTCTCCCGCACGGGACGGAGCGGAAACAGGGGCAAGCGTGTAATCCGTGTTTTCTTTGATTCGGGCGAACAGACCGTTAACACTGGTTTGCGTGTTCGTCGATACGTTCAGCACAACACCGGACGCAGGCGACAACACCGCGCGGCAATTCATTTCCGCCACATCCGCGACATAAACGAAATCGCGCGTCTGTTCGCCGTCGCCGTGAATTTCCAGCGGCAGATTTTTAATCATCTTTTCGATAAAAATGGAAACGACGCCGGCTTCTCCGTGCGGATCCTGACGGGGGCCGTAGACGTTCGCATAACGGAAAATAATGTAATCCAGACCGGACAGTTTGACGTATTCCTCCATCGCGTGTTTGGACAGCGCGTAAGGCGACAGAAAGCTGACGGGATGCTTTTCATCGACGGGTAGATATTGCGGAACGGCATACAAAGCCGCGCTGGAGGAAACGATGATTTTTTTGACGCCGTATTTTTTGCCGTATTCAATCACGCGGACGGAGGCCATCACGTTATCGGTCGCGTCTTTGACCGGATCGGCGACGGACACGGCGACGGAGGCTTGCGCCGCCAGATGAATCACAGCGTCGAAAGCGTGTGTTTTGAAAACGTCTTCCGCCGCGGCATCGTTCAAGTCCAGACGGTAATAAGTCGCTTTGTCGTTTTTGTATTTCGGTTCGGATCTGTCGATGACAACGGTTTCAATTCCCGCCGAAACCAGTTTGTCGACCGTATGCGATCCGATAAAGCCCGCGCCGCCCGTGACTAAAACGTTCATTTCCGCAATCCTCTTTTAGTTTGACTTTCCTATAAATTACTCTAAAACATGAAAATGAAAAGCGGTTTTTGCCAAAGTATAAGGAAATCCCGATGAAAGTCATGATCGTCAAGGACAGAAACGTCCTGAACACAAAATTTCTGGCGCAGTTCGTCAATTCGCTGCATCGAATCGGTTTCGACGTCACCGTCGTGTGCGATACGTATAAAAAACAAGGCTCCGGCGTGACTTTGGACGAAGGTGTCCGTTTCATCAATCTTAATGGAAAAACCAAGAACCTGTTCTTTAATCTTTATCGTTTTTTACGCGGGAAGCTGTTTCGTCCCGTAAAACGCTTTTCTCGCGTAATCGCCGAAGAAAAGCCTGACGTAATCGTTTGCTACTTTATGGTGGATTTGGTGAATGTGCTTTATAAACAGACTCACAATGTCCCCGTAATCATGATGATGCACGGTTATCCGCCGATTATGTTGGGGCATCTGATGCACAAAAAGCCGTATATGCGCAAAATCTACCGGCAGGTGATGGACAGGGCGGCGGCTTTTCATGTTTTGATGAAATCGTATGAACCGACAATCGCTCGGTTCTGCACGCCTAAGCGTGTCGTGACGATTCCGAACGAAGTCGTGCAGATCCCGCCCGAAGAACGCACGGATCTTTCCGTTGAAAAAAAGAAAATCATTTATGTCGCCCGTATCGAAAAAGAAGGAAAACGGCATCATCTGCTGGTGGAGGCTTTCGGAGAGCTGTTCAAGGAATTTCCCGACTGGCATTTGGAATTTTGGGGAATGCAAAAGTATCCCGCTTATGAACGCGAACTGATGGAACTGGCGGCGAAATATGGCGCGGAAAACAACGTCCATATCAAAGGCTATCATCCCAAAATCCAAGAGGTTTACCGTCAGGCGGACATTCACGCTTTCCCGTCCGCGCACGAAGGCTTTTCTCTGGCTTTGGCGGACGGTATGGCGTGCGGTCTGCCGTCCATCGGTTTTGCGGATGCGCCGTCGGTCAACGAATTGATTATCGACGGGCATAACGGCTTTTTGGCTAAAGATCAGCAGGATTTTACCAAAAAACTGCGCCGTTTAATGCAGGATCAGGGGGTGCGGCAGGCGTTCGGGAAAAATGCTGTTAAGGATATGGAGGCTTACGCCCCCGAAAAGGTCATTGAGCTGTGGCGTCGATTGATTGTTGAAACTGTCGGAGAAGGAAAATGATACCTAAAAAAATCCATTATTGTTGGTTCGGTTCCCGCCCGAAAGGTGAAGTCGAATTGAAATGTATCGAAAGCTGGAAAAAAATCCTGTCCGACTATGAAATCCGCGAATGGACGGATGCCGATTTGGAAGGCTTGGACAACCGGTATTTAAAGCAGGCGGTTCAAGCTGAGAAATGGGCTTTCGTATCCGATTACGTCCGTCTGCACGCCTTGCTGAACGAGGGCGGCGTTTATTTCGATACGGACGAGGAAATCAGAAAACCGCTTGACGGATTTATGGGGTTCGACTTTTTCATCGGGTCGCAAAAGTGCGGTTCCTGCCGCGACATTTCTCCGGCTTTGATCGGGACGGTGCCGAACTCCCGAATTATTAAAGACTTGATTTCCGTTTATGACGATATCGACTTCATTCGTCCCGACGGCAGTTTCAACCTGACAACCAATCCGATGTATTTTACCCGCGTATTGAAGGAAAAATACGGGGTCGCGGATACGTTCGTAACTAAAGACCGTGTGAAAATCACGGAAAACGCCTACATTTACCCGTATTATTATTTTTGCACGGACAATCCGGACGCTTACGCCGTGCATCACTATACCGGCAGTTGGAAGCCCGACTGGAACGTGCGCGACAAGCTGTCCGTTCCTTTGGGAAAGAATAAAAAGCTGATTTTGCGCAAGTACAAAAAAAACCGCGACGGCAGCGCAATGCCGTTTGCCGAAGATGAAAAAGTCGTGTGTTCGTTGAAAACGTCCAAGCGTTCTACGTTGTTTTTATTGATTAAGGGGTAGTCTGTTCCGACTGGGCGGCTTCCAATTCGGCGGACAGGTTCAGCCATTCCTCTTCGGTTTTATCGATTTCCGTTTCGAGTTGGGCAAGTGAAATTTGCATGCTTTTCACTTTAGCGGCGTTCATGCCGACCATATAAAGGGTCGGGTCTTCCAAAATGCCTTCGATTTGACCTTTCTGGTCGTTCAGCTTTTCCAGACGCGTTTCAACGTCTTTCAGTTTTTTGCGCAGAGGGGCAAGCTGTTGACGCTTTTCGGCGGCTTCGCGGCGTTCGTCCTTACGGGAAACGGCGGGCTTTTCCGGCTTGTCGGCCGCTTTGCCGGCGGCTTGGATTTTTGCTTTTTGCGCCAGTAACGCCCGATAATCGTCCATATCGCCGTCATAAGGTGCGCATCGTCCGCCGTCAATCAGCCACAGCCTGTCCGCCGTCAACTCGATCAAATGCGGGTCGTGCGTGATGAGAATGACCGCGCCTTGATAGGCATTGATTGCGTCAATCAACGCTTCGCGTGCGTCGATGTCCAAATGGTTCGTCGGTTCGTCCAACAGCAGGATGTTCGGCGCGTCCCGTGTCATTACGGCGAACAGCAGGCGCGCTTTTTCGCCGCCGGACAAAAGCTCGATTCTTGTTTCCGCTTTTTGTTGTGTCAGACCGAACGCCCCCAAATGCGCCCGAATTTGCGTTTCGGTCGCGTCTTTCATCAGCGGCTGCATTTGCTGTATCGGCGTCAGGTCTTTTGAAAGTTCCTCCGTTTGATGCTGGGCGTAGTAGCCGACTTTCAGTTTGCTTGAAGCGAAGATTTCCCCGCCCATCGGTTTCAGCTTTCCGGCCAGCAGCTTGGCAAACGTCGATTTTCCGTTTCCGTTCGCGCCCAATAAAGCGATTCTGTCGTCCGCATCAATGCGCAGATTCAATCGGGACAGAACGACTTTTTCCCCGTAGCCGACACTGCCGTTTTCGATTTTGATTAAAGGGGAGGGCAGCTCCTGCGGGGAGGGGAACGTGAAATGCAAAGCGGATTCGTCATACAAAAACGCTTTTTCGGGCAACTTTTCCAACATTTTGACGCGGCTCTGCGCTTGTTTGGCTTTGCTGGCTTTATAGCGGAAACGGTCGACGAACGCTTGCAGGTGTTTGCGCTTTTCCTCCGTTCTGGCGGCTTGCTTCTGCTCGTTTTCCATTTGCAGGGCGCGCGTTTGTTCGAAAGCGTCGTAGTTGCCGCCGTAGCTTTGGATCTTCAATCCTTCGATATGCAAAATGCGGGTGCACAGATGATTCAGCAAAGACCGGTCGTGGCTGATGATGATCAGCGTGCCGACGTATCGGCTTAAAAAGTTTTCCAGCCACAAAGTCGCTTCCAGATCCAAATGGTTCGTCGGTTCGTCCAACAACAGAATGTCGGACGGCACGAACAGGGCGGACGCCAGAGCGACGCGCATACGCCAGCCGCCGGAAAAATCGGTCAAAGGCTGCTTCTGTTGTTCGGCGGAAAATCCCAAACCGTACAGAATCGCGCCGGCTCTGGCTTCGGCCGAAGCCGCGCCGATCACGTTCAGCCGTTCGTGAATGTCGCTGATTTTAATGCCGTCCTGCGCCTGTTCCGCCTTTTCCAGTTCGGCCAACAAGGCCGTTCTTTCCGTGTCGGCTTTCAGCACGCAGTCCAGTAAAGAAATGTCGCCGTCGGGGATTTCCTGCGCGACGGTCGCGATGCGGTGGCCTTTGGTGATCGTGATGTCGCCGTCATCGGACGCCAGTTCGCCCAGAATCAATCGGAACAGCGTCGTTTTGCCCGTTCCGTTGCGTCCGGTCAGTCCGACCCTCTGTCCGTCGGAGATATGCGCCGACGCGCCGTTAAACAGCAATCGTCCGCCGAATCGCAATGTAATGTCGTTTATGTCCAGCATAGCAATCGGACTGTATCCGATTAAAAGCAGAAAATAAACTCAATTCCTTTACAAAAAGGATTTTTTGATTGATTATTAAACCGATGGTTTTTCAAAAAGCGGAAAATAATGAGCAATCGCCTGTATTATATGAAAGTTTTCTTTCTGCAGTATAAAGCCTTTTTTTTAGGAGGATTGCTTGTTTTCGTTTTGGGATTTGCTTTGGCAACACTTGTTTTTCAGGGGCCGAAAGTTCCCGAAACGGAGGAGGATTATACGAACGCATTGAAAACGGGCGAACATTTGTTTGAAATGAAGCGGTATGAGGAAGCGTTCGGGTATCTGGTCTACCCCGGCGAACACGGTTATCCGAAAGCGCGCTTTTTATTGGGTGAAATGTATTACAACGGTTGGGGAGTCGGAAAAGACAACAAGCGAGCCTTTGAAAACTATAAACTGGCTTCGGATGATTTAATCGAAGCCCGTTATATGGCGGCTTCTATGGCGTTTCGGGGTGAAGTCAAGGATATGCCCAAAGGTGTGGCTGCGGCAATGTTGACAGAAGCTGCTTATCACGGTTCAAAGCGGGCGCAGTTGGATCTGGGCGTCTATTCTTTGATGTCCGCCGATTTTGAACAGGCGTATTTCTGGCTTTCTCTGGCGGCTCAGAACGGTTCGGAACGGGCGGAAAAAGCTTTGGAGGAAGCGGCCGGACGCTTGACGGATTATCAAAGAGGATTGCTGGATGCCGAAATAAAAGGCTTCGTTGCCAGAAAATAAACAATTTGCCGGTTGAAAGGTTTTCATCGGACGGGTATAAAAGAGCTCATCATTTTTAACTTTAAACACAATATGAGGATACTATGACTGTACAGCGTACATTTTCCATTATCAAACCCGACGCCACCCGCCGCAATCTGACGGGCAAAATCAATGCCGTCATTGAAGAAAACGGTTTGCGCATTGTGGCTCAGCGCCGCGTCCGTCTGACGACGGAACAGGCAAAGGCTTTCTACGAAGTCCACGCCGGCAAGCCCTTTTACGACGAACTGGTCGCGTTCATGACGTCCGAACCCGTTGTCGTTCAGGTGTTGGAAGGTGAAAACGCCGTTGCTCATTATCGCGAAGTCATGGGGGCGACGAATCCTGAAAAAGCCGCCGAAGGAACCATTCGCAAGATGTTTGCCGTTTCCATGGGCGAAAATTCCGTCCACGGTTCCGATTCGGAAGAAAACGCCGCTCGCGAAATCGGTTTCTTCTTTTCGGAATGTGATATCGTCGGTTGATTGAAAACAACGGGAGCCGCTTGAGATGAAAAGATTCTTTTTCCGTTTCTACGCCGTTTTAACGACATTGGCCTTCAATGCCTTATTCGCCGGACAAACGCAGGCGGCTTCCATCGATTCTAAAATGTTTTCCGCCGGCGGAATCCAAATCGACGCAACGGCTGAAAATGCGGCGGCCGCACGCGAACAGGCCATGCAGGAAGGGCAGAAAAAAGCGTTGATGGTCGTTATGGAACGCATTACGCCGGCTTATGTCATTGAGCAGTTGCCCGAATTGGTACCGGACGATATTCTGAATTTCGTTCAGGACATCAGCGTTTCCAATGAAAAAACATCCGCCGTCCGTTATATGGCAACGCTGGATGTGAGGTTTAATCCGCAAGCTGTTCGCGATTTATTGCGCCAGAACAATCTTCCTTATGTCCGGACATCCGGAAAGCCGCTGTTGATTTTGCCTCTTTACAGACGTTCCGTATCGTCTTCCCCGATTCTGTGGGAAGAGGAAAACGCATGGTTGCGGGCTTGGATTAACCGGAAAGCGGAAAGCTATATGATTCCGTTGTTCGTTCCGTTGGGCGATTTGTCCGATGCGCAGGCTTTAAGTACGGACAGGATATTGCGCGGCGATTTGCTCGCGGCGCAGGATTTGGCTAAACGGTATGAAGCGGAAGGCATTCTGATCGTCGAATTGATTCGCAACGGTCAAACTTTTACCGTTAAAGGGCGCGCCATGGATGAAGCAACCGCTTCCGAAATTCCGAATTTTTCATTTTCCGTGCCGTTGGCTAAAAATACGTCGGCCACATTCGCCCGTGCCGTCGGAAAAGTTGTCAGGCATTTGGAAAGTGTGTGGAAAAACGAACAGATGGTGCAGTTTAACGAAGCCGCATCATTGGTGGCGATGACGCCGGTTTCCGATTTGAAACAATGGGAAATCATCAAAAAGCGGCTGGATAGAATTCCGTTGATCAGTTCTTATTATTTGCAGGCGGCTCGTTCCGGTGTTCTGCAGCTGACGATTTTCTTTGCCGAAAGCTTGGAACGGCTGCAAAAGGAAATGAACAAAAGAATGTTGTCGCTGACAGTTCTGCCTTCGGGCGTTTTTAAATTGACGACGACGGAGCAGTTGTCTTTTTTGCCGTTCGGTCAGAACAATTCGATTGTTGACGCGACGGATGTCTCAATGATGCCTGTCGCAGAAGAAAAAACGGAATAGTACTTCCGTTTTTGATGCGGTAAAAGGGGAAAGCCATGTCAAATATGCAAAAATTGTGGATATGGGGAGCGGCTTTTGCCGTTTTTTTCGCCGGATTATATGTTTTGCGGGATGTCCTGTTACCTTTTGTCGCAGGCATTGCCATCGCCTATTTTTTAGATCCGCTGACTACTTTTTTGCAACGCAAAATGCGCTCCAGAGCGGCGGCGCTGAGTGTGGTTTGTTTCGTTTTGTTGCTGGCTTTACTGCTGGGCGTTTTCATTATCGTTCCGATTGTGCAAAAACAGATGACGCTTTTTTTAGCCAATCTGCCCGTCTACGCCGGTTTGCTGTGGAATAAAGTCGAACCTTATTTTATTGAATTGAAAAGAATATTTCCAAGTCAGGCGGATAATTTGCAGCAAACGGTTTCGGAACATTTGTCCGGCGGCATGAAATTATTGTTGGGAACGGTGCGCAAGGTGTTGTCCGGCAGCATGGCGTTTATCAATTTGTTATCGGTTTTGTTGATTACGCCGGTCGTCGCTTTTTATCTGCTGCGCGATTGGGACGGATTTTGCAATGTCATCAAGGGATTGTTGCCCCGGCAGGAGGCGCGGACAATCAGAAAACTTCTGTCGGAAATGAACGATATCATTTCCGGTTTTGTGCGCGGACAAGCGACGGTTTGTTTGTGTCTGGGTGTTTTTTACGCCGTCGGGCTGACATTGTGCGGTTTGGATTTGGGATTGTTGATCGGATAGGGAATCGGTGTCCTGTCGTTTATTCCGTATGTCGGATCGACAATCGGTTTCGTGACCAGTGTCGGATTGTCGATCATTCAATTCGGTGACTGGAAACATACGATCGCCGTTGTCATTGTGTTTTTCTTGGGGCAAATGCTGGAAGGCAATGTTCTGACGCCGAAACTGGTCGGTGAAAAAGTGGGGCTGCATCCGGTGTGGGTGATGTTCGCTTTGTTGGCCGGCGCGAGCCTGTTCGGTTTCTTGGGCGTTTTAATTGCCGTTCCGACGGCGGCGATTATCGGTGTTCTGGTGCGTTTCGGTATTCAGAAATATAAAGAAAGTGCATTGTATTTAGGGACGGTAAAACCGAACAAAAATGCCTGATCTTTTTCGTCAGACCGCGTTCAGATTGCCCGTGCGTCCTTTGACGGACAGGGCCGATTTCTTTACGGCGAAAGAAAACGCGGCGGCTGTGGCGGTGATTGATTCTTTTCCGAACGGCTTTAACGGTGCGGTTATTTTCGGGGAAAAAGGATGCGGCAAAACGCATTTGGCGCATTTGTTCGCCGATACCGTTTTACGGAAAACGGGAAAGAAAGCGGATATAGTTCCGTTTAATGACTGGAAGCCGGAAGAAGACAATAAAGCCCCGTATCTGGTTTTGGAAGATGTTCAGCCTCCGGTCGATGAAACGGGATTGTTCCATTTGCTGAATCAGGCAAAGGGGACAAACGGTTTCGTGCTGATGACGGCGGAAACGGCTCCGGCGGAATGGGCGTTGAAGCTCCCCGATCTGATTACCCGTCTGAAGGCCTTGCCGTGTGTTCGAATCCTGCCTCCGGGGGATGAACTGATGCGGGCCGTTTTAATCAAACAATTCGCTGATCGTCAGTTGAGCGTTTCACCGGAAGTCATCGCTTATGTTTTGAAAAATGCGGAACGGTCTTTTGATGCTTTGTCTTATATTGCACAACGGTCGGACGAGCTTTCTTTGGAAAAGCAACAGGCGGTGACGGTTCCGTTGATTAAACGCGTTTTATCCGAAAGACATTCTTAAAGGTCTTCGTATAAGGATTGAACGCTTATCTGATCAATATTGCGTTTAACAGGGGCGGAAAAGCATTTTTCCGTTAAATCGTATTCCTTATCGGCGGCCGGATAGGAAATTCCGGCTAAAGACGCGATTGTTTCGAACAGATATTCCTGCGTTAAGGGCTTGTCCGTATTGCATGACAGGTTTTTTAGTTTTTCCGGCTCGGTCGTTTGGTTCAGAGCCGGATTTAAATAAAACAAAACGGGGATATGAAAAGCTTCTTTGCAATCCGGCGGTATCTGAAAAGCGTCTTTATCAAAAATGCAAATACTGTGGTCCGAACTGAACATGACCAATGTCGATTCTTCTTGCTTTTTGGCTAAATCAAACAGGTTTTGTATGATTTCAACAGAATAATCCATTGCATTTTTATACGTGTTCAGAATGATTTCTTTGTTTTTGGAGGACATGGAAGCGGATAGAGAAAAAAGCTTGGCCTTGATTGCTTTAAAAAAAGTCGACTTGCTTTCCGTGTTTTTTAAAGAAGGTTTCCGAATGTCGTATTCGATCGGATAACGGTATTGGAAATCGATATGAATGCCCAGCATTTTAATGACGATGAATTTTTTTTGTTTGCTTCCGGTCAGTATCTTATTCAGTTCCCGATAAATGCGTATGTCATGAAGACTGCCTTTGGGCGCTGCGAAATTGACGAAATGCATGGCGTCATTATAAATAAAGCTTAATTTGTTTTTTTCGGTAAAGTTTGATGAGTCGGTATAGTGCAGAAAATAAGTTTCGTAACCGGCCTCTTCAAACAGGGAAAAAACGGATTTTTCATGGAAAGAAACCGGCTTGTCTTTGAATTTTTTTCGCGACAGGATAATCGGAACGGCATTCATCGTATTGGCATAGTTGGAAATGAAATCGCTGAAGTTATATAAAGGCGTGAAATTTTGTTCATACTTTTGAAATGATTCTTGAAATTCACCGTAACGGTGGCTTTCTCCGATGATGACAATGACGTTTTGCGCCGCTTCGGGGGATGATGAGGATGCGAATTTAAAACTGTTGTGTTTGTTCAGTGCCGATTTTTCTTCGGAAATCAGAAAAAGACGGGCTGCAGGATATATATGGCTGATATAACTCAGCGGAAACGCCAGCCAGAAAACGACATAGAACAAAGTTTGCGCTTTTCGGGCGGGACGATAGAACCAAACAAAAAATGCCGATAAAAAAGCCAAAAAAAGTAACGCGTATTCCGCAATGTTGATTTTTAGCAGGTATTCGTACACTTCGATTCTATTGGTATCCAAAATAAGCATGGATATCCATGCCGCGGCATCCGTAACGGAAAGCCGGTACATTCGTATTAAATGCCAGTCAACAACGGCGATAATCAGAAAAGGCAGATTGACGGTTAAAAACAGAGCCGGTCCGAAAAAGCAGGAAAAAAAGACGCAAAGCGTTGAAAGAATATAAATCTCCAGAGAAATCGTTTGTTTGTATTTGAAAAAGGAAAGAAGGGAAAAAACGGATAAAATAAGAATAATGCGCAGGGAAAATGCTGTTTTTTTCATGGATTGTTTCCAAAAAATCCGTATCGGCAATCAATAAGCGATTATATCGTAATTTTTCCGGAATGCACCAGATTGTTTTATTTTTTGCACCGGATTAAAAATGATTGCTAAATTCAATCGGATTGCTTAGAGTTCCTACAGGATGTCAGAATATCCGCTGGTTTGTTTTGTTGATACTTGAAGAGAAGTGAAATGCGTTTATCCCGTTATTTTATGCCGACACTGAAAGAAAATCCGGTCGAAGCTCAAATCGTTTCCCACAGACTGATGCTGCGTGCGGGTATGATCCGTCAAAGCAGCGCGGGAATTTATACGTGGTTGCCTTTGGGGCTGCGCGTATTGAAAAAGATTGAAAACATCATCCGTGAAGAGCAGGATCGCGCAGGAGCGCAGGAATTGTTGATGCCGACGCTGCAGCCGTCCGAACTGTGGAAGGACAGCGGCCGTTACGATGCTTACGGCCCCGAAATGCTTCGAATCACAGATCGTCACGACCGCGTGCTGGTCTATGGCCCGACAGCCGAGGAGGTCATTAACGACATCGTGCGCAACGAGCTGAAAAGCTATAAGGAAGCGCCGAAGATTCTCTATAACATCCAATGGAAGTTCCGCGACGAAGTGCGTCCCCGTTTCGGCGTGATGCGCGGCCGCGAATTTTTGATGAAGGACGCTTATTCGTTCGATTTGACCTATGAGGGCGCAAAACATTCTTACAATAAAATGTTTGTCGCTTATCTGCGCACGTTCGCGCGCTGCGGCGTTCACGCGATTCCGATGAAAGCTTCGACAGGCCCTATCGGCGGCGATTTAAGCCATGAATTCATCGTTTTGGCGGAAACCGGTGAAGAACAGGTTTACTGCGATAAACGCTATTTGACGATGGAAATTCCGGATGAGAATATCGACTACGATTCGGATCTGGAACCGGTTTATCGGAAATGGACAAGCCTGTACGCGGCGACTGAGGAAAAATACGACGAAGCCGAAGCAAAAGCGGTCGGCGACAATCTGTTGAGCGCCAGAGGAATTGAAGTCGGGCAGGTGTTCTATTACGGCAAAAAATATTCGACGCCGATGAATGTCGCGGTTGCCGGCGAAGACGGAAAGCCCGTCTTATTCGAGGGCGGCTGTTACGGAATCGGCGTGTCGCGCGTGATGGGGGCGATTATCGAAGCGTCCCACGACGACAACGGCATCATCTGGCCGGAATCGGTCGCGCCGTTCAAAGTCGGCCTGATTAATCTGACGGCCGGCAAAGAGGAAACGGACAAAGCGTGTGCAGACTTGTACGCCAAGCTGAAGAAAGCCGGCGTCGAAGTTCTGTATGACGACCGTGACGAACGGGCGGGCGTGAAGTTTTCGACGATGGATCTGATCGGTTTGCCGTATCAGCTGATCGTCGGTTCCCGCGGATTGAAAAACGGCGTTGTCGAAGTCAAAAACAGAAAAACCGGCGAACGTCGGGAATTGCCCCCCGAAGATGCTGTAAATTTTTTGACGAAATAAAAAACGGTAGAGGAAAAGATGATCTTTTCGGCTTTTGAACGTATGGTGGCTTTCCGGTATTTGCGGGCCAGACGCAAAGAAGGTTTCGTGTCCGTGATTGCCGCTTTTTCCTTTTTGGGGATTGTGCTGGGGGTGGCGACGTTGATCATCGTGATGGCGGTGATGAACGGTTTCAGGCAGGAACTTCTTTCCCGCGTTTTGGGATTGAACGGGCATATCGGCATTTATTCGATGCAGGGTTCCGTTTTGAGCGGCTATGAAGATTTGGCAAAAAAGGCCGAAAAGCTTAACGGCGTTAAAATGGTCATGCCGCTGATTGAAGGGCAGGTGATGGTCAGTTCCGTCAGAAGCGCGCAGGGCGCGATCGTCCGCGGCATCCGTCCCGAAGACTTTATGAAAAGGAAGATTCTGTCGGAGAATCTGATCGGCGGTTCCGCGCAGGCGTTCTTTGAGCCGGACACCGTTTTTATCGGCGACCGGCTGGCCAACAAGCTGGGGGTTTATGTCGGCGAGGAAATCACTTTGATTTCGCCGAAAGGGACGGTGACGGCGTTCGGTTCCGTTCCCAGAATGCGTTCCTATACCGTCGGCGGAACGTTTGAAGTCGGTATGTACGAATATGATTCCGCGTTTATCTTTATGCCGATGGCGGATGCTCAAAAATTCTTCAATATGGATGAAAACGTCACAAATCTGGAAGTTTTTCTGGATCGGCATGATTCGGTTTCTTCCGTTCAAAAACAGATTTCCTCTCAACTCGGATCGGGGATTCGCGTCTACGACTGGCAGAGGTCGAACGCCGCGTTCTTTAACGCGATTCAGGTTGAAAGAAACGTGATGTTCCTGATTCTGACGCTGATTATTCTGGTTGCGTCGTTCAATATGATTTCCGGCCTGATCATGCTGGTTAAAGACAAAAGCCGCGACATCGCCGTTTTGCGTACAATGGGAGCAACCAAAGGAATGGTGATGCGCATTTTCTTTATGAGCGGGGCGGCTATCGGTTTTTTCGGAACTTTGTTCGGCGTGATTTTAGGACTTTTATTCTGCGACAACATTGAAAACATCCGTCGGTTTTTGGAAAGTCTGACCGGAACGGATTTGTTTTCTGCGGAAATTTATTTTCTGTCCCGCTTGCCGGCCGAAGTCAATCCGGTCGAAGTCGTCGCCGTCGTGATTATGGCTTTGTTTCTGTCGTTCGCCGCAACGATTTATCCGTCTTGGCGCGCGGCCAGATTGGATCCCGTGGAGGCTTTGCGTTATGAATGATCAGATAGAAACATCGGCAAAACTGCCCGTTATCCCTGTTCTGATGTTGAAAGGCGTTCGCCGTCACTATGTGCAGGGGAAAAGCATTATTGATGTCTTGCGCGGTATAGATTTATCGATTTCCGCCGGTGAAATGGTCGCGTTGGTCGGACCGTCCGGTGCGGGGAAGTCGACGTTGCTGCATGTGACCGGATTGTTGGAAGCACCCGACGAAGGAGAAGTATTTTTAAACGGTATTCCAAGTTCCGATATGGATGACAATACGCGTACGAAAATGCGGCGCGAATATTTGGGATTCGTCTATCAGAATCACAATTTACAGCCGGAATTTTCCGCTTTGGAAAATGTGATGATCCCGCAGATGATCGCCGGTAAAAAGAAAAAAGAGGCAACCGAATATGCGGAATATTTGTTGGAAAAAATGGGATTGAAAGACAGAATAAAGCATCGTCCGGCACAACTTTCCGGCGGCGAGGCGCAACGTGTGGCGATCGCCAGAGCTTTGGCCAACAAGCCGCATATGTTGTTGGCGGACGAACCGACGGGCAACCTTGATCCGATGACGTCGGAAACCGTGTTTCGCGTTTTGGTGGATGTGGTGCGTGAAACGGGATTATCGGCTTTGATCGCAACCCATAATCCGGAATTGGCCGACCGGATGGATCGTATGATTACGTTGAAAGACGGTAAATTGGAAGAACTTGATACATTGGGTATGAGCGGACGCATAGCTTTTAAACAACGCTTTGTTCAGGTGTAGCGTATGACGCAAGACACAGCCGCTTCCTCTGTTTTGCCGTTGTCTCCGTTCATTCATTTGCGGGTGCATACGGCGTATTCTTTGCTGGAAGGGGCGGTCAAAGTTAAAAAATTGACGGGACTGTGCGAAAAATACCGTATGCCCGCTATTGCGATGACGGATTCCAATAACCTGTTCGGTGCGTTTGAAATGTCAACCGAATGCACGGCGCACGGTATTCAACCGATTATCGGGATTCAGGCAAGCATAGATATCGGATTGGAAGAAAAACGCTTTAACGCCAAAGATCCCGATGCGAATTTATCCGACATCGTTTTGTTGGTTCAGAACGAAACGGGATACGGCAATCTTCGCATGCAGTCGGAGCAGGCATACATGTTCACGCCGTCGGATGAAAAGCCTCACGTTCCGTACAATAAGCTGAAAGATTTTTCCGATGGCTTGATTTGCTTGACAGGCGGAGTGAACGGTCCTGTCGGCAAGTTTCTTTTGGCCGGTAAAACGGAAAAAGCCGAAGAAGCATTGAAACTTTTGATGCAAGCTTTTCCGAACCGTCTGTATATGGAAATTCAGCGTCACGGCACGGAAGATGAAGAGAAAACCGAGCAGGCTTTTCTGGATCTGGCGTATAAATATGATGTGCCTCTGGTCGCGACGAATGAAGTCTATTTTGTTGATCGGGATATGTTTGAAGCTCACGACGCTTTGCTGTGCATCAAAGAAAAAACGCACGTCATCGTCAACGACCGTCGCCGTTTGAACCCGGAATACTATTTCAAGTCGCCGGAGGAAATGGTCGCGCTGTTTGAAGACTTGCCCGAGGCGATCGAAAACACGGTCAATATTGCCAAACGCTGCGGCTTTATGGTGCAATTCCACGAACCGGCCTTGCCGATTTATCCGGATTGCGCGCCGATCGGCGACGACGTTCAAAAAGCGCGTCAGGAAATGTATGACAAGATTCGCGGTTATCTGACGGACGATCCGAAAACGGGCAAGACGGTGCAGGAGCAACTTGATTCCCGTACAATCGGCGAATTGCAGGAAGCCGTCACCGTGCAGGAACGCGCGCGCAAAGGATTGATTGAACGGTTGAACGTTCATGTTTTTACGTCCGATATGACCGAAGAGCAAAAAGCTGAAACGGGCAAACCTTATCAGGATCGTTTGGAATACGAGCTGAGCGTCATCATCAAGATGAAGTTTTCGGGCTATTTCTTAATCGTTTCGGATTTTATCGGCTGGTCGAAGAAAAACGGCATTCCCGTCGGCCCCGGCCGCGGTTCGGGCGCGGGATCCGTTGTGGCGTGGTCGCTGAAGATCACGGACTTGGATCCGCTGAAGTTGAATTTGCTGTTTGAACGTTTTTTGAATCCGGAACGCGTGAACATGCCGGACTTCGACGTTGACTTTTGCCAGACGCGGCGCGGCGAAACGATTGAGTACGTCCGTGAAAAATACGGTCACGACCGTGTGGCGCAGATTATCACGTTCGGCCAGATGCAGGCCAAAGTCGTCATTCGCGATGTCGGGCGCGTTCTGCAAATGGATTTCATTGCGGACAAGCTGGCGCGCATGGTTCCGCCCGATCCGAAAATGACGTTGGCGAAAGCGTACGAGGCCGAACCGGAATTTGCCGCCATGCGCAAGACGGATTCGCAGGTCAATCACTTGCTTTCTTTGGCGGAAAAGCTGGAGGGATTGTATCGCAACGCGTCGACCCATGCGGCGGGCGTCGTCGTCGGGCAAAAGCCGTTGAATCAGATCGTGCCTGTGTTCCGCGATTTAAGTTCAGGCTCGGAATTGCCGGTGACGCAGTACAATATGAAATTCGTTGAATCGACGGGGCTGATCAAGTTCGACTTTCTGGGGTTGAAGACGCTGACCGTGATTCAGGAAGCCGTCGACATGGTCAACGACCGCATTACCAAAGAAGGCAAGCCGGCGTTGAAAATTTCTGAAATCAGCCTGACGGACGCGGACACGTACGCTTTGCTGCAGAGGGCGGAAACGGACGGCATATTCCAGCTTGAAAGCGGCGGCATGCGTAAAGTGCTGCGCGATCTGGCGCCGACGACGTTTGAGGAAATCATCGCTGTGATCTCGCTGTACCGTCCCGGTCCTATGGACAGCATCCCGAGCTACATCAACCGCAAGCACGGGATGGAAGATCCCGACTATATGCACCCGATTTTGGAAGACATTCTGAAAGAAACCTACGGCGTGATGATCTATCAGGAACAGGTCATGCAGATCGCGCAGAAAATGGGCGGCTACACGATGGGCGGGGCGGACGGTCTGCGCAAGGTCATGGGGAAGAAAATCAAGGAAAAAATCCCGCTGGAACGTGAAAAGTTTGTGACCGGTTCCGTGAAAAACGGCATAGAGAAAAGCTTGGCGGAAGCGATTTTCGACCGCATGGCGAAGTTTGCCGAATACGGTTTCAACAAATCGCACGCGGCGGCTTATGCGCTGGTGACGTATCAGACGGCATATCTGAAAGCGCACTATCCGGTCGAGTTCATGGCGGCGACGATGACGTACGATATGCAGAACACGGATAAGCTGGCTTTGTATAAAAAAGAGCTGGCCCGTTTGAAAATTCCTCTGTTGCCGCCGGACATCAATCATTCTTTTGTTCATTTCGCGGTGGAAAACGGGGCGGTGCGCTATGCTTTGCTGGCCGTCAAGGGAGCCGGTGAAGGTTCGGCTTTAGCGGCTGTGGCGGAGCGTCGGAAAAACGGTCGTTTCAAATCGGTGTCCGATTTCATCCACCGGATGGGAACGGCCAACCTTGATAAAAAAAGCATGGAAATGTGGATCAAGGCGGGCGCTTTCGACACGTTGGAAAAGAGCAGGGGGCTTTTGCACGCGAATCTGGATTTGCTGATGAAGCACGCCAAAGCGTCGACGGAGGAAAAGGCCAGCTCGCAAATCAGCCTGTTCGGCCAGACAAAAAGCGAAGATAAAATCGCTTTGACACCCGCGCCGGAATGGTCGCCGGACGAAAAGCTGAAAATGGAATCGTCCGTTATCGGTTTTTATTTATCGGCGCATCCGCTTGACCGCTATGAAAAAAGCTTGGAACGTCTGCGGACGATGAGTTATGCCGAAGTCCTCAGAGGAATTTCCAAAGCCAGCTCCCTTCGCGCGAAAATGGGGGTGACGGTTTCATCCTTGAAGGAAAAAATCAGCAAGAAAACGGGGACGAAATATGCTTTTGCGGCGGCTTCCGATGTTTCCGGCAGTTTTGAATTCATGCTTTTTTCGGACGGTTTGACCCGATACAAGGAGATGCTGAAATCCGGAAAGCCTTTGTTGATTACGGTGAACGCCGAACGTCAGAACGACGCCGAAGAGCCGCGTATGACTTTACAGCATGCCGAATATCTGGATGATGTGATTTCCGAAACGGCCGGCGGGATAATGATTGTTTTGGATCGACAGGACGCCGTTTCTTCCGTTCGGGATTTGCTGCAAAAACTGTCCGGCGGGCGCAGCCGTGTTTTGCTGACGGTTTTGGCTGATAAATGGGAAGTGGAGATCGTTTGCGAAAAAACGTATGCCTTAACGCCGGAAGTTTTGGCCGCGTTGCCCAAAGTGCAGGGCGTTTTGGAAGTCAGGGAGTTGTAAATGGTCAATACGTTGACGCTGCTTTCGCTGTTGAAGCCGACATTTTCTTTTGTTTTTGATTTAAAACGGCTGGTATTTTTGATCGCCTTTTCATGGCCGGTTTTGGCAGTCGTTTTGCTGGCGTCGTATTTTTATCCTCCTTTGTCTTTGGCGGAAACGGTTCAGATCCGGTTTGACGTGAATTTTTACATGATTTTTCTGTTGGCCGGTTCTTTTTCATATCTGCTGACGTCGGTCATGCTGCGTACACAACAGATTGTTTTTTTCGGTGACGATCCTGAAAGACGTATTTTCTTTCCGAAACCCGATAAACGATTCGGCCGTTATATCGCCGCGGGGATTCGGATTTTGCTTTGTTCGTCGGTGTTGTCCGGCGTCTTTGTTTTTCTGTTGATGACGCTGATTCAGCATTTTTTATCGCTGCCCGTTCAAACGTGGTTGGTGTTTTTGGCTGGAACGGTTTTGTTTTGTCCGTATTTTGTCGTACGTTTCATTTTTAAATTGCCGGCCGTTGCTGCCGGACAGCCGTTAAGTTGGTGGGATGCGTGGCGGATGTCAAGCCGGATCAATATCGCCGTTGCCGTGTTGTTTGCTTTCTTTATGTTTGTACCGATGTCGGCCGTTATCGTTTTTTATAGCGGGATGCAGGCCGTGGTCGGCAAAGAATTTGCGGAAATGTTCGCGGGCAGTTTCGGCGTGGCGTTTTCTTTATTGATTTCCGTTATTTTGCAGGCGGCCTATTGCGCATATCTGTATTCGTATATTTCTTCAAAGTCTTAATGATTTTCACTCTCATCCGGAAACACAAAACCGTCATTGCCGGATTTTTTTAGAATCGATTCGGGGGCTTTTTTGGCTTTCTTATTCCGTTAGGGTGTTTTTAATAAAAGTGATACAATATAAAATTGTATATTTTTATTAAAATAGCCGGAGGTGTGTCATGTCCGCTCCACGGAAGGTTTTAAAACGTGCGATTTTTTCGACCGTTTCAACGGCGGCGCTTATGTTGCCGTCAACGGTATTTGCGGCGGAATATTACGGTTCCGGTGTCGAAGGATACGAACAAAATGTCTTCGAAAAAATGATAATCACGGAAGACGGCTCTACTATTACAGGAACATTTTCCAACCTTGCAGATGAATTAGACAATACAGCCACCAATGGCGGTGGAGTCTTTAGAAATGAAGCAAAGGAACTTCATGTTTTTGACGCCATATTCGATTCGAACAGAAACGGTGGTCTTGCAGCGGCTTTTTTTAACCGTAACGGAGCGGAAGTCATATTTAACAACGTAACCTTTACAAACAATTTTACCCCTAAAGCAGGGGGAGCTTTTGACAACCAAATGTCAATTGCCACGTTTAACGGTAATGCTCTGTTTAAAAATAATACATCCGGAACTAACGGAGGGGCTGTTTACAATATAACAGATGGAACATTGGATGTTATTATGACATTTAACGGTTCGACAACTTTTATAAACAATACAGCAAGAATTGGTGGAGCACTTTGCATATCCACAACTGCTCATGATACGATAGATACAATCACCTTTAACGGCGATACGCTGTTTGAAGGCAACACTGCTCAATACGGCGGAGCTTTTACCACGCAGCTAAGCACCGCCATCTTCAATGGCACGACCGTGTTTAAGAATAACACAGCAACCGTTCAGGGCGGAGCGATAAGAACGTATAAAGGCTCCATTCTCACCTTTAACGGCAACGCCCTGTTCCAAGGGAATACGGCCAACGGCACCCCGAATTCGGTTTATTTGTTTGGCAATTCTACCGACCGGACTTTTTTAAACATCCAGCCTGCGGCGGGGAAGACCTTCACCGATTATGACGGGATGCAATTCACTTCAGACGCTACGATCAACATCGGCGGGGCGGGAACGATCAACCTTCTGGGCGGCATCGTCAACATAGACGGCACGGCGGCGGGTAAAAATACGGTTTTTCAAACAATAAACAATGGGGAAAAGGCGTTTTCCGGTCATTTGGTCATCGGACGGAAAAACGTCGCCGTCACGAACGTCAATTTATCCGGCGGAACGCTCGTTTTCGACCTGAACGGCTATACCCCCGCTTTGGCTGCGACCGGATTATTGAACGCCACGAGAACGTTCGCCTTATCTTCCGATTTAAAAATCAAAGCCCCGTCGCCGTTGTCCACGGCCACACCCGCGTATGACTTTGTCGCCGCCCCCGTCGCCGAAGCGACCTATACGCTGGCAAGCGGCGCCGACCTGTCCGCTCTGGCCGCGTCCCATTCCGCCGGTGATTTCGAAGACGCGTCCAAATCCTATGCCGTCACGAACGCCAACAACAAACTGACCGCGACGTTGGGCGTTTCCTCCTATCTGATTGACGGCGCCAATTCCGAACAGACCGCTATCGTCGAAACGTTCCGGACAAACACCGGCAAAGACGCTTTGAGCGTGGCGGACAACATGACAATCACGCTTAAGGACATTGACGTTTTAAACAAATCCATATCCCTTTCCGGCGGGGCGATTTTGAACCTGCGGGGCAGGAACTTCTTGCGGGGCGGCGTCACCGGTTCCGGACGCATCGTCGCGACGGGCGACCTGACCGTCGGGAAAACCCTTTCCGCCAATTCGATCTCTGTGTCGAACGGCACGCTGACACTTCTGCTCGACAAGGCCGCGACATCCTCCCCCATGCTGAACGCCGGAACGGTTTCCATCACGAATACGGCCGTTTCCTATGCGTCGGCCGCCGGATACGCGCCCGAAAAAACGACCTATCATATCGTTTCGGGTGATTTGTCCCGCATAACGGGCGTGACAAACGGCGAAATCGTCACCTTAGATAAAAAACAATACACGGTCAACTTTGACAAGAAGAGCTGGAATCTGGCTTATTACGGCACGGAGATAGAGCAAACGGACATCGGGCAGACATCGAACCTTGTCCGCACCGTTTCCGTCGGGGAAACCCGCAAAATCGGGCGGCGGCTGACAAGCTTCACGTCGCGGGATTTCAGCAAGCCGCGCACGACCGGAAAAAAGAAAGGCCGTTCCGGCGGCGGCAAACTGCGCACGTCGAACGTCTGGGGCGAAGCGTCCTATGGTCATATGCACATGGACGGAACGACCTCGACCGATTCAGCCGGCTTTACGTTGGGCATTGACGGAGAGATTTCTCAAGCCGCGCGGTTGGGCTTCGCCGCGGGATATTCCGGAACAAGAAGCAATGGCATGCAGGCCGGAACCTATTCCGGATTCCTTTACGGGATGTATGTCTACAAGTCTTGGGCTTTCACGGGGTCGGCCGGATACCTGTTCACAAAGTTCGACC
>JAFYCE010000058.1 GCA_017539865.1 Alphaproteobacteria bacterium
CCCCGTAAAGCCGCCCCCGAAATCGTAATTCACGTAAGCGTCCGCCGCGCCCGAATGGGCGTCCAGCTTCACATCCTGATCTTCCAAATCGAACTTTGTGAACAGGTATCCGGCCGACCCCGTGAAAGCCCAAGACTTGTAGACATACATCCCGTAAAGGAATCCGGAATAGGTTCCGGCCTGCATGCCGTTGCTTCTTGTTCCGGAATATCCCGCGGCGAAGCCCAACCGCGCTGCGTGGGAAACCTTTCCGTCGACGCCCAGCGTAAAGCCGGCTGAATCGGTCGGGGTCGTTCCGTCCATGTGCATATGACCGTAGGACGCTTCGCCCCAGACGTTCGACGTGCGCAGTTTGCCGCCGCCGGAACGGCCTTTCTTTCTTCCGGTCGTGCGCGGCTTGCTGAAATCCCGCGACGTGAAGCTTGTCAGCCGCCGGCCGATCTTGCGAACTTCCCCGACGGAAACGGTGCGGACAAGGTTCGATGTCTGCACAACGTCGGATGTCTGAATAATACCGGATGTCTGCTCGATATCGGAAGTTCGGGGGATGTCGGGTTGTTCGTTCGCCGCTTCGTAATAATTCAAATCCCAACTGTCGTTTTTCAAATCGACGGTGTATTGTTTTTCGCCGACGGTGACGATTTCGCCGTTTGTCACGCCCGTTATGCCGGACAAATCACCCGAAGCGATATGATAGGTTGCTTCCGTCATGGAATAGCCCGCCGCCGGAACATAGGAAACGGCCGTTCCCGTCAGGGCAAGCGTTCCGGTGATCAGCGGTGTCGAAAGCTGCGCGGAGTTCAACAAAAGCGTCAGCGTGCCGTTCGACAAGGAAATCGAATTGACGGTGACGGCGTTTTCGATCGTTATATTGCCTGTTCCGACGATACGTCCGGAACCGGTGACGCCGCCCCGTAAAAAGTTTCTGCCCCGCAGGTTCAAAAGCGCGCCGCCGGAAAGGGAAATGGATTTGTTTAAAACGTCGATGTCCTTGAGCGTGATCGTCATGTCGTCCGCCACGCTCAAAGCGTTTTTGCCGGTGTTTGTCCGGAATGTTTCGACGATGGGTGCCTGCAGCGGATTGGCGCCGTCGATCAGATAGGAGGAAACGCCCAAGGAAACGGTCAGCTTTCCGGCATCTTTGGAAACGGTGTAGGATTTGGACGCGTCTTCGTAATCCTGCGCGGACAAGGTATCCGGCACGGCGGACAGATTTGTGGTTCCGCCGACCAACGTATAGGCCGCTTCGGCGACAGGGGCGGCGACAAAGTCATACGCGGGGTCGGCCGTGGACAACGGCGACGGTTCACGCTGTCAATTTCGAAATGTCTTCGTCGCGATTCAGAACGAGAATTCTTTCCTCGACAGCCGGCAGACCGCGGTCGCTGAGAGAAACGCCCGTAAAGAAAATACCGCAGCGTTCACCTTGACGAACCAATTTGTTCCTGACCAGAAAATGCAGTCCCGCCAATCCGGCACTGCCGGAGGAGGAAAGCTTTATGCCGGTATGCGTTTGAATTAAATCCTGCGCTTTTTTCAGGCCGTGTTCGCCGGCAATCAGGGGCAGTCCGCCGGAAATAAGCATGTGACGGACGATTTCCAATCCGTCATACGTTCTGTTGTGAACCGGTGCGCTTTCCTTGTCTGTTTCCCATATCTTGAAAAAATCATTGCGTTTTTTGCCGACTTCGATAAAGACCTCTTCCATGTCCTGACTGATTTTGGGATACATCTCGGAAATCAATCCGGCCGTCATTTTGATCTGTCCCAGATTGTTTTCTATCAAAGCCTTGGCGTCAAAGTTCTCTTCCAGCAACATGGCCAGTTCCGGCGGCAGCGTCACGACGCCTTTGCGTCCCAATTCGCGCAAGACCAGAAAATAACTCTGCGCCAAAGGATAGCAATCCGCCGTTTGACAGGTGTAAAAACGCGGCAGCTTCCGGATGATGTTCAGACGTTTGAATACGGCGTTCGCGTTGGCTACCGCGTTCGCCAGACTGCCCCCGCCGACCTGAACCACCTGAATGTCCAAAGGCGCGTCAATCATGTATTGGTTGAATAAAAATTCGTATTCCATCGTTTCCGCGCCTTCAACGGCCGACCATACGTCGTGGCCGAACGGCGTTAGCGGAAACCAGTCAAGCTTTTTCAAAGCTTCCTGATAACGCGCACGGCAAACGTCGACCGCCGAATCCGGATCCTCTTCGACTTTGACAACGTTCGTTCCCAAATTCGTTAAAACGGAAATAACCGAATCATTGATTTTTTCAGGGACGAACGCATACAGCTGATAACCGGCGGCGGCGGCAACGGCGGCGGCTTCCGTCACGGCGGCGCCGCGCGACATGATTGCCAGCGTCTTTTTTTCCGCGGAACGGTTGATTTCCCGCAAGGTTTCCAAATGCATGATGATACCCGCAAAATGGCGCGATTTATGCGATCCCATCATTTGCAGCGTTTCATTTTTGATAAATAAAGAGCTTTTCGGCAAATCAACGGCTTCGGCCAAATCGTCGGCCTGAATTTCGGGCGTGCGAATAAAACCGCGACCGGTAATTCTTTCACAGGCGTCGGATAACGCTAAAATACGCTCCACCCACCAAGACGCTTTTCCGTTCGCCGCCGCCAGCTGGTAGCTGGCCATAAATTCGCGGAAAACGCTGAAGCATAATTTCTTATCGTTCCACCGTTTTGTCAGAATTGTCGGAAATACGCGTGCCAATTCTTCGGAATTTTCCTTTTTGATTAAAGGATGAACTCCGTTTTCCGTGCTTTCCGGACAAAACAGGGCGTTTGTTTCCAGAGGGTATTCCTTGTCACAGACGGGACAATACAGCCGCATTTGCTATGATTCCTTCTTTTTGGTCTTCTTTTTCCGTTTTTTCACTATACTGTTTTTTTGCAGAATATAAAGCTTTTTTTATTTCCGGACGGAAAAACGGTTTTATTGAAGGAATGCGGAAAGAAAGAAAAAAAAGCTTATTCACCCTTGGCGCGTTTGAGCAATTCGGCTTCCTTTTCAATCAAAGCCATCATGTGTTTCAGCGCCGAATAATAGTCTCCGCCCAGAATGTCATTGTTCAATTCATCGATTGCCGGCGCAAAGCTCGGGGCGGCCCGCGTAATTTCGGATATCCGCGCGAAATATTCGGGGTGGAGGATCTTCGGATCTTTCGCCAGATACATTTCCTGCAAAATGAAATAAACCTTTTTGCATGGCGTGTCGGCTTCCTTTTCCGTCAGGACGTATTTTTCACGTAAGATGGGAACGTTTCCCTCGATGAACAGTTTGACGCGTTCGTTGTCGTTCGTGATCAGGGCGTTGCCCACAATCAGGCGTTCGCCCGGTTTCAATTCGATTTTTAACGGCATTTTTCTTCCTTACAGTTAAAACAGTGATAAGACGCTGGAGTTGGCTTCCATTGTAATGCTTATCACGTTATTTACCAACTCTTTTTGTGTTTGGGCGGATAAAAGTTCGGCGGCGACTTCGTTCAGATCCGCTTCCGTCAGTTTTTCCGCTCCGCTCAGGCAGGTGTTCGCCATCGCTTCCAAAAAAGTATCGCGCGATGATATCATGGCAGAGGCTTTGTCGATTTTGTTCGCCGCACTTTGTACCGCGTAAATCGCTTTTTCGATTTCATCCAAAACGGTTTTGACGTCCTCTTCGTTCTGCCAGTCGCCGATCGCATCCGATAATCCTAACGAAATCGTATCCAGTTTCGGACCGTTGATGGTGCGGTATGCGTCGCCGCTTTCATTGAAAACGGCGCGAATGGTGTCGCCTTCCAGTAAATTCAGTCCGTTAAAACTGCTGTCGGCAACAATGCTGTTGATTTGCTTGAGCAATTCGTTGTACCGGTCGGCGTAGGATTTCATCGAATTCGTGCCGCCGTCGTCATAGCCGTTCATTCCAAACGAAAAAGCTGTTTTGCCGGTCAGATCGTCAATAATCAGATCATCACCGTAAAGCGATGTGACTTCAAAAAAACCTTTGGAATTGATTGTGGCTGAAATGCCGTCGATTTCCGAAAAAGCTTTCGCCAACTGTTCCGTTTTCCAGTGGCTCTCAATCGTGATTTTGTGCGTCGTCGTCATATCAAAACCGAACAAATCGGCTAAATTGCCGTCCAGTAAGATGGGGGCCCGATCCGTCGTGGATAATGTCAGTTTGCTGTCCGTAATGTCGAATTGAAAATTGCCGGACGGGGCTTTTTCGTAAATTTGACCGAAAAAGTCCGAAACTTTCATGTTTTCATCAATGACGGTCAAAGATATCCAGTCGTCTTCTCCGAGCTTTATTTTCAATTCGTCGCCCCTGACAATATTCAAATCGTCCAGAGTGGCGTCCCTATCAATGACAAATTGCGATTCCATCTTGTCTGCGTCGCCCGTGCGCAGCAGAATTTCATCGCCGGCATTGATAAACGGCAAATCGGACAGATTTTTGTCCGAAGTCACTTTATAGTTGGAACCGGTCAGCTGACTGATATAATTCTGTCCGTCCACTGCGGAACCGGCAATGGCTTTTGCGTAATTCAGCAGATCCGTGATGGAATCTATCGAAGCGCTCGTCGACGATAATGTCGAAACAATGTTCGTCAGTCCGTCCAAAACGCTGTTCAATCCCTGCGCCCGTTCCGATAAACGCATGTCTTTGAAAAACAGTGTCGAGTTGTCGTAAGAAGAGTTGACCTTTTTTCCGGTGGTCAAAGCGACAGTGTCTTTGTCATGAATGTCCGTCAGCGACTTTGATTGCGTCAATGCCGTTTGAATTGCAGGCGTTGTCGGAATCGTCAGGTTGTAAGGCATTGTTTTCATGGCAATTCTCCTTCGGAACGGGAAAAATATAAATTCCACCTGATTTTAAGATAGCATAAAAAAATACCGCTGAAAACAAAAAAATGTAATTTTTTCAATATTTTAATAGGCAAAATTTGCCTACTTGGCTTTCAACGGGCAAACGGCGACATCAACACTGATCGTATGATTCCCGCCGCCGGTCATCATGCCTTTGACGGGACTCATATCGTCGAAATCGCGTCCCCAGCCGACCGTTAAATGCTCGGATTGCATATACATGTTATTCGTCGGATCCAGATCAACCCAGCCGAAATCCGGCACATAAACCGAAAACCATGCATGAGAGGCGTCCCCGCCGATCATTTCAATCTCGTTTTGCCGTTCCGGTCCGGATTTGCGGTGTGTCCGGATGTAGCCGCTGACATAGCGCGCCGCCAGTCCGAAGCTGCGCAGGCAGGCTATCCCGACGTGGGCGAAATCCTGGCAGACGCCGCGCTTCATCGCCAAAGTCTGATTGATCGGTGTGGCAATGCTGGTCGCTGCAGGGTCGTATTTGAAATCACGGTAAATGCGACGCATGATTTCTTCCGCCGCTTCCAGAACGGGACGGCCGGAATCGACTGAAACAGAAGCGTATTTCTTGATTTCCGGCATTAACGGGATAAAGCAGGACGGGTTTGTCATCAGGCTTGCTTCCAGCAATTCCGGCGTGTCCGGATGTCTTAAAAGTTCAGCCGTTCCGGCACAAGAAAGCGTTCTTGCCGGATCGGGATAGACGGGCGGCGTGATTTCGGCGGTAAAGTCCGAAACAATCGTCATTTCCGTGTGTGGCGTTTCGACAATGAAGAACGAAGACGTGTTGCCGAAAGCGTCCGTTTCCTCTTTTTCAAACGCCGGTTCGGGCGTGACGGAAACGACGGAGGATAAAATATGCTGATAAAGCGTTTCCCGCGGTTTCAATCGGGCAAGATGATGGGACAGCGTGACCGGATAGCTGTATCCGTAAACGGTCTTGTGGCGGACGCGATAGGTAACGGTCATTTGATTTTCCCTTTGTTGTAAGCGGGGCCTTGTCGGGTCGAAGCGGCGTGAATGAAACAGGACAGCGTCAATGTGTCCGAAAAATCCTGCAATTGTGCGCGCAGGGATTGAATCAAGTCGTTGAACGCCGGATTGACGCAAACGGTTTCGTCAAGCGACCGCGTTTGTTCGGCCAGCGTCATGACGTCAATCCCCTTGATTTCGGGAATCATCTTTTCCAGAATGCTCAATTCTTTTGAAAACAGGCCGGAAATATGGCTTTCCCGCTCCAGAACGGAGATGTTTTGCCGCAGTTTCAGAATTTGATAAATCAGTGCGCGCGGATTGCCGTCGTCGCAGACAAGCAAGTCGAAAACAAGCGGTACGCTCGGTACGGCCATATAACGCACACGGTAGGTCATGCGGCTGTCCAGCGTTTCCAACAACGTTTCCAAAGAAGCGTTGAAACCGCTTCGGGCGCAGCAGTCAATGCCGGACAGCAGATTCAAAATCTGCATTCCGCGTTCCAGACGACGGCCGATTTCCATAAACCGCCAGCTGTGGTCGCGGGTCATGTCTTCGCGAATCAAGCCGCTTAAGGCGCTTTGACGCAAAATGACGCTGTTCAGCCGATTTAACAAAACCTGATGATTGGCGTTCTTTTCCGGCAACAGCGGCAGCAGTTCCGCAAACAGTTCCCATGTATCCATGGATAAACGGTCGTGAAGCATGTCCGCCATTTCCTTTAATCGGGAAAACAAAAAATAAAGGCCGAACCCGTAATCGGGGGAGGCAATGATGTCGCGCAAGGATTTCAGAGCTTCTTTCTGAACGGCGGCGTCCTGATAATCTTTGAACGGCAGGTGTCCGGTCAGAGCTAAAATGGAAAGCAATGTTGCCGCGTCGTCCGGTTCCGGAATTTCCGGTCCCCCCGTCATGCGTTCGATGGCAATGCGCAACAGGCGGGCCAGCTGTTCGCTGCGTTCCAGATTGCGTCCCAGCCAAAACATGTTGTCGGCGATCCGGCTGGTCAGTTCAAACGTCGTCCGGACGGGCCTTGTCACTGTCGTCGAAGCGGTACGTTCGCGTTTCATAATGCGTTTGGCGCCTTCAATCCAGATGTCGCGCAAACTTTCCGTCGCCGCTCGTGTGAATGCCTGTCCGCCTGTCAGAATCCGGTAGGATCCGTTCTCGTAAATCAGATGAAACCGGAGGCGCGTACGGGCGGGAACCAGTTCACCGCCCTGCAGAACGGGCGATAATGATGCGTTGACCCTTTCCTGCGCCGTAAATGTTTCAGGATGGTGTTCGATTTCTTCGGCGGACGGGGAAATCTCGTTTCCGCTCAAATCATAAATCTTTAATTCGGATAAATGCTCCAGAACGTATTCTTTCTCGGCCGGCTGTCCGCACCACCACGCCGCAATGCTGGGCAACAGCAGTTCCGTTTCGTTGAAAAAGCGGTTGATGCCGTGGATGAACGCCCTTAATGCCGGAATTTCCGCCAGTCCCGAACCTAAGGGGTTGATCAGCGCGACATTGCCGCTCCGGACGACTTCGGTCAATCCGGCCACGCCGAACAAAGACGAACCTTTCAGTTCCAACGGATCGCACAAAACATCGTCAATCCGGCGCACGATAACGTCGACGGGTTTTAATTCATCAACGTTTTTCAGGTATATGCGACCGTTGCGTACGGTCAAATCTTCCGGATCAACCGCACTGATTCCCAAGCTGCGGGCGAAAAAGGCTTCTTCAAAGGAAAGCTTTTTCTTTATGGAGCCGCTGAGCAAAACAATCAGCGGGATTTTCGTCTTGTCTTTGACCGGCGCGCAGGCAAACATCTGACGGCGCATCGCTTCAAAGAAATCGAATATTCGCGCGGGGGAGGCCTTTTCATAAATGTCGGGCATCACACGGGACAGCACCTGCCGGTTTTTAATCGCCAGTCCGATGCCTTCGGGCGTTTGCGTTTTATCCGAAACGACCCAGAATTTTCCGTCCGGCGCGCGTTCCACGTCTACGGCATATTCCTGCAAAAAAACACCGTTGACCGGCCGGATGTTTTTTAACGCGGGGGAATAGGCAAAATTGCCGAAAACGACTTCGGGCGGCAGAATGCCTTGCTTTATCAGCTTTTGTTCGCCGTACAGATCGGCTAACATTTTATTGATCAATTCCGCGCGTTGAATCAATCCGGCGGACAACGCTTTAAATTCTTCATACGGCAGAATGAAAGGAATGACACCGTGCATGTTTTTGTGCTTTGCCGCGGTGGCCAGAATATCCGCATTCATCAATCGGGCTGTTTGTTCCGCGTAAAACGACAGCTTTTCCTTTCCCTCTTGTTCAACGGCGTCGAAAAAGTTCCGCCAATGCGGGCGGACTTCGCCGTTTTCCGCCAAAAGCTCGTTGTATCCGCCCGTTTCACAATAAACGGGATAAGAAAAGGGAAATGACATGTTTCTGCCTTTTTATTTCTGTCTTTAATTATTTTTTTAAGGCAAAAAAAATAAAAGGTCGTTAAAATCATCTTCGGTTTTTATTTTTTTTTCTGAAAGGCGGTTCAATGTTCAAACAAAAAATCCGTGCATTTCTGTTGGCCTTTCTTTCTTTCGGAATGAGCGTTTCTTTCATTCGCCATTTTGGAACGGCGGAACTTTGGGAAAAAGCGGTTTTGGCTGTTGAAATCGTTTTGCTTTCAGCTGCCGCCTGTTCTGTCAAAGCGCGAAAAGATGTTTTGGAAACGGCTGTGAAACTTCAACCGCTGGCGGCAGTCGTTTTTACGGCGTCGTTCATTCTGTCTTTCCTGACCTCTTCAACGACGGGAGCGCAGTTGTTCGCCGTTTTGGCGCTGAATGCGGTTTGCTTGTGTATGGCATTTGAAAATCTGAAAACGCTTTCCCGCAGATCGTTTGCCGGTTTGTTCTGCATGGGAGCGGCCGCCGGAACGGGCGTCGCTTTTTCAGCTCACGTCGGGTTGGTTTATACCGGTTTTGTTTTGTTTTCCTTGCTGTGCCGCCCGAAAACGCAGGAAAGAACGGTTCAAGATGTTTGGAAAGACATCGCTTTTCCGTTGTTCGTTCTGCTCGGAGCGTTTATTTTGTTCATTGCCGCCAATCATAACGGTTCTTTTCCGTCCGTTATCGCAGAATCGATCGTAATGCTGATGGTCGGCGGATTATTGATGACACCGTGTTCTTCGCTTCGGCTGACGCTGATGACGATTGTTCTGATGCTGTTCGGAAGCTATGTGTTTTCGGCGCAAAACGCGCAGTCCGTTTTCAACCGCAAGCCGTTAGTTCAAATCGAACGTTCCCTTTGAGCTGATTTGCGGAAACCGGCCGGCATTTCAAATTTTTCGCATCCCCAAACGCCTTTCTTTTCGCGGAGGGCGTTTGATTCTTCAATTAATAAAGTTTCGTCGTGTTTGGAAGTGACGACCGCCATTCCTTCGCGGATCATTAACGCGTTCAGGCTGATTTTTTCGTTGCCGGCAGTAATGAAACATTCTGCAAGCAGCCGTCCGTAGGTATCCCGTCCCGAAGAAAAGCAGGAAACATTTTTCTTTTTGATAAAACCGGAGAGGGCTTTTTTCGCTTCAACGCCGCATTTCGTTTTTTTTCCGTTGCAGACGCAGGTTTGTTTCCTTTCCGGCGCGTCAATGTTTTTTAACCGGATTTTCTCCCGTCCGATGACGAGTGTGTCACCGTCGACAACCCTTTGCCGGTGGTCGATCCGGTAGGCGGCAAGAACCGCTGCCATCAAAACGATCAGGTATTTTAAAAAAGCTTTCCGTCTGGTCATTTTTTTGTTTTTCGGTTATGATATCCTCCGTTTCCAATCAGAACACGGGGAAAGACGAAATGTCAAAAAAAATGTTTTTTGCGTTAGCATTCGTGCTGTCGCAGATCAAGCTTTTCGAGCTGCCTAACGGCGGAACTGTTACGCCCGCAAGCATACTGCCTATCGTAATCTTTGCGGTGGCTTTCGGTCCCGGCTGGGGCTTCGCGGTTGCAGTTATCTTCAGCCTTCTCCAGCTTATCGGAGGCTGGCTTGTAACGCCTTTCCAGGTGCTGCTTGACTACACTTTGGGCTACTCGGCTTACGGCCTCATCGGTTTTGCCGCGCTGCCTAAGGCAAAGAGGATCATCTACAGCAACCCGCTGAAGCGTTTTGTTAACGGCGGCATCACCAGAGCCATCATTTTCACTGTGATCGCTTACATTGTGCGCTGGTTCTGCTCTGTACTGTCCGGAGTTATCTTCTACTCCGAATATGCAGGCGACATGAATCCCTGGATCTATTCCATGGTCTATAACGGCAGCTTCCTGTCTCTCGACCTTGCCTTTTTGCTAGTCGTAATGGTAGTTTTTTACCTCGTTCTTATGAAGGC
>JAFYCE010000059.1 GCA_017539865.1 Alphaproteobacteria bacterium
GCTTGAGGGCTGACATAAACGTCCGGCATCACTGTAAAACAGGGCGAAATCAAACCGGCGACAAAAATAATCAAACCGTACAGCCGGACACGGCCTTTCCATAAACAAAACCACAGTCCGCCGAATGTAGCAAGAAGCAGTCCCCAAACGGGCATGGGCGGGCAGGTCAGGACGGCGTGCGGCAGGTCGGCGGTTAATACGGCAAGACGATTGACGATTTTGATTCCGTAAGAAGCCAGAATCAGAAAAGGTTTGTCCGCTCCGAAAGGCATCAGCAAAACGCCGGCGATCGCCGTCGGCATGATCCAAAATCCTGTCAGTGTTGTTGCTATTGCGCTTGCAAAAATGCCGTAGAGCGGAAGCTGTCTGAAATGAAACAGGGCAAAAGGTGCGGTGGCTGCAGACGCGACGAAAGAGGCCAGCACTACGCCGATAACGCCCGCGAACAAAGAAAATAAAAATCCTTCGTTTTTTTCCGATAAGCGGGTGTATTTTTCGTTTCCTTTTTCGTAGGCGCAAATCAACGCCGTTACGGCCGCGAAAGACAGTTGAAAACCGGCTGAAAGCAACGCTTCCGGTTTGAAAAGCAGAATGAAAAAAGCCGCCCAGGCGACGGAAACGACGGACAAAACGCACCGATTCAGTAAAGCGGCAATCAGAACAAGAGAAACCATAATGAACGCTCGTTGCGCGGCAAAAGAGGCTCCCGAAATATGCAGATAAGCCAAACAAGCGATCAAAGCGATGATGGCGGCGATTTTTTTTGTGTTGTAATACAGGACGATTTTCGGAATTAACGCCAAAACCGACCGGATCACGATGAAGATCAATCCCGCCAGCAAAGACATGTGTAAACCGGATACGGCCAGAATATGCGCTATGCCGGCGTCGCGGTAAGCTTGGGCGATATTTGGAGGAATGCTTTTTGATCCGCCGGTCACAAGAGCTTTCGCAATGCCTCGCGTGTCGTCGGTCAGAACGGAATCTATCCGTTTGTTGATTTTTTCCCGAACAGGGGCTGCCTTAGCCGGTTTGATGATTTCGATCCGGCCTTTCGGGATTCCGGTCGCTCCGATTCTTTGAAAATACATCTGTCGCGCGGTGTCAAATCCGGTCGGTGTGACGGGGCTTTTCGGGGCTGAAAGGCTTACTTTTGTTCTGATTCTATCGCCTTCTTGCGGCAAAAGGACGGATTCGGGCAAAGTCAGTCTGATTCTTTCCGGTGTTTTCCATGCGGAGAAAGAAGGTATTTTAACGTTTTTAATTATTACGCGGCGACCGTCAACGCTTTCAACCGTTCCCGTGATCTTAACGGCGGACAGAGGAAAATCGACGCGAGGCGCGCTTAAGAGAGTTGTACGGATCTGCGTTAAAAAGAACCCTGCGCCGAACAGAAAAACGAACAGGGACGGCAGACGCAAAGGATGATTTTTCCGGACATCCCATAATAAAAAACAGGAACACAGGAAAACGGCCAGTCCCGTGGTCAACAACGGTTCGGACGGCAGGGAGAAATAAAATCCGATCCCCGCACCAAAGGCGACCGGCAACCATAAGGTCAGCCGGTCTTGTTGGTCAGTTAAAAAGGAAAGAACTTTTTCCCGAATCAGAATAAAAGGCGAAGTCAAACGGAAACGACGCTATTTTAAAGAACCGCAAAAACGTTTAATTCTGTCGCAGGCTTTTTCCAATAATTCCGTAGATGTCGCGTAAGATAAACGGAAATACGGCGATAATCCGAACGCCACACCCGGAACAACGGCGACACCTTCGCTTTCCAACAGGAATGTCACGAAATCGGCGTCCGTTTTGATTTCCTTTCCATCCGGCGTTTTCTTGCCGATACAGCCGGCGACGGACGGGTACAGATAGAAAGCGCCTTCCGGAACACGGCAGGAAATGCCGTCAATCGCATTCAGTTTCGAAGCGACCGTATCTCGGCGTTGCTTAAAAATGTCGTTGCGCTCTTTTAAGAAATCCATCGGGGAATTCAGCGCGACAACGCCGGCGGACTGGCAGAACGTTACGGCGTGGGACGTGCTTTGCGATTGAATCTTATTGGCCGCTTTGATGACTTCGACGGGACCTGCCGCATAACCGACGCGCCAGCCGGTCATCGAAAACGACTTGGCTAATCCGTTGACGGTCACCGTCCTGTCCTTTAATTCGGGGGCGACGGCGGCAATGCTGGCGGATTTGAAGCCGTCGTAAACGATGTGTTCATAAATCTCGTCGCTGATGATCCAAACGTGCGGATGCTTTTTCAGCACTTCCGCCAACGCTTTCAATTCTTCAACGGTATAAGCCGCGCCGGACGGATTGGACGGCGAATTGATAATGAACCACTTTGTTTGGGGCGTAATCGCTTTTTCCAGATCGGCCGCGTTGATTTTAAAGCCGTTTTCTTCTTTGCCGGTTACAAAAACGGGCGTGCCTTGCGCAATTCTGACCATATCGGGATAAGACACCCAGTAGGGTGCGGGAATGATGACCTCGTCTTTCGGATTGACGGTCGCCATGATCAGATTGAACAGCGTTCCCTTGCCGCCGCAGTTGACGGTGACCTGTTCGGGTGTGTAATCCAATCCGTTTTCGCGTTTCAGTTTGTCGCAAATCGCTTTGCGGAAAGCGAGAGTCCCAGGAACCGGAACATACTTCGTTTCTCCGCGGTCAAGCGCGTCTTTCGCCGCGTTCCGGATATGCTCCGGTGTCGGAAAATCGGGTTCGCCGACGCCCAAATCGATAACGTCGACACCCTGCGCTTTCAATTCTTTGGCTTTGGTCGTCACGGCCAGCGTGGCGGACGGCTTGACGGCCAATAAACGATCAGCAACAATACCCATTTTGTTATCCCCCGTAATCAATGAAAAAAACGGCTGTCAGCATACTTTAGTTGCGCTTTTCCGTAAAGAACTAATTTCTTTCGATGATGATTTTTTCTTTCATTTCCGGCGGATAACAAAGCTTGAATTTTGCATTGAAAGAAGCAACGTCCTCAGTGGAAGAAAGTTCTTCACAAATCCAATTTTTTAACAGATTTTCTTTTTCTTCATGTGCAGGAAGAAAAGACGCTTTAAAGGATAATGTTTCAAAAGCGACTTTGTTTTTATGACCGTTCAACATTTCTTGCTTGATTTCAGCCATTTTTCCATAGCCGGACATATTCCACTGTTTCCAATGTCCGTTTGTTACGGAATGAAATCCGATGGCTTTAGCCGAAGGGTTGTTTTCAATAATCTGTGCAATAAACGCAGGGCTGAATTCTCCAAATCCTAAAATCAGCGTGTTTTCCGGTAAAACTATTTTTTCGTTTAAAAGTTTGTTGCTTGTCCGTTTTCCCCAGAAACTTGAATAGTGAGGCACCGAACAAAAATAAAAAATAAGGATGATTAAAAGCGACCAGTAGAGGCCTTCCGTGAACATGTTTCGAGGATATTTTATCAGTGAAAAACAGGAAACGATGGCAATGGCGGCGAACATTTCAACAGGAATAAGAAATCTTGTGTTCGCAGATAAAAAAATCCAGACAATATAAGAAACAGTCATTAAAACGCTTAAAAAAAACATTTCCGGAGATAACGCCGTTTTTGTTTTCAGAAAACGCAGTACAAAACCGGATGCAATGATGAATAAACAGGCTAAACGAGCATCCATGACATCGATATTGATGATTATGTTTGAAAAAACGGAATGATTTATCAGGTAAAACGGAAGCAGTACGTAATCAAGCCATTTCATTTGAGACGAAGCCAGCTTGTCAGTATAATTTATAAACGGGTAATAAGGTGATTTGAAAACGGCGTTCCAAAAAGGAAAAAAGGGATTCTGATATTTTTCCCATAAAAAATACATCCAAAATCCGTTGAAAAGCATAAATCCGATAAAACCGCCTAAAGCGAAAGCAGAAAGATTCTTAAGCGGACAGGGTAATTTTTTATACATCAGAAGCAATGTCAATCCGCCGGAAATGCAGTAAATAACCATTACCAGTTTTAAAGCGCCTCCGCTTCCCAGTAAAAAACCGGCAATAAAAAATTTTTTATCGTTTCGCGTCAGAAAATAAAAAGCGGCCAGAATAAAAACGCTTGAAGAAATATCATGAGAGGAGGAACCTATCAGAGTAAAAATATTTAAACCGGTCGCTGCAATTAAGAGGGTTGCTGCAATTTGAATTTTTCCTTTCAAGGTCGTTTGATCAAAGAACAGCAAACATATCTTAAAAAAGACGAACATCAGCAGACCGAACGGCAATCCGGCGATAAAATAGTATAAATCAAGGTTGTCAGCGCAAAAACGGATGAGGAGATAGCTGACTGCATCAAGTAAAGGATTGTAATATGTCGGCAAAAAGGCGACAGCCAAATCAATGTCGTGACGGGCGTTGACAAGAGCAAAACCGTTATAATAATGATAAAGCAGATAGTCATAAGTCAATTCATTTTTAAGCCAAGCGGAAACGATCCCGCCTGTTAGCAAAAACAAAAAAAATATCAATAAAGATCTTTTGTTTTTTATGATTTCAATCATTGTTTTTTTTGCCTTTTGAAAAAAAAGATGTGTAAAATTATACAGAGTATCTTTTTTCTACTTTAACAATGAACAGGTCAAAGGTAAACCCTTGAACACGATATTGCCTCTTTACGAACGTTCGGAAGATATGACGCCCGCCGATTTTCATCTGGTGTCGGCGTATGAGCCTGCCGGCGACCAACCCGAAGCGATTCAGTCGCTGATCGACGGGTTACAGAAAGGCGAACGCGACCAGGTGTTACTGGGCGTGACGGGATCGGGCAAAACATTCACGATGGCTCAGATCATCCAACGCATGAAGCGGCCGGCGTTGATTTTGGCGCCGAACAAGATTCTGGCCGCGCAACTGTACGGGGAGATGAAGTCGTTCTTTCCGGACAACGCGGTGGAGTATTTCGTATCGTATTACGACTATTATCAGCCGGAAGCTTACATTCCCCGCACAGACACTTATATCGAAAAGGATTCCGCGATCAACGAACAGATCGACCGGATGCGCCACGGGGCGACGCGACATATTCTGGAACGCCGCGACGTGATCATCGTCGCTTCGGTGTCGTGCATTTACGGCTTGGGAAGCGTTGAGTCGTATTCGTCGATGGCTTTTTCCGTTCAGGCGGGGCAATCTTACGATGTCCGCGATTTAGCGCGTCAGTTGGTCGAATTGCAGTATCAGCGCAACGAACTGGCTTTTACGCGCGGCACGTTCCGGCTGAAAGGCGACGTGTTGGACATTTTTCCGTCGCACTACGAGGATTTGGCGTGGCGGCTGTCTTTCTTCGGGGACGAGTTGGAATCGATTTCCGAATTCGATCCGTTGACCGGCGTCAAAAAGCTGGAATTGAAAGAAATCACCGTTTATCCCGCCAGTCACTACGTTACGCCGCGTCCCGCGCTTTCCCAAGCGATGAAGACGATCAAACAGGAACTCAAGGAACGCCTGATTTACTATACGTCCGAAAACAAGCCGCTGGAGGCGGAGCGCATCGAGCAGCGCACCCGTTTCGATTTGGAAATGCTGGAAGCAACGGGACATTGCAAAGGTATTGAAAACTATTCCCGCCACCTGACCGGAC
>JAFYCE010000060.1 GCA_017539865.1 Alphaproteobacteria bacterium
ATTTCCGTTTATGTTTATCGGGATGGGGGTTTTAGGGTGGAACCCGTTGGTTTTCGTTTTCCCGATCGTGATCGTTCATATATTTTTGATCGTTTACGGATCAAAAGAACCGCATTTGTCAACAATGATGCGTTCCTATGGTCCGATGGCCGGCGGTTCAAAGAATATGTATAAGAGTAAAGGATCAAAACTTGCCCCCTGAAAGTATCTTTTCTATCTTTATTCAAAGTTTGGGAACCGGAGAGGTTTTAGTCAGCCTTTTGGGAATAGTGGCCGCTGCCGCTTTTGCCGGACTTTTGGCAACAAAACTGGGGGAGATCATACTGCCGCAACCGCAGGAAACGCAGGTAAGCGATTTCCTGCCGTTTGAACGTCTGAAAGACGATGGTACGACAATTGAATGTCATGACGGATCGTTGGTGCGCGTTTTTGCGATCAAAGGGGCGGATGTCGCCATGATTCAGCCCGAACTGCGGGAAAATATGTTAGAGGCGCGCAAGAGTTTTATCGATTCCATGGCGGATCTGAATGTGACCGTCCGTGTTCTGACAATTCGCGAAATGATTCCCTTGGGGGCGGAAGTCCGTCATGAAAATCCGATTTTACGCGCTATTGCGGAACAGTGGACGGACAATCTCAGTCGTGTTTTCAGAAACAAGCATTATATTATCCTGTCCGTGAAAGAACATAAAAACCACGCGAGGGATTTGGCTCAGGCGGCTCAAGCTTTAACCGCCGTTCTGGATATGTATGAACCGACGCAGTTGTTTGAAACGAAAGAAAGTGATTTAGAGCTCAGTCCCTTTACGTTTTTTGCACGTTTGTGCAGCCCGATTACGATGCCGCGTCCCCGAATAGGCAGTATGGAAGGGGCGGAGTTGAAATCCATGCTGACGGCGGATTATATCCATTTCACAGGGGATGAGGGATTGATTCGCTTTTTCCGCGGAGATGAGGAACTGTTGTGTGTTGTCATGGGGTTGCGCAGTTCCGGCGATTATATTGATGAACAAATGATTTCCGATTTGTTGTCCATCAACGTGGAAGTCAATTTGCTGCACACGGTTACGCCCATTCCCAAGATTGCGGCCATTGCTTTGTTAATGCAGCAGAAGCGTATGGCTCGAGTGACCAGTTTTTCGGGATCGACTGCGGCTCAATATGATGAAGCGATCGAAATGTTGGATTCGACGGACAGTGACACGCAAACGCTGTGCCATTATTCCATGTCGCTTTTTCTGTTCGGAGCCTCTAAAGAAGAGATCGAATTCGGTCAAATGGAAGTCGAACGCATCTGCCGTTTATACGGTGTTACGCCTGTTCGGGAAGGATGGGTGGCGCAAGCTTCTTTCTTTGCCCAGTTCCCGACATATGATATTTATCCCAGAACGTATACATATTTGTCCCGTGCGGTTGCAACGGCAATCAATCTGGAAAAGGCTCCGGAAGGAAACGCCAGCAGTGACTGGGGGCCGGGACCGATTACGATTTTCAGAACAATCAGCGGAACGGCGTACCGTTGGCAATTCCATGTAACGGCGGCGGCCAACGCGGTGGCTCACTGTATTTTGCTGGGATCCACCGGTCAAGGTAAAACGACGTTGCTGGCGTTTTTAGCCGGTCAGGCCATGCGTCATAAAGACTTGCGCGTATACTTTTTCGACCGCCACAGAGGCGTGGAAGTCTTTTGCCGTTCCATTCAAGGGGCTTACGTGAATTTTGACGGAGATAAGGATTCTACGTCAATGAATCCTTTTTCTTGTCGTGATACACCGGAAAATCGGGCGTTTTTACGTCGTTGGCTGAAAGCGATCACAATGGTTGACGATGCCGTTTCGGAAAAGGAAATCGCTCGCGCGGTGACAACGGCTTTTGATTATTTGCGTCCGGAAGAGAGAACTTTGAAAAATCTGCATAAGAGTTGTTTCTCTCCGACCGGTGCGATGCGGCGCGAGTTGTTCCGTTGGGTGAACGATCAGCAGTACGGGTTGATTTTCAATTCGCCGAACGATACGTTGGATATGACGGCCCGGTTTATCGCTTTCGACTTTACGCATATTTTTGAAGACGAAGTTTTGGCGCCGGCGGTCATCAGCTATATCATGCAACGAATCCACAGCGTTTCGGGCGACACGGGCGATCCCAGCCTGATTATAATTGATGAAACGGCTCCGATGCTGAAACATCCGATGTTTCGCGATCAATTCGTTATCGGTTTACAGGAAGGGCGTAAAAAACGTCAGGCTTATTTGTGTGCGTTCCAACAGCCGAATATCGTGGACTCGTTGGGAATGGGCGAAGTCATCCGCGGTCAGTGCCAGACGGTGATTTTCTTCAGAAATCCGCAAGGGATGGAGGAAGACTATGAAAACTGGCGGTTGACGCCGCATGAGCGTGATTTTGTTTTCGGTCGTTCGTTTAAGGATTTGAAATATGCGATTTTAGTCGCACGTCCCGCAGTCGGTGAGTCGGTTATTTTGGATGTCGATTTAAGCGGGTTGGGGCCTTTCCTGAAGCTTTATTCTTCCGGACGCAAGCACGTTTTGCTGGCTGAACAGTTGATGAAAGAATACGGACCGGAAGGTTTTGTCGAAAAATATCTGGAAGTGGCTTAAAAAAAAGACAGGATGGGAGTTCCTGTCTTTTTTTTGTCATATTTGCCTTAATGAAAACCATTGTTTTGCCACAATTATATGGTTACACTATAATAAACAGAAAGATTTGTGAACATGGTCACAAAGTTAATGGAGGCTTCTATGACATATTTGAAGAAATCAGGGATGTTCGGCTTGATGGCGATTTCTTTCCTTTTCTGCGCGAGGGCGGCTCAAGCAATTCCCGTTCCGACAATCGGAGCCGAATTGGCTGTTCAAGTCGATCAGCTGACAAAACATATTGATGAACTGAAAAAGGTCAAGGATCAGATTTCAAACGGCGTCGAACAGGCAAAAGCCATGGGAGACAAAATGAGCATGGATGCTTTGAAAAACTTTGCCAAAGGGCAGGCACAGCAAACGCTGAGCGGAGCAATGAAATCCGTAGATATTCCGCAGGAAATGTCTAGAGCCGGTTTAACCGAAGAGGTCATGAAAGATCCTTCCAAAACTTCGGATGTCGTTGAAAAATTAAAAAAATCCGGAAAAACAGGCGAATATGATGTTGATAAGCGCAGAGTTTGTTGGGATGCTCGCGAAAGCATGAAAAAAGAATTGGCTATGTTAAATTTGACAAATTCTTTTGCGTTGCAACAGAATATCGCTTCCGGAGAACAAATGAAAAAGGCTCAGGAAGCCGTCGGGTCGTCCGATGACCAAATGCAGCTGATCGGCGCCAATACCGCCGTATTAAGAATGATTTATCAGCTGGTGGCTTCTTCTACGGCAATGAAAGCGAATGATGTGGCTTCCAGTGCATTGGAGTCAATGTGCGATTAACGGGATTCCGTAAATAAGATGGAGAGAAAAAATGTTGCGTAAATATACACTGATAGCTTCCGTCTTAACGGTGTTGGGAATTCCGTTGAACGCGCAAGCGCAAACAATGGATGTTGCTATGAAAATCCAATCGATTTTGGATCAATTTTCTGAAATCCGTTCGGGAATGAAGCAAATCCAGTCTGGAAAAAATATTGAGTCGATGCTTCAAAATTTAAAAGGAAGCGGCGATTGGAAGGAAAAATTAAAAAATTCCGCCGGTACCATCTTTGATACAAAGGCGGAAAAAGGCGGCGTAAAACAATCGTTGTTGCTTTTGCCCGACGGTTTGGCGGATAAGGCCGATGATCCGGAAGCCGCAACGGATTGGGTTAAGAAAAATATGTATATGCACAAGGAAAATCCGTCATTTGAAGAAAGCGACGCATTACAGAAAAAACGTCGCGATTTCAAATTTACGGCGCTGGTATCCGGATACGGTAAGGCGATTGCTATGCGCAAGCAACTCGATAAGGATTTGGAAACGGTCGAAAAGTTAAGACAGGATGCTGAAAGCAAAGATGCTGAAACAGATCTGCAGAATGAGATCAACAAAGTGACTTTGCTGAAGTTAGAACAGGAAAATTATCAGCAACTTTTATCCGTGTCCAAATCGCAAATTAAAGCGGCTTTCGCAATAGATCCCGCTGATAGAAAAGTTTCAGACATGATGAGCGGAGCAAAGAGGTAAAGGCTTTAAAGGGAGGAAAATATGAAAAGGCGGATATTTTTAACAGGATTGTTGACGCTTGCTTTATTGACTCCGGTTTCGGACGCTAAAGCCCAAGGATGGCCGACGTTTGATGTCGCAAAGTTGGCTTCTTTGATTACGAATTTGATCGGGCGTTTTCAGCCGATTCCTCAAGTTTTAAGCCGTGTCAGTCAGGTTAAAACGGCAATGTCGCAAATCAAGGCCGTCGGGCAGGCGGTTACGGCGGGAAATTTGAAATCTCTGGGCAAAGCTGCATCGGAAGGATTGCGGCAGGATGCGTTTACTAACGGCAGAGCTAAAAATTTTCTTGAAAAAGCGGCTACGGGTGTTAATGGCGCGACGGATGCGGCAAAGAAGGCTAAGTCCGCTTTATTTTCATTGAATAAAAATAAAACGCCGACAATTGAAGATTTTACCGTGACGAACAACCTTAGAAAAAACATGTCAAATGAGGTTTCTTCTGAAGTTTTATCCACATCTTTATATCTGGCATTTAATGCGCCGCAGCAATCTATCGAGCGATTTAAAAAAGCTGATGAGGCTTTGGCTAAAGCGGAAACGATTCAAGACAGTGTCAATGCCAATACAATGATGATTATGGTCGGAAATTATGAACGGTTGAATCAAATAATGTTATCGTTGCTGGCGTTGAAACAGAAAACGATGTATGCGCTGAATGCTATGCCTACGACCGGTTTTGCCAAACCCGAGGCGATTAAAGACCTGAAAATGGGGGATTCCGTATACACTGAACAGGAAAAGGATGAAGCCGATGTTAACTTTGATTAAAATGAAAAAAGTATTTGTGGCGGTCGCCTTGGTTCTGGTCTTTTCCGCTTCTCATGCCCATGCCGCATGTATGCCGTGGAATCCGATTTGCATTTTCAAAATGATTTTGAAAGCATCGCCCGGAATGCCTGTTTTCGATTTTACGTCCGTGCCGGCGATGATACCGCATATTCCGGCGGCCTTGCTGAAAGAAGGACAGGCCAAATTAAAGGAAGTCGCCGACAATTCTTTGGAAAAACTGCGTTCGGGACAAATGCCTTCAATGTCGAAAATCGATTTTAAATCTCCTGACTTTAAAGGGGTTACGCATGCTCCGAATGAAGAGGTTTCTTCGTTGGAAGCTTTCCCTTCAATGGATTCGAACGATCCTATGGAAATCGCAAAATCGATTGAAGTGATTTTCCTGCGCCCCGGTTGGAATGATAAAGGGGCAAAATATTCGAAACACGATGAATTAATGATGAAATATTATCATGGGATGTTCGAGTTTGAAAATGTTACCGAGGTGCTTGGTTATGTGACATCCATGCAGAATAAGATGGATGATTTGCTGACGGCAATGGAGGATATTCAAAAACAAATCGACAGTGCCGATGATTTGAATAAAGCTCAGCGCGCGAATTATGCGGCCGGTTTGATAGAATATCAGTTGATGATTATTCAAAATCAGTTGGATGCGGTTGCTCTGCAAATGGATGTTGTGGGTAATTTAAAAGGCTTCATCCTCGACAAGCCTGTTTTGAGCAATATGTAGCCGTTTGTAAAGAGAGGAGATAAACATGAATCCCACTTTGAAACATACATTGATGACGTTGACAATATTGTCTACAGGGCTTTTTGTTCTTTCCGCGCAAACGGCTTCAGCCGGATATCAACGGCCGAAAACGAAACCGGTCGCAACGAATTCCAGTTTCCAGCAGTATCCCCAATTAGGGGAAGTTAAAGCGGATGTGAATATCGCTCTGGATTTGCATCAAACGGCCGTATCTCTTCTGGCGGATAAAAAGCAGCTGGAGGAATATCAGGAAAGCATTGAAAAATACAATGAAATAGAACGCCGTTTGAAACAAAACACACAGTGCAATATTTCATTGCTGAATGAAAACTTTTCAAACGGAAAGGCCGTTTGGAAGAAAGTTTCCGCTTATGCGGAGGAAACTTCCGCCGTTTTGTTGGCTGAAGCATCCGATTCTTTAGGAAATGCCGAAAGTTCGGCCGAATTGGATTCTTTAGAGCAGAAAATGAATGCGGGCGATTCTTCCGCCAACTCGACATCGACGGCGTCCGGAGATTCTCCATATTCCGGAATCAATGAAAATACGACGGAAGCTCAGGCTCAGGCTATGGTCGATTCCTGAACAAAGGCGGCTGAGGACAAAGCCGATGCCGCGGCGGATGCGGATATGGATATGGATGAAGCCGCCGCTTTCGGTAAAATCCGTTGGGATATCGGCTACAGCATTTTGAAAGATATTTATACATATCCCAAAAAATGGGGAAATGTGAAAAAACGGTTTTCCCCGTGGGTGGATCAGAAATATGTCTATGATGTTTATTTGGATAAACATTATGAAGAAATGGAAAAAGCGTACGAAGGATACATTGACAATCCTCTGAAGCCCGAGCCTTTCCCCAAAAGACCGAAAATGTCTTCTTCCGACAGCTATTTGCCGGAGGATTACTATTCGGAAACGGTACCGGAAATAAAGGTTTCCAATGCCAAATATAATGCCAAAACGGCAAACGCCGACGATAAATGGTGCGGTCAGACGGACGGTAAGAAAAATCAATGCGCCCGTGTGAACAAAGGAACTCTGTATAAAAAGCATTTGGCTTATGTGGCTGCTTTGGAAGCGTTCCATCTGAAAGACGGATACGTTAAACCGAAAATGCTGCCGCCGTATCTGCCGCAATTTCCGTTGCCGCCTTGGCGGGAATCCGTTTATATTCTGAACGTCAAAAATGAAATTCCGCAAATTGCTTCCGGATTGCCGGATCCGTGGTACAAAGTGGCGCAGGATATCGGAAACTTTACGAAAAAAGGGGAACTGGCCAATTTGGTCGAAAAACATTGCGAGTTCGGAAATATGAAGTGTACCGTCCGATATCGTCCGGGGGATTATGACAGTGAAACGCTTGAAATCAAAAACGATTCTCACGGAATGCCGAAAATCCCCATCCCTTTGATGGTCAACAGAATCAGTTCTTATCTGGCTTTGGTTGCCGCCAAGGATGAGCAGGAGCCGATTAAAGATCGCGCAATCGCTTCCATTAAGGAGATGAATGAAAATATTGTTTCCACACTTCGAAAGGCGGGATATTCCGTTCCGAATCCGGAGGCGTTCACGCTGTTGAAAAAAAGCGATTATAATTTGGCGTTGAAAAAAATGGGCGAATTGCAGAATGCTAAAATCGCTTCCGCAAAATCGAAGATGAATAATTTGACGGCATCTTTCGGCGGAAAACTATTGCCTTCCGTACAGAAGGTCTTGTCTGAAGAAACAACGACGATGAACGCTTTACAAAAAGATGCCGAATTTTTGGTGAATGTGACGCGCGACAATGCGGCGGAAATCAATTCTTTGTTGCTGACGGCGGTCGCCGATGCAACGGCAAACGAGAATTATAAATCAAATCTGGCCGATAAAATGGAAGATTTATCTAAAGTTCCGGCGGTCGGATGTCCTGTCTTATAAAAATGATATCGGAAAAAAAGCCTTTCCCATCCGGAAAGGCTTTTTTGTATCCTGTTTGATAAGTAATTATTCTGTTTGAAAATAGGCTTTTTTATTGATATAGGAATATCTATAAATACAATTGCCCTGAACGGGTAAACGTTTTTGTTTGAACGGAAGGAATTATGGCAAAAAAAATTAACAAGACCGAGCTGGCCGGAAAATATGCCCGTGCTCTGCTTGACGAAGCCATAGAACATGATCAAATTGATGCTGTCGCCGGAGAAGTAAAGCGGATCGACAGCTTGATTTCGGAAAGCGCGGAATGTAATAAACTGATGACAACCCCGATAATGACGATGAATAATCGCAAAGAAGGGGTGGCTTTAGTGGCGGACAAGCTGGGGTTGTCGCAGTTGGTGCGTCGTTTTTTGGGTGTTTTGATCGAAAACGGACGGACGTCCCTTTTTCATGAAATGGCTGTCGCTTTCGACCGGATGTACGGGGAACGTAAAGGCATTTTGCCTGTTCATGTCGTTTCCGCTTCGGCTTTGAACGATCGGACGAAACAGCGTTTGACGGACGTCTTGGAACGGACGTTCAATAAGGAAATTCAGCTGGATGTGAAAATCAATCCGGATTTGATTGGCGGATTGACGGTTCAAGCCGGCTCGTTGATGGCGGATGCTTCCGTAAAAACAAAACTGCAAAAACTTAATCTTGTTATGAAGGGTGTCGGGATATGAATCTCCAAGCGACGGAAATTTCATCTTTATTGAAAGAGCGTATTGAAAACTTCGGTGCCGAGCCGGATATGTTCGAAGTCGGGCAGGTTTTGTCCGTTGGTGACGGTATTGCGCGCATTTATGGTTTGGATCGCGTTCAGGCCGGTGAATTGGTCGAATTTAAAAACGGCGTGAAAGGGATGGCTTTGAACCTTGAAACGGATAGCGTCGGCGCGGTGATTTTCGGTCAGGACTCCGATATTCACGAAGGTGACACCGTAAAACGGACGGGCGAAATCGTTAATGCTCCCGTCGGAAAAGGACTGCTGGGACGTGTCGTTGACGCTTTGGGTAATCCGATCGACGGCAAAGGCGAGATTAAGGCTGAGGAATACCGCGCGGTTGATGTGAAAGCCCCCGGTATCATTACGCGTCGCAGCGTTCATGAGCCGTTGCAGACCGGTTTGAAAGCGGTTGATTCTTTGATTCCGATCGGCCGCGGACAGCGCGAATTGATCATCGGCGACCGTCAGACCGGAAAGACGGCGATTATTCTGGATACGATCATCAACCAGAAAGCGGTGAACGACCGTGCGAAGAACGATAAGGAAAAAATGTTCTGCATTTATGTCGCCATCGGTCAGAAGCGTTCAACGGTCGCGCAGGTGATGCATACGTTGGAACAGTACGGTGCGGCGGATTATACAATCGTTGTCGCGGCGACGGCTTCCGAATCGGCTCCGCTGCAGTTCATCGCGCCGTATACCGGTTGCGCGATGGGCGAATATTTCCGTGACAACGGCATGCACGCGGTCGTGTTCTACGACGACTTGTCAAAGCACGCCGTCGCGTATCGTCAGATGTCTTTGTTGCTGCGCCGCCCGCCCGGTCGTGAAGCGTACCCCGGCGACGTGTTTTATCTGCATTCCCGTTTGCTGGAACGCGCGGCAAAGATGAATGACGAATTGGGCGGCGGTTCTTTGACGGCTTTGCCGGTGATTGAAACGCAGGCCGGCGACGTTTCCGCCTATATTCCGACGAACGTGATTTCCATTACGGACGGCCAGATCTTTTTGGAAAGCGGCTTGTTCCATCAAGGCATTCGTCCGGCGGTGAACGTCGGTATTTCGGTTTCCCGTGTTGGCTCTTCCGCGCAAATCAAGGCGATGAAGCAGGTCGCAGGATCAATTAAGCTGGAATTGGCTCAATATCGTGAAATGGCGGCTTTTTCGCAGTTTGCTTCGGATTTGGATCCGGCAACGCAGAAGTTGTTGAACCGCGGCGCCCGTCTGACGGAATTGTTAAAGCAGAAGCAGTATCATCCGATGGCCGTGGAAGAGGAGGTTGTTTCCATCTTTACGGGGATTCGCGGTTATCTGGATGAATTGCCGGTTGAAAAAATTGCCCGTTTTGAAACCGAAATGCTGGAACAGTTGAAGGCCAGTGTTCCTTCCGTTTTGGAATCGATTCGCACGGAAAAAACGCTGACGCCCGAAACAGAAGACGATTTGCGTTATTTTCTGGATGATTTTATCAAGAAGTTTTCTTAATTTTACGGGAATACGCCAATGGCTAATTTAAGAGAACTGCGTAGCCGTATCGCTTCCATTAAATCGACGCGTAAGATTACGTCGGCGATGAAAATGGTCGCGGCGTCGCGTTTGCGTCAATCGCAGGAGGCTATAACGGAATCGGGGTATTTTGCCGCTTCTTTGGGGCGGATTATCGTCCGTCTGATAAAGACGATTTCTTATTTGCGGACGGATGATATTTCCAAAGGCAGGGCGCCTCGCTATGAATTGCCTCGGATGGTGACCGGTAACGGAAAAGATATGCGTCATCTGGTGATTATATTCGCTTCTTCTCGCGGATTATGCGGCGGCTTTAACATGAATATCGTGAAAAAAGCGGCTCAGTTCATTGAACATCTGCAATCGCAGGGGCGTGTTGTGCGTTTGATTTGCATCGGGTCGAAAGCGACGGATTTATTGCGTCAGCAGTTCGGTAAACAGATTGTCGCGACGTTTACAACGAAATCAAGTGTTGCCGATCAGTTGGCAGATGCGGAAAACATTGCCGCCCATCTGGTTTCGATGTTTGAAAAGGGAACGATTGACGCCTGTTCCGTCGTTTACAACCATTTTCATTCCGCCATTTCTCAGGAAGTCCGGATTCGGCCGATCGTTCCGATGCAGGCGGCAAATATCCTGCAGCCGTTTACGGGGGAAAATCCTTGGGGATTTTTGGTCAGCGACAATGACGGCAGTGCAATCGGTTTGCAGCGCCCGTCCCGTATCAAAAGCGGAACTTTGGGAAAAGGCAAGGGAATCACGCGCGGCGTATCACAGGGGCATGCAAAGCCGAAGGTTCATTCTCAATATAAAACATCGCAGGAATTGCGTTTTCAAAACACTGAAAACGGAGAAGATTCTCAAATTGACGCCAATCCGTTGGAATACGATTTCGAACCGGAAAATCCGGTGGACTTGTTGAACGCGATCATACCGGAAGTTTTAACGGCGTTGATTTTCAGGACGTCTTTGGAATCATCGGCTTCCGAGAACGGTGCTCGCATGACGGCGATGGATAACGCGACGAATAACGCAGCGGATATTATTGATGAATTGACGTTGTTGTACAACCAGACGCGTCAGGCGATGATCACCAGCGAATTGACGGAAATCATTTCGGGTGCGGAAGCACTTTAACTTAACTAACGATAAGGACAGACAAGAATGGCTAAAAACAGTATCGGACGCATTGCACAAGTTATGGGCGCGGTTGTGGATGTCAAATTCGAGGATGAAAAAGACCTGCCGTCCATTCTTTCCGCTTTGGAAACGAAGCTGGGCGATAAAACGCTGGTTTTAGAAGTGGCGCAGCAGTTGGGCGAATCGATCGTCCGTTGTATTGCGATGGATTCCACCGACGGCTTGATGCGCGGTCAGGAAGTGACGGATACGGGCGCGCCGATTTCCGTTCCGGTCGGTCCGAAAACGTTGGGACGCATTATGAACGTTTTGGGACAACCGGTGGATGAACGCGGACCGATCGAAGGTGTCAAGCTCAGCCCGATTCACCGTGACCCGCCGCCGTTTGTCGATCAGGCGACGTCCACGCAGATGTTGACGACCGGCATTAAAGTCATCGACTTGCTGGAACCGTATGCCCGAGGCGGCAAGATCGGTCTGTTCGGCGGTGCGGGCGTCGGCAAAACCGTTTTGATTATGGAATTGATCAACAACATTGCAAAGGGGCACGGCGGTTATTCCGTGTTTACCGGCGTCGGCGAAAGAACCCGTGAAGGCAACGACCTTTACAATGAAATGATTGAATCCGGTGTTATCGATTTGAAAGGCGGCAATTCCAAAGCCGCTCTGGTGTACGGACAGATGAACGAATCTCCGGGCGCCCGCGCCCGTGTGGCGTTGACGGGTTTGACGGTGGCGGAATATTTCCGTGACGAGGAAGGTCAGGATGTGTTGCTGTTCATCGACAACATCTTCCGTTTCACACAGGCCGGTTCCGAAATGTCCGCTTTGTTGGGACGCATTCCGTCTGCGGTGGGGTATCAGCCGACTTTGGGAACGGATATGGGCGCGATGCAGGAACGCATTACGTCAACCAAGAAAGGTTCCATTACGTCCGTTCAGGCCGTTTACGTGCCGGCGGACGACTTGACCGATCCCGCACCGGCGACGACATTTGCGCACTTGGACGCGACAACAGTGTTGAGCCGTTCGATTTCCGAACTGGGTATTTTCCCCGCGGTCGATCCGTTGGAATCGACCAGCCGTATTTTGGATCCGGCGGTCGTCGGCGAAGAGCATTATACGGTCGCTCGCGAAGTTCAGCGTATTTTGCAGCAGTATAAAGCCTTGCAGGACATCATCGCGATTTTGGGTATGGACGAACTGAGCGAAGAAGATAAACTGATCGTTTCCCGCGCCCGTAAGATTCAGCGTTTTCTGTCCCAGCCGTTCCATGTGGCGGAAGTCTTTACGGGCATGAAAGGACGTTATGTCGAACTGGCTGATACGATCAAGGGCTTTAAAGGCATTGTCGAAGGCAAGTACGATCATCTGCCCGAACAGGCGTTCTATATGGTTGGTACAATTGAAGAAGCTGAGGAAAAAGCTAAAAAGATGTCGGAAAACGTTCGTTTGAAAAAGGCGGAATAATCCATGGCTGAACAAGAGTCAATCTTTGTCAAAATGTTGATACCGCAGAAGCCTCTGTCGGTGATAGAAGTCGCCGGCGTCGAAATTCCCGCGGTGGACGGGCCTTATCTGGTATTGCCGAAGCGCGCTCCCGCGATGAAAATGCTGAAAGCGGGCCTCGTCGTTTTAAAAGACACGGAACAGGGAAAAACGGAGAAGTTCTTTATTTCCGCCGGTGTTGCCAAAATCAGGGATAATGCCTGCACCATATTGACGCACTATGTTCAAAATGTGGACAACGTCGACATGGCGGTCATTAATGACGAGTTGGCATCTTATCGGGAAAAAGAAAAAAAAGAAATTCATCTGGGGGAAAACGAGAGTAAAAGGGGCGAGTTCTTACAGATGATTGCAGGGTATTTTGCGAAGTGAACCGTTTTATAAATCGAAGCTGGACGAAACAAGGGATTCTCTTTTAAGTTTAAGAGAAGAACGGGAGAACCGCGTTTTTAAATTAAAGATTTTGCGTTGTTGCAAAGAAACGTGGAAATTGGCCGTTCCTGTCGTTATCGCCCGTTTGGGAACGGTCGGTATGGCTTTGGTTGACACAATCGTTGTCGGCCGCTATGGAACGCAGGATTTGGCTTATCAAAGTATTGCCAGTACATTGCATATGTTGTGTCTGTCCGTTGCAATGGGAATGCTGCAAGGCACAATCGTTTTGACGGCTAACGCTTTCGGGCGGGGAAAATACCGCGAATGCGGACAGGTGTTGCGTCGCTCCATTCCGTACGGATTGTTGATCGGTTTTTTGTTTATGGTCGCCTGTTTGCCGTCGCGTTTTGTGATGGGGCTTTTGGGGCAGCCGGCCGATGTTGCCGAAGGCAGTGCGAAAGTGCTGTCCGTTTACGCCTTGGGAATGCCGTTCGCTTTGATGTTTTTCGTGATGTCTTCGTTTTTGGAAGGCACGAAAAGACCCGTCCCCGGAATGGTTATGATTTTATTGGCGAACGTGATTAACATTTTCGCCAGCTATATTTTCGTATACGGGCATGCAGGTTTTCCGGCGATGGGAGCGATCGGATCGGCGATTTCAACAACGTTGATTCGCGTGATTCTGGCTGTGGGAATGTTCATTATCGTTTTCTGTATCGATGAAAACGACTTGTATGGTGTTTGGGTGAAACCCGAAAAGAATAAAGAGGAAAACAGGCGTATCCGTGATATCGGATATGGTGCGGCGGCAACCGTCGGCGTCGAGGAAGGTTCCTATTCCGTCGTGAACATTATGGCCGGTTGGCTGGGAGCGGTGGCGTTGGGCGCGTATACGATCATGCTGAACGTGTCTTCAAACGTTTTTGTTCTGGCAAACGGCGTCGGAACGGCATCCTCCGTTTTGATGGGAATTGCCAAAGGGAAAAAGTCCGTTATGGATATGCAGATCGTCGGTTATACGGGACTGGTTTTCAATTTGTTGATTATGATGCTTTGTTCGGCGTTCTTTTTGCTTTGTCCGCAGTTGATCGCCTCCGTTTACACAACGGATGCCGAATTGATTACGATGACGACGCCGTTGGTGATGATTTGTTCCCTGATGTGCCTTTTCGACGGGACGCAGCAGGTGATGGTGAATGTTTTGCGCGGTGCGGTGGATATTTTTGTTCCGACGCTTTGCCAAGGGGTGGCGTTCGTCTTTATCATGCTGCCTCTGATCTGGCTGTTCGCGTTCAAATGGGGATACGGTGTTTTAGGAATGACATACGCGATGATCATCGCGTGTGCTTGCGCCGCCCTGTTTCTGATCGTCCGTTTTGTGTTGATTTGCCGTCATTATAAAGAATCCGGCTTCGAACGTTAATTTTTAAGCTTCTTTTCCGCCGCTTCAACGGTGTTTTCCAGTAACATGGCAATGGTCATGGGGCCGACGCCTTTGGGGACGGGGGTGATTGCCGCGCATTTGTCGAAACAGACGTCGAAATCGACGTCACCGCACAGTTTGCCGTTTTCCAGCCGGTTGATTCCGACGTCAATGACGATCGCGCCGTCTTTGAGCCAGTCGGCCTTGACAGTTTTCGGCTTTCCGATTGCGACGACGACAATATCGGCCGACCGGCACAGTTCAGGCAGGTTTTTTGTTTTGGAATGAGCCGTTGTTACGGTGCAGTTTTCGCGCAAAAGCAGCTGCGCCATCGGCTTTCCGACAATGACGGAACGTCCGATTACGACGGCGTGCAATCCGGTCAGATCCGGCTTTGCCAAATGAATCAGCTTTAAACATCCTTTCGGTGTGCAAGCAACGGGAGCCGGTTCGCCAATCATCAACTTCCCGAGATTCAGCGGGTGAAAGCCGTCCACGTCTTTCGCGGGATCGATGGCTTGCAGGATTTCCTTTTCGTTCAATTTTTCCGGCAGGGGGAGCTGTACCAGAATCCCGTCCACGCCGTCGTCCGCGTTTAATTTTTCGATTAAAGATAATAAGTCTTTTTGATAAATGCTTTCGAACCGGTACGCTTCGGAAGTGATACCGACTTCAGTGGCGGCGTTTTCCTTATTGCGGACATAGATTGCGCTGGCAGGATTATCGCCGATTAGAATGACGGCAAGTTTTGGCGCACGGGAAAGCGTCTTGATTCTTTCGGCCAGTTCCGCACGGCAACGTTGAGCCAGTTCAAATCCGTTCAGCAGTAAAGTCATTCGGGAATCTCCAGTTTTTTTATCAGTTCGGCGCAATCTCCGGCGATCGTCAACGTTTTGTTGCGGTCGGTTGTTCCGCTGACAAGGGTGATCGCGCTTTTGGCTATATGCAAATGCTTCGACAGCCATTTAATCAAAGCATCGTTGGCTTTCCCGTCAACGGGCGGAGCCTGAACGGCGATTTTCAGCCGCTGTGTTCCGTCGGGATCGGTATGCACACCCTCTATGCCTTCCCGTTTGGCTTTGGGCGACAGGCGGACGAAAACTTTCAAACCGTCGGGGGAGGCGAGGTAAAACATCAGGACACCGCTTTCGCCATGATAATTAACAGCCTTGGGATGAAATCTTGCAGGAAAGACAAGGCGAAAAGTCCGACCAACGGAGAAAAATCGATATTGCCCGCCGGCGGAATGAATCTGCGGAAAAAGGCGAAATAAGGATCCGTTAATTTGTGGATGGCCGTATAAACAACGACAACAAAGCGGTTATAAGTGTTCAAAACGTTGAACGCTTCCAACCATGACAGAATGACGGCGGCGATGATGACGATTCCGTAAAAGTCCAAAAACAGGACAACCGGCGAAATCAAGGCATTTAAAAGAGCGGCAAGAACGGACACGGTTATTTCTCCAAAAAACGGGCCATGGCACAGAAAGCTTCTATTCCGATTTCTTCGGCGCGTGCGGTCGGAACAATGCCGGCGGCGGCGCATAAGGCTTCGGAATTGCCGATTGATTTTAAGGAAGAGCGTAACATTTTCCGTCGTTGATTGAAAGCGGCGGCTGTTACTTTTTCCAATAAATCCGGACGCGCTTCGGCCAAAGGCTTCGGTCGCGGCTTTAAAAAAACGACGGCGGAAGTGACTTTCGGCGGCGGAACGAAGCATGACGGAGGGACGGTAAACAGGATTTCCGTTTCACACAGCCATTGAGTCAGAATGGACAGCCGTCCGTAAGCCGACGATTTCGGCGCGGCGGTCAGCCGTTCGGCGACTTCTTTTTGAAACATCAGGGTCAGAGAGGAAAAATCGTTTATCTTCTTCAGCCATCCCGTCAGTAATAACGTTCCGACATTGTAGGGCAGATTGGCGATGATTGCCCGAGGGCTTTTCCCTAAAGTTTCAGCGGAAACATTCAAAGCGTCTTCATTCAGGACGGCCAGCCGGTCGGGGTAGGCGGCTTGGATATCGGACAGCAATCCCAGACACCGTTCGTCTTTTTCAATCACGGTCAAATGCTTCGCGCCGTTTTCAAGAATGGCGCGAGTCACGCCGCCGGGGCCGGGACCGACTTCGATGACCGTTCCCGATTCAAAGGGCAGGGGATCGCGTTGTTTCGCGCTGCGCGCGATTTTATCCAACAGATTGGTATCCAGAATGAAATTCTGTCCCAAGGATTTCTTGGCGGATAAGCGGTAACGGGCGATAACTTCCTTGAGCGGCGGCAATGCGTCGGTCATTGTCGTATCTCCATTACGGCAGTGCGGCGCAATTCTCTTAACCGGCGTTGCGCCAACGCATCTATCTTCGCTCCTTCCAACTGCATTTTGATTTCTTCTTTATCGGGCAGGGAAGACATCTTTTTTCTGGAGCAAGTCATCAAAATCAACTCTCCTCCTTCAATCGGCAGGGGATGGCTGGGTTCCAGCAAGGCGGTTCTGTTTATTGTCGATTTGACGGGGGGCGGCAGATTTTCAACGGGCATATCGCCCAAATCGATGCGGGATGATGTTTTCAGCTGTTCGGCAATGGCTTTGAATTGATTGCAGGAGCCTTTCGTCATGTTCAGTTCGCGCAAGACCTTCTTTTTTTGATTTTCCGTAAATTCATCGGGCAGAAACAGTTGAATCAAATGAACGATCTCTTGAGACGGATTTTCTTCTTCGGGATTTCGTACCGCGTGCAAAGCAAAGATTTTATATCCTTCGGATGTTTTAACGGGGGAACTCAGTTGTCCGGTAGGAAGAATGGAAAATTCCTCTTTTTCTTCTTCGGACAAAGCGTCTTCTTCGATCCAACCGGCCATGCCTCCGTTCATTGCGCTGGGGGCTTTGGAGTATCCGGCTGCGATTTTTCCGAAATCCTCTCCGTCTCGCAAACGCATAATCAACTGCATGGCCAATCCGTACGTTTCGGCGTCTTGTTCCGGTTTTGAAACCGGCAGAAAAATTTCTGAAACAAGATACCGCTTTTGACTTTGACGTTCTTTTATTTCCGCCAGTTTCGAGTTAACGTCATGATCCGAGATTTCTGCGCGCAAGCCGGCATTTTTTTTCACGGCGCGAACAAACATCAAATCGCTTTTGATTTGATCTTCAATGACGGAAAACGGGAGGTTGTTTTCTTTGAGCAGCTTCATAACGGTTTCGTAATTCAAATCATTCTGCTTTAATGTGATTTTAACGGCGTTTTGAATTTCTTCCTCGGATATTTCTATACCGGCGTTTTTACCTTCCTGTTGTTTTAATTTTTCATCCATCAGCTGTTTCAGAACCTGTTGGCGGACACTTTCTCGAGTTATGTCTGCTTGTCCGGTCAGCCGGATAAAAGCCAGACGGTTTTTCAAATCCAATTCTGAAATGATGTCGTCATTGACTTGTGCCAGAATTTTCGTTCGGGCTTGTGTATTAAAGCAAAGAAAAAATGTTAAAAAAAAGACCGCTGAAAATATACGCATCTTATTTCCTTTTACATTCTAAATTGGCCGAAGGGCTTGAATTCAACGTTTAAACCGAATGTCAGGCCGTTTTTATAATCCCGATCCGAAGTGTATTCTTTATCCAGAGAAATGTTCAAAGCGAAGCATTCGTCTTCATAACGCAAAAATCCTCCGGTTTCCAGTACCCCTCCATTATTGGACAGGTTTATTTTTTGGTGATATCCGATTTTCCAGTATCTGGTCAGGAAGGATGTCAGCGAATAGTCTAATTCTTCACGGCTGGTATAAGTCGATTGGGCGGCGGCGTTTTTCAAATTGATATAGCTGACGTTTCCCCGCAATAAAGCGTTTCCGATGCTTAAAGACAGATCGCTGCGATTCAAATTGAGCGTCGTTCTGTTCATCCGGAAGGAATAGCTTAAACTGAAAAATCCGGCAGGATTTAAACTGAGATTGCCGACAATGTCGGAAGCCGGTTCGACCATTCCGGAATCAATAGTGTAGATATCGGCGTTTGAAAAACGATAACTTTGCCCGATTAAAGCGGAAACATAAGTTTTCTGGTCGTCATAAAGATTCCATTTCAATCCGTAATTGATTCTGGAGCCGGGTTCGAACCGGTCGTAACCGATATAGCGTTTTTCTGCAAACAGATTGGTGTCGTTCAGATCCAGGTCGGCGCTGTCTTCATTCGGAATCTTATCGGAATTTTTCTTGTTCGGGGCAACAATACCCATAATGACCGGTTCCAAAGTTTGATCGAATTTTTCTCCGATGCGGACAAACGGATAACTGACGGTCAAAGACGCTTGCGGATTGAAAGAAGTCACATCCCCCGAATAAGTTTGCATTCGGGTGGTTTGGTAATCCTTGATTTTATATCCGTTGAGTAAGGTGGAAGCTTTAAAGTTGTAAAGCATTCCCCAATCCGTAACGCCCGGCAAATCCCAATCCGCTTCCAAGGACAATCTGGTGCTGTCCGTTCCCGTTTTGCGTTTCAGCGATGCCGTCGAAATATCAAAAGTCCAATAGTTTCCATGAATCCCCGGTTCCGTTGTATACGATAATTCCGCCAAAGGAACCGCTTCGGGAATTGTTTTGTCGTTAATATAGGCGCGCATGTTTTGATAGTGATTGCCGCCGAATTTGAAATAAGTGTTGTGCGTTAAAGCTTCTACGGCGGCATCCGATTTCAGCCACGGAGCCGTGTCTTCGTCCGTATTGACATCGTAACGGCGCAAATAAGTTGCATCCGAAGTCTTGTCTACGTTTATGTGCGCTCGCCAGACATCCGAAATATGCCATTCGGCTTTGCCCCGAATGCTGTATCTTTTCTCGCCATCCTGTTCAATATATGTCCCGTCCAGATCCATTTTCCCTTGGGAAAAATTATGACGCAAAATACCGCCCCAGAGGATGCCTTTGGACGCAAATCGCGGCGAAAATAAAAAGTCGGTGTACGGGGAAATTTCCAAGTAATAAGGAATGATAATCCCCATTCCCAAAGCGCGGTTTGACTTCACGCCGGGGAATAAAAAACCGGAGCGTCTTTTGACGCTCGGATCGGGATAGTAAAAATACGGAAGATACATAACGGGGACGTCTTCAATCGCCATTGTCGCATTATAAGCGTATATATTCTGTTTTTCCCTGTCATGAATCATTTTTTTCGCTTTAAGCTCCCAGAAACGGGATCCATCTTCGCAAAAATCGCAGGATGAATAGGCTACGTCTTCAAATTCCGTATAATTTCCTTGGATATGTTCGGCTTTTTGAGCCGTCATAACGGATTTGTCCGCTAAAACGTATTGAATTTTTTTAATCAATCCGTCTTTTAAATCGCCGGATAATTTGGCGTAGTTTCCTTGCATGATTCCGCCGTCGGGAGTATAAATTTCGACGTTTCCGGTTGCAATGACAACGCCGTCGACGGTGTCGTAATTGATATGGTCGGCCCGCAAAGACGATTTGTCCTGTTTGAAAAAAACGTTTCCGCGGGCGATAATCAAATTCAGTTCGCGGTCATACGTTAATTCGTCTGCCGAAAAATCAAGCGGTTCGTTCGTTTCCGCTGCGTATGCCGTTTTAACGGTCAACAGTGCGGCTATCAGTATCCGTCCGAAAAGAGTCATGTCCGGCGTACGCTCCTTTTTCCGGAAAAACGGTTGATAAACAAACGGCTTTTATTAAGAAACGCTTTTATTCCGGTGAATTTGAATTCGCCGGAATGCTTCAGAATATACAGGCAGAAAAATGCCGGTGAAATGGATAAAAAATACAGCAAAGGAACAAAATACAAACTGCGCAGACAAAGATTTTCGATACCCAGTTCGGCGATTTCGACAACGGCCATAATCAAAACGGTGATAATAATCTTTTTATTGTGTCCCCGTCTGTTGAATGTTCCCGTCAGCAATCCGGCCGCGGCAATCAGCATAAAAGACAGATTGTAAAAAGGCAGGGAAAGTCTTTTGAAGCCTTCCAACCGGAAACGGCGAAGCAACGCATCCGAATCAAACAGCTCTTTCTTAGGGGTGAAAAACAATTCTTTCAAACTGCGTTCCCTCGGATTTTTAAAACGGCTTTCCGTTTTTTCCCGACTGGAGAGAAAATCCATATTGTAAAAGTCAAAA
>JAFYCE010000061.1 GCA_017539865.1 Alphaproteobacteria bacterium
GTATTATTGGTCAGCGTCAAAGGTTTATTATCATTTGACGTAAAGACGACCTGCCCCTGCTGAAGATTCAAATTATCAACGATCAATTCTTCATTCAATACCAACGCGGCTTTGCCCAAATTGACCGTACCGATATGCTGCATACTGTTGATATTGATAATGCCGATCTGATCCTGATCTTCGGCTCCGGTCGCGCCGTTTAAAACGGACAAAGACAAACCGCTGGCGGGTCCCGCTATAAGGAAAGAAACCCTTCCCTGTTTGACCGAAATCGTGCCGAAGTTATTCAACACGCCGAATTGCGCGTTTGCCGTATCGGAAAGAAGCAATTCTCCGGAACCGGACAGATTGCCGCTGAATTGGACATTGTTTTCAATGGACAACTTTCCGGAAATAACCAAAGACGTACTCTGTCCCTGCATTTCGTAAGCTTTCAACGTCACATCCGAACCGATATTCAACGTTCCCGCCGTTTGCAACAACGTTCCGGTCGACCATGCCACCGGCGAATTGATGGAAAACGATTGCATACCCAACTGAAGCGTTCCGTTGCCGTCAAATGAAACATGGGAACCGGAGGCGGGATAAGACAGCGTACCGGTTGCCTTGTTACCGGAAAGAACCAACTTACTGCCATCGCTTATATGAAAATCACCGCCTGAAATCGCTATTTTGCCGCCATCCTGATTGTTAGTGATTGTAACAGTCTTACCATTAACCGTTGTGTTTATATCACTATAACCGATATATAACTGTGCCCCGCCTCGAATTAAAATATCGCCGTCATTATTCACTTTCGTTTGTATGGTTCCGCCGGTAAGGAAAAAATGCCCGCCCGAGATATCGATATTCCCTTTGGACAGAACATCATCCTCTCCGCTTTTTTCTTCTATCGGGCCTTTTTCAATGCTTAAAGTTCCTTTAAAAAGGCCGTTATTGATAGAGATATTCCCTGAAAATTCGTTTTTTACATAGTTCCCCCCAAAGGTACCATTTCCCCAGCTTCTGGGACTACCTTCTTCTAATGAAGGTATATAACCGGAAGCATCCTTGAAATAAACTTGATTAAGAAAAACCGGCGGATTATCCGACGCCCCGATAGTTATACCACCGGCTTCATTTTGAAAAACAAATCCACTAGCAGAAAAATCATATGTATGATAGTTCACAAGACCGTTGGCCATTCCACCTTTAAGAACGTTGGAGGAAATAAGGACTGGCTGACTAATTCCAATCTCTTCCGCTTGCGCCGGTTCGGGAAACAGCAGCGGAACGGCGGTCAAAGCCGTAGACAACAACAACCGGCAAAAATACTTTCTGTTTGCTAAGCGCATGGCGGGAACCCTCTATAGATGTATACGCTTTACATCATAGAAAAAAAACGTTAAAGAAACGTTCCCGTTTCAAAGGATTTTCACACGACCGAAAATGTCGCCGAAATTAAAAATTCGATATTGCCTTCAGGGCCTTTGATCGGACTGGGACAAAGACTCTTCACCGTCCAGCCGGTTTGGGAATCCAACCATTCCCGAACGCGTGCGCAAACCGCTTCGTGCAACGCGGAATCGCGCACAACGCCGTTTTCCCCGACCTGATACTTTTCGACTTCGAACTGCGGCTTGATCAATGCGATCAGAGCCGCCCCGCTTTTTTTCGCAAAACTCATCGGACGCGGCAACACGTTTTCCAGCCGGATGAAACTCGCGTCGCATACGATTAAATCAACTTCTTCCGGAATATGCTCTTCCGTCAGATAACGGGCGTTCATCCGCTCCAAAACGACGACCCGATCATCAGTCCGCAATTTCTGCGCCAGTTGGCCGTAACCCACATCAACGGCGTAAACCCTTTTCGCCCCGCGTGTCAGCAAAACATCCGTAAACCCGCCCGTCGAACACCCGACGTCGATACAGACCATCCCCGCCGGATCAATCCCCGAATCATCCAACCCTTTGACCAGCTTCAATCCGCCGCGCGACACCCACGGAAATTCCTTGCCTTTCACGGTCAAAACCGCATCCGGCTTCAACAAATCGCCCGCCTTGTCGATTCTTTTCGTGCCGCACAACACCGCGCCGGACATAATCAACGCCTGCGCCTTGACCGCGTTTTCCGCCAAGCCTTGCTCCACCAGCAACTGATCCGCCCGCTTTTTCATGCTTTATTCTATCACCGATAAAACAGCGTCCGCTATCGCCCGCGCGTCCAATCCCGCCAGCTGATACTGCCGTTCCATCGGCGCTTGCTCGATAAACGAATCCGGCATCGTCATCAACCGGACTTTCGTTTTTTCCAATAATCCGCGATTGGCCAGCTCCGTCACGACCATCGCCCCGAATCCGCCTTTGACGCCTTCCTCAACGACGACAAGAGCCTGATGCCCCTCCGCCAGTTCGCGCAGCAAATCAATGTCCAGCGGCTTGGCAAAGCGCGCATCCGCCACCGTCGCCGAAACGCCATCCAACGCCAGCAAATCAGCCGCGGCCAGACACGCTTCCAATCGCGTCCCCAACCCGAGAATCGCCGCGCGGTTGCCTTCGCGCACAATACGCCCCCTGCCGATTTCCAACGGTCGCGTTTCTTCCGGCATATCGGGCAGAACACCCGCGCCGCGAGGATAACGCACCGCGCTCGGCCTGTCGTCGATCGCCGCCATCGTAATCAGCATTCGCTGCAATTCCGCCTGATCCGACGGCGCCATTACGACCATGTTCGGCATCGGACACAGCATCGACAAATCAAACGCGCCGTGATGCGTCGCGCCGTCTTCGCCGACAAAGCCCGCTCGATCAATCGCAAAACGCACCGGCAGTTTCTGCAAAGCGACATCATGCAGAATTTGGTCGTACGCCCTTTGCAAAAAGCTGGAATACAGAGCGACAAAAGGCTTGATTCCCTCGCAGGTCAATCCGGCCGCGAACGTCACCGCGTGCTGTTCGGCAATTCCGACATCAAAGAAACGGTCGGGAAAACGTTCCGCAAAAGCGTCCAATCCCGTTCCGGACGGCATCGCCGCCGTAATCGCCGCGATTTTTGAATCCTTTTCGGCCAAAGAAACGATCGTATTCGAAAAAACCTGCGTAAATGTCGGTCGGGACGTTTTCTTCGGCGCGAACTCGCCCGTTTCAACATCAAACTCCGTTACGCCGTGATACTTGGACGGCCACTTTTCCGCCGGTTCATAGCCCTTTCCTTTATGCGTCACGACGTGAACCAGAACGGGATAATCCTCTTTCATATCCCGAACATTCGTCAGAATCGGAATCAACTGCTCAAAGCTGTGCCCGTCAATCGGACCGATATAGTAAAACCCCAATTCCTCAAACAGCGTCCCGCCGGCGACAAAGCCTTTGGCGTGACGTTCCGCTTTCAACGCCGTGTCTTTCACAAATTGGGGAAAGCGTGACGCCATATCCAAAACGACCTGACGCACCGTCATATACGGCTTGGACGAAATCAACTGCGACAAATGATGGCTCAACGCCCCGACCGGCCGCGCAATCGACATATCGTTGTCATTCAAGACGACAATCATCCGCGAATTCATCGATCCGGCGTTATTCATCGCTTCAAACGCCATGCCCGCGCTCATCGACCCGTCGCCGATCACGCCGATGACGTTGTTTTTGCGATGTTGCAAATCGCGTCCCGCCGCCATACCGACAACCGCCGAAATCGATGTGGAGCTGTGTCCCGCTCCGAACGGGTCGTATTCACTTTCGCTTCTTTTGGTAAAACCGGACAATCCGTCCGCTTTGCGCAAATCCTTAAAACGCTTTTTGCGGCCGGTCAAAAGCTTGTGCGCATAGCATTGATGGCCGACATCCCACACCAGCTTGTCTTCCGGCGTGTTGAACACGTAATGCAAAGCGATCGTCAACTCGACAACGCCGAGGCTCGCCCCCAGATGCCCGCCCGTTTTGGAAACCACCTGAATGATTTCCTGCCGGATCTCGTCGGCTAAATACGGCAAATCCCCGACCGGCAAAGAACGCAGATCCGCCGGAGAATTGATCGCATCCAATAACGGAAAATCAACCGTCTTCAGCGGTTTTTCACCGATCGACAGTTTTTTTTCACTCATGAACGGCGTTCCACGATAAAGCGCGCCAAATCGCGCAGATAATCGGCCTTTTCGTCAAAACGTTCCAAAGACGCGATCGCCTGATACGACAAAGCGTCGGCCTGTTCCTTGGCTTTTTCCAGTCCCAGCAGGGAAATGAACGTCGCCTTGTGCGCGTCCAAATCCTTGCGCACCGCCTTACCCATCGAATCCGCATCCCCTTCGACATCCAGAATATCGTCGGCAATCTGGAACGCCAGACCGATGTCGCGGGCATAATCTTTCAACGCCTGTCTGTCCTCATAAGAGGCCTTTCCCATCACTGCGCCGGCTTCAACGGCGAACGAGAACAAACGTCCCGTCTTCATCTGCTGCAGGCGGATAATCCCCGGCATATCCATGTCGTCTTCGTTTTCAGCCAGAATATCCAGCATCTGTCCGCCGATCATGCCGTTCATCCCCGCCGCTTTGGACAGTTCCGCAATCAACTGGCAGCGAATGGCCGGTTCAAACAGGCAATCGTCCGCGGCAATCACGCCGAACGCACGGGTCAACAAACCGTCACCCGCCAAAATCGCCGTCGCTTCGTCAAATTGTTTATGACAGGTCGGCTGACCGCGGCGCATATCGTCATTGTCCATCGCCGGCAAATCGTCATGAATCAACGAATAGCAATGAACCATTTCCAAAGCGACCGCCACACGCAGCGCCCTTTCCCTTTCGACGCCGAACAGTTCCGCACTTTGCAAAACCAAAAAAGGCCGCAAACACTTGCCGCCCGCCAAAACGGAATAGCGCATCGCTTCAATGACACGGCGCTCCGGCGTACTCGGAACGGGAATCAAACGATCCAGTTCGGCTCTGACTTCCGAGGAAGTATCTTTGATAGCTGCAATTAAATTAGGCATCTTTTCCCTCCATGACCGCTTCAGTAAAGCCTGCGGCTTGTCCGTTCAGCGAAGTTGTAATCTGATCTATTTTCAATCTGGCGGCGGACAGCTTCTTTTCGCAATGCGCCCGTAAAAGCATGCCGCGTTCGTAAAAATCAATCGCTTCATCCAGTTTGACCTTTCCGGCTTCCATCTGGCGGACGATTTCCTCCAACGCGGTCAAAGCCTCTTCGTAGCTCATTTTTTCGATTGCTTGCGCAGTCTGTTCCTGCCCCATTTTCATTCCTTTGCGATTAAAGAAAACATCTGTTCAATTTTAACCACCAACAATGCGGTCAGGTCAAAGACTTTTTTATATTTTTATCACTTATTCGCGCCGGCCTTGAATCGCCGCCTGAAAAACATCTTCGGGCTTGATTCCCTTTTTCCATAAACGGCGCTGTTTATACAGCTCTTTCCACATCGTTTTGGAATCCGGCCAGCGTTTGTGTACCCACAGCCATTGCGCCGGATCATCCCGAATCCATTTTTCCAAAACGTGATTGACCTTTTCCATATAACGGCAGGTATCTTCCTGATTGTTTCCCGTTTTTTCAATCGGCGGAAGAGCTTCCATCGTCAGCCGGTAATGTGCCCCTTTCAAACGTTGGGAACGGATTGCGACAACCGGGTAGTCATGCTTCAAAACCAAAGACGCCAAAGACGGCGTCGTCATGACGGGATAACCGAAAAAATCGACCGAAACGCCTTCATTCATCTTCTGGTCAATCAACAAGGCAAGATGTCCGTCCTTGCGCATCAAATCGACGATCTGACGAAAGCCGCTCAATCCTTTAGGAACCAAAATACCCTTGATTTTCTGCCGGAAATAACGGAACAGCCATTCAACATACGGATTGTTCGCCGACCGGTAAATCCGGTGAATCGGAAAATTCGCTTTGATGCCGAAAATGCTGGTAACCTCCCAGTTGCCGATATGCGCCGAAAAAAAGATTCCCCCCTTACCGTCATCACGCAGAGCCTCGATCAAATCGAAATTCACAAATTCCACCCGATCGTCATAATGTCCGCAAAGCTGACGCAAATGCGGATACTCCACAAAAGTACGCCCTAAATTATCCCACATATCGACAACTATTCTATCGATTTCAGCCGGCGTTTTTTCAGGAAAGGCTTTCATCAAATTATAGCGGGCAACCCAAGACACTTTCAAATGAGGCCCCATATGACGGCCGATAAAGCCCCCCAC
>JAFYCE010000062.1 GCA_017539865.1 Alphaproteobacteria bacterium
ATCAACAACCTGCAGTCCGGTGCCGACAAGTTGACGCTGGCTGACATGAACGAAGAAGGCGCCAACATGTTGGCTCTTCAGACACGTCAGCAGTTGGGCCTCAACTCCTTGTCGCTGGCTTCTCAGGCTGCTCAAGGTGTGTTGCGTCTGTTCTAATCGCTTTAAAGAGCTTACAAAAGGCAAAGGCGGGGTTTTCCCCGCCTTTGTTTTTTTCAATAAAATCAAATCGTTATATGCGTTTTTCCATTCATCCCACTTGATTTTCACTTTTTTTCCATTATAATTATTCTTTCTTTTTCAGAGGAGAAACGGAAATGGAATTGAATTGGCGTCCCGGAATGCCCAGAAAAGAAGAAAAAGAATTTTTTTCGGATTTCTTGGAAACATTACGCAATAACTATAATGTGCGTCACCAGCCCAGACTGTTCAATTTCAAATGGCGGAAAGACCCCGAACCCGAACCGTGGCTGCCTGTTTACGACGATATGGTATTAAGCTATCTGACGCCTAAGGAAATCAAAAAATACGAAGACGCCGGAGAAACTAAAAAAAATATGATTGATCGCGCAAAAAACATGATTTTCGAACAAGCGTGGAACAATCATAAACCATATGAGGATTTTCAAAACGACTCCGATTTTCTGGAAAAGAAAGAAGCTTTCAGAAAAAACTTCGAAAAAGACCCTGTTTATCACACATTAAGCATCGTCGCGCACAAGGAAAGTTTCCGTTCCGAATATTCGGGGAAACCTGAAGCTTGGGAATATCCGGACGTTCTGGCGGAAATGGCTGAAAAAAAGCGTAACATCCATTTGATGCCCGTTCAATACATGATGAGCGATAGCGCTATCGGAAGAAGATCTTGGGAAATATTGAAAAACAATAAATATTTCATTGATTTCGACGCGGCGGACGATACCGTTTGCAGCGTTGATACGGAAAAGAAAAAAATCACTTTGAACGCTTCCGCTTCAAAAGAGGCTTGTGTTTTGTCATTGGTTCGTTCTGCCCGTCTTTTGATGCCGGACGAATACAGCAACACATCTTCCGTCGAAGCAACGGAAGCCCGCAAAGCCGATGCCGTATCGGCTCAACTGGCTTTTGCCGAAGAAATGCGCGTGAAAAATCCGAAAATTCTGGCTGTGTTTAAAGCTAACGGAAATGAATCTTTGTGTGATGCGTTTGATAAAACTTTGAATGAAACGAACGACTGGGACGCCGCCCGCTCGGCCGCCGTCGACAGCTATTTAAACAAAGTCGCACATGACCGTAAACCGTCTTCGAAAATCATTGCCAGAATGTGCAAAAACGTATACGGACTAAGCTATTACATCCCGTCCGGAAGCAATTCAAACGATACTGTTCGCACTGCAATCACGGTAAAAAACAAACAACAGGGACGATGATTTTTTTCATACCGGAAACGGCGGAATTTTCAGATTCCGCCGTTTTATCATCGTTTTCCCCGACGAAAAGCAGCTAATAGTTCTCTGCCGCGATTTCGTAATATTCCTGTTTGTGCAGACAGGCGGGACAGATTTTCGGGGCTTCCGCGCCTTCGTGGACATAACCGCACTTGCGGCAACGCCATTTTTTCGGTTCCTCACGTTTGAAAACCCGCTCTTTTTGCATATTTTCCTGCAATTTGCGGTATCTCTGCCCGTGAAAGATTTCGGCGACGATCACCGCGCGATACATCTGCGCGATTTCAGGAAAACCCTCCTTTTCCGCCGTTTCGGCGCACATCGGATAAAGCTCTTTGTATTCGTGTTCCTCGCCTTTCGCCGCGTCATCAAGGTTTTCCAAAGTCGAACGGATCTGTCCCGCCGGATAGGTTCCCGTTACTTCCAAATCGCCGCCTTCAAGGAATTTGAACATACGCTTGGCGTGTTCCTTTTCCTGATCGGCCGTTTCCAGAAAAATCGCCGCGATCTGTTGATAGCCTTCCTTTTCGGCGACGCGCGCCCAGTAGGTGTATCGCATTCTGGCTTGCGATTCGCCCGCGAAAGTCATTAAAAGATTTTTTTCCGTTTGTGTTCCTTTGACAGATTTCATTTGTTTTTCTCTCCTTTAAAGTTAAAAAATCACGGAATGAACGGCGACAGATAAATCAATCCGTTATCCACTTTGAACATCATTTCGACACCGGCTTCGCGCAACTTTCTTTCGTCCATCAAAGCCTTGTCTTTCAGCCTGATATGAACGCCGCCGTCCGCCGCGTGTTCGCCGCTTTCGATGTTGTGTTCGCCCCCCAAAGCTTTTTCGACCGCTTCGGACAGGGAGAACTTCTTTTCCGATGGAACGGGAATGTCCCGCGAATGTGTCCGCAAGTATTCCTCCATATCGGTTTTCAGATTTTCGGAAGCCGTCCCGAAAACCGCCTGAACGCCGGAACCGACACGCATAACGCCGGCCGCCCCCAACGCTTTCAGCTTGTCGTCGGACGCTTTTGAAGGGTCGTTTAAAATCAGGCGCAAGCGTGTGATGCAGGCGTCAAGGTTCTTGATATTTTCACGGCCGCCGAACGCTTCGACCAATTTTTCAGCCATTTTCATTTTATCGTCATGCCCTGCCAGAGCGGCCGCCTGCGCCATCGGAACGACAGAGTCCTCGTCCCGTCCGGGGGTCTTCATGTTAAACGCCGTGATGACAACGCGGAAAACGATGTAATACAAAACGGCGTAAACCGGCCCCAGAATGAAAACTATCCACGGCTTCGTATCAAGAGCATAAAACAATGCAAAGTCGATCGCGCCCTGCGAAAACGTGTAACCGATATGCGCGCCGACCAGATTTATCAGCGCAAAAGCCGATCCGACCATAACGGCGTGAATGAAATAGAGCATCGGCGCGACGAACAGAAAAGAAAATTCCAGCGGTTCCGTGATGCCCGTTAAAAACGACGTCAACGCCGCGGACGCCATAATGCCGCTGACTTTCAAGCGATTTTCAGGCTTGGCGGTATGCAGAATCGCCAGCGCCGCCGCCGGCAGTCCGAACATCTTGATCAGGAAACCTCCGCCCAAAATGCCGGCCGTCTTGTCGCCTGCGAAAAAGCGGGGAATGTCGCCGGTAACGACTTCGCCCAGCTTGTTCGTGTAAGACCCGATTTCAAAAAAGAACGGCACGTTCCAGATATGATGAAGCCCGAACGGCAACAACAGCCTTTCAACAAAGCCGTAAGTGGCTCCCGCGACCGTCGGCGCGCTGTACGCCGCCCACATTGAAAACTCGCTGATTTTTTCCTGAATCGGCGGCCAGAACAGGCTTAAAAACACGCCGAGCACAATCGCCACCAAAGAGGTAATGATTGGAACGGAACGCTTTCCCGCGAAAAATCCCAAATAAGGCGGCAGCTGGATTCTGTAAAATCTTTTATAGATGTAAGCCGCGACGACGCCGACGAACAGACCGCCGAAAACGCCCGTTTCAATCGTCTTGATGCCCATATTCGTCGCAACGATTTTTCGGGCGAACGCAACGTCGTAATCCAACGACTGCGCCAGAACGCCCAACGTTTCCCGACCTTCGGAAACGTGGAACCACAACACGTCCGCCATGACGCCCATTGTCGCCAACATCACGATAAAGCCCGTCACCGCCGCCAACGCCGCAACACCGTCGTTATCCGTCAGCCCCAACGTCGTACCGATAGCGAAAATCAACGGCATATTGGCAAAAATCACATTGCCGCTTTGACTCATGATTTGCGGAATAATTGGCGGAAGCCATGAAATTTCCGCCGTCAACAGTCCCGACCCGATGCCCAAAAGCAATCCCGCAACAGGCAGGACGGCAACAGGCAGCATCAGGGATTTTCCGATTTGCTGTAAGAACATAAACACCTTTTTAATCATAATTCATTCTCCCCGACCGGATAAAAATTCTTCTACGATTTTATGAACGGCAGAGGCCGTTTCCTGCCCGACGGCCAGCCTTGCCAAATCTTCACACCTTGCAAACGACAAAGAACGTATTTGCGCTTTGATAGCCGGAATCAAAGGCGGCACAACACTTAATTCTTTCACGCCCAGACCAATCAGAACGGGGACGGCTTTTTCCTCGCCCGCCATCGCGCCGCAGACGCCGACCCATTTGCCATGCTTTTTCGCCCCCTCAACCGTCATTTGAATCATGCGCAGAACGGCGGGATGCAAGCCGTCCGACAACTCCGCCAACAACGGATTGCCCCGATCGCTTGCCATAACGTATTGGGTCAGGTCGTTCGTGCCGATTGAAAAGAAATCGACATAAGGGGCTAACACATCCGCCGTTATCGCCGCTGCGGGGATTTCAATCATAATGCCCGTTTCGACCGCCGGAGCGTTCATCAGTTCCCGTTCTTCCGCAACGATTTGCTTGGCAAGTTTCAACTCCTCCAGCGTCGTCACCATCGGAAACATAATACGGATTTTGGTCTTGTCCGCAGCTTTTAAAATCGCCCTGATTTGAGAGCGAAACAGCGCCTGATGACGCAGACTTAAGCGCAATCCGCGCACACCAAGGAACGGATTGGCTTCCTCCGGTTCTTTGATATAGGGCAGTTCCTTGTCTCCGCCGACATCCAGCGTTCTGACAATTACGGATTTATTTTTACCGATGATTTCGGCAATTTTACCATAAACGGCCGCTTGCTCCGGTTCGCTTGGCGCTTCCTGCCGGCTCAAGAATAAAAACTCCGAGCGCAAAAGTCCGACCGCCTCCCCGCCGGAAGAAACGACGCGGCTGGTGTCTTCCGCGCTGCCGACATTGCCCGCGATTTCCAGACGAACGCCATCCGTCGTAATCGCCGGTTCGTTTCTTTTCTGAAACAGCTCCGCCTGCGTCCGGTGTTCCTTTTCTTTGTGCCGCAGAACGTCTTTTTTTTCTTTTTCATCGGGATTCAAATGCAATTCCCCTTTTCCGCCGTCCAGCAAAACGGGCGTGCCGTTGATGATGTTCAACACTTTTTCCGACAATCCCGAAACGGCGGGCAACATCATCGAACGCGCCAAAATCGCCGCATGCGATGACGCTCCGCCAACAACGGTCGCAAACCCCGCCACCTTTGTTTTATCAAGCAAAGCTGTGTCGGAAGGCGTCAGCTCCCGCGTAATGATAATCGCATTGTCGGGCAAACTGATTCTTTGTTCCGCCGTTCCCGTCAACAGTCTTAGCACGCGCTTTCCGACATCCTGCAAATCCGCCGCGCGGCCGGCCAACAAAGCGTTTTTCATTTCCGAAAACTGCCGCGCCTGCTTGTTGATTGTCTGCTGCCACGCAAAAGCGGCGCTTCGGCCGTCCTCAATCAATTTTTGAGCGTTTTCAAGCAATTCCGGATCTCCCAGTAATTCCTGATGAGCGATGAAGATTGCGGCTTTATCCGGCTCCGACTTTTTCATCATCTTTTCACTTAAATCGGCCAATTCATCGGACGCTTCGGACAACGCATTCATCAGTTTTTCCTTTTCTTTGGACGGCGGCGCGCCGAATTCCTCGACATCGAAAGCGGCGTCTTTCAACTGAACAGCCACGCCGACCGCCGTTCCCGAAGACGCCGCTATCCCGAAAAACAGATTTTCCCTATCCGCATCTTTTGAAACGTTTTCTTCGATCAAAACAGGAGCTTGAGTCAGTTCCTCGCCCAAACCCGTTTCAATCATCGGAATCAGCTTTTTCATCGCTTCGGTTGCGTCATAGCCGTCCGCCGTCAGGCGTACATGATCGCCGTTCTTGATATCCAAGGCCATCACGGCGGTCAGACTTTTGGCGTTTGCTTTTTTATCGCCGAAAACCAGTTCGATTTCACAATTAAACCGCTTGGCCGCATTGACCAGAACGGCAGCGGGACGCGCATGAAGCCCGACCGGATTTTTGATTTCGATCTTCCATGATTCCGTCTTCATCCCTTTAACGGACGGCATCGGAATGATTTGCGCCTCTTTTTTCAGAGCGACCGTTAAAATTACATCTTTGCCCGCCGTCACATTTTTGTTTGTCATTGCCGTAACGCCGGTTGTCTGCTCCATATTTGCGACGACGATTTCCGTTAAAAGACTTTTCCCGTTTTTTTCGATGACTTCCGGCTGAAAAGCAATCAGACAATCGCCTTTTCTGACTTTCTGTCCGACGGACACTTTCAAATCAAAACCGGTTCCTTTCAACAAAACCGTATCCAAACCGACGTGCATCAAAACATCGATGCCCTGCTCCGTCCGCATGGTCAGAGCGTGCTTGGACGAATGAATGTTGACGATTGTTCCGTCACACGGCGCGCACAGCATAAACGAGGACGGTGCGATCGAAATACCGTCTCCGATTGTTTTTTGCGCGAACACCATGTCCGGCACGGTTTCGATCGACTGCGTCTTTCCCGAAACAGGGGCATAAAGTTCCAATATTTTATCTTTAATCATAGAAATCTCCCGCAAAAAATTTTCTTCAAAGTTTACGGAAAAAATCCGCGCTTTCCCAGACGGCAACAAGGCTATAAACCCCTTGTATACAAAGACTTTTTAAGCAAAATTTTTATTTGCTTTTCTTTCGCTGCGTTTGCGGGTAAAAATAGAAAAAACAACACTGCGGGATTGCGCCATTATGGAAATCAGAGATAACGCCAAGTACTTTCGTCGGGAAATTCTCGTCCGCCTGATACGGTCTTTTTTAAAAAACAGGCTTGTTCTGGACGTGGATAAAATCCCCGTTGAAATCCTGCCGATGCGTCAGGCCGCCTATCGTTGCTGCATCTACAAAGAGCGTGCGATTTTGCGCACGCGCTGTCTGGCCGCTCTGGGCTTTCGGGTCGAAGAAGACGACGAAGTTACGCCTTTGTCCGAATACGCCCGCCGCGCTTTGAAACGGGAAAAGCCGATTCCGCCCGTTATGACGGTTTTGGATATTGCCTGCAACGAATGCGTGACGTCGCGCTATGTCGTGACCGAGTTGTGCCAAAGCTGTCTGGCTAGAGCATGCGCTCTGGCGTGTCCGTTCAACGCGATCGACATCAGCAAAGGCCCCGCCCGTATTGATCCCGACAAATGCAAAAGCTGCGGCAAATGCAAAGAAGCTTGTCCGTATCAAGCCATCATGAAACGCGTCGTGCCGTGCGAGAATGCCTGTCCTGTCGGTGCAATCAGACGCGGAACGGCGGGACGCGCGGAAATAGACTTTACGAAATGCGTTTCCTGCGGTCAATGCATGCGCGCCTGTCCGTTCGGTGCCGTTGTCGAGCGCTCTCAAATCATTGACATTTTAAAAGCGATGCTGACGGACAAGAAAAAAATGGTTGCCATGCTTGCCCCTGCGATCGCCGGCCAGTTCTCGGGAACAGTCAAACAAGTTATTTCCGCCTTACGGGCGATCGGTTTTTCAAGTGTCATTGAAGTCGCTGTCGGCGCGGATATCACGACACGCAATGAAGCGAAAGAATTCATTGAACGCATGGAAAAGGGCGATGCTTTTATGACGACGTCGTGCTGTCCGGGCTATATTGAAACGGTGAAACGGCACGTCCCCGAACTAAAAAAATTCGTTTCCGACACGGCGACGCCGATGCACTACACGGCGGAACTGGCAAAAAAAGACCCGCAAGCCGTCACCGTCTTTATCGGGCCTTGCGTTGCGAAACGGTATGAAGGATTGAACGATCCCCTGATTGATTTTGTGATGACGTTTGAGGAATTGGACGCTTTATTTGAAGCGACGCAAATCAGCGTTTCCGACTTTACGGAGGCGGACTTTGACGTCCTGCCGTCCGCGCAGGGACGCGGTTTCGCGGTAACGGGCGGCGTCGCGGCGGCGGTCAATGCCGTTGTCAACGGCCGTGTCGAAATAAAACCCGTCTGCATTAACGGCATCAAGCCCGCGATGTTAAGACTGTTCAAGACCTATCCGAACGGCAAAGCCCCCGGCAACCTGATCGAAATGATGACATGCGAAGGCGGATGCATCGCCGGTGCAGGCGTCGTTCGCCCGGCCAAAAAAACAATCAAAGACGTCGAAAAATTTGCCGCCGAAGCGCAGTCGATTACGCCGGACGAAGAAAAAAATAGAAAGCCTTTTTAAGCCGCACGTTTTACACGTGACCCGCTTTTTGGAGAGACCCCATGAAGAAAAATTTCTTTTACAAAAAAACAATAAACGGAGAAAATAAAAAGACATTTATCTTCGGAATACCTTTTTCTTACAAGAAAAAAACGACTGACGGATACATTGATCGCCGACTGTTCGGATTATGGAAAGTGAAAAAGAAAGATTGGGAAAAAACATATTATTTTTGCGCCATTCCCTTTTTGAAAAAATCCTTTATAAAAAATAGGCTTCAAAATCTCGAAAAGAGTTTTCAAAATCTTGCCGAAAAACAGCTTCTCATGTCTCAGCATCTTGCTTCCGCACAGCAGATCCTCAGGGATTTTTCTGTTCAACAAAATAAAAACATGATAAATATTTTTCTTCAACAAAAAAATGATACAGATTTATTTATTTTACAAAACGATCATATATTATTTGTTTTTTCAAAAGAAATTTATCTTCATGATAATTTTTTTATTTATAATTATTTTATAAGAAATGATTCCATTGATAAACTCTATAATTTTAGAATTCTCCCTGAAACATGTGACCTATATAAAGAACATATCGATGCTTTCAAAAACAAAAATGTCCTGCTTTATAAATATAGCGATCGAATAGGAATTATAAAAAAAACAACAATTACGTACGAAAACGATGATCTTTTCATAGAGGAAAAATTTTTAGGGATAGAAAATTATGAAGTAGACAACGGTCGAAAATATACAGATATTCCTAAACGTAAAATCATATCCGGAATAACTTTGATGGATTATTTGAAAAACGAAACAGATGAACAACAAAAAAGAATTTTAAAAAATTTTTTCGATTGGCTTTTTGCAACGTATCAACATCCGACGGAAAAAGACAAGCTGGACGGAAAACTGATAGATTGCAATCTGGGCAATGTTTTAGTATCAGAAGGAAAATTTCATTTAATCGATCAGGAATTTTCTGTTGAATACGGCATATCCAAAGATTTCTGTGTTTGGTATGCCTTAGGGATAAGATGCATATCCTCTCCCTATTACGAATATTTTACGGAATTATACGGTTTAAACAAAATTTCTCCTGATGAGCCTCATCCTTTTTGGTTGGAAAATAACGGTATGAAAAAAGCTTATGCTCTTAATCAGAATTTGTTTAATAAATATTTTACAGAAGCTTTCCTTATCCCCGAAAGAAATTAAAAAAGTTCGGGATACTTTGCCCTCAAAATTACAGGCGGCATTTACTTCAGTGCGTCGAAAATCCGCCGCGCCAAGGTCGGGCTGATTCCTTCGACTTTTGCAATTTCTTCTGCGTCGACCGCTTTGATCGCTTTAACGGAGCCGAAATGCCGCAACAATGCTTTTTTGCGTTTAGCACCGATGCCGCCGATAGAATCCAATACCGATACAAGCGTATCGTTACGCCGCTTAATCCTGTGTGTGCTGATGACAAAGCGGTGAGCCTCGTCCCTTAAACGCTGGATATAGTGCAAAAGCGGATTGTCAAACTCCAGATTCAGCGGAGGACGATCTGCGAAATGAAGCGTTTCCTTGCCCGCGTTGCGGTCTTCGCCTTTGGCGACGCCGATCGCAACCACGTCGGAAACGTTCAGCTCTTTTAAAACCTCCAAAGCGACTTTCAGCTGAATCGCCCCGCCGTCAATCAAAATAATATCCGGCAGATTGTTTTCCTCAAGTCCTCTTTTAAAACGGCGGGTCAATACTTCGCGCATCATGCCGAAATCGTCGCCGGGGGTGAACGAGTCCCATGAAATGTTGAATTTACGATAGGATTTCTTGTCAAAGCCTTCCGGCGTTGCGACCACCATAGCCCCCACCGCATGCGCCCCTTGGATATGACTGTTGTCGTATGTTTCAACACGGCGGACGGGCGTTTTCAAGCCGGCCAATTCCTGCAGCTGTTCCAGCAGATCGGCGCGCGAAGCCCCTTCCATACGTTTGCGGACAAGCGCCTCTTTCGCGTTCATCACCGCCCGCTCGACCAGACGGCGGCGGTTCGAGCGGACGTTATCGGCGATTTTGACCGCATGCTCCGCTTTATCGCTTAAAGCCTGCGCAACAATCCCCTGTTCCGGCAACGACACCGATACAAGGATTTCGTTCGGAACGGCATGCGTCATATAAAACTGGCCGATAAACGCCTGCAATATCTCTCCGTCCGTCCGTTCCTCCGTTTGAGCAAGAAAAGACGCGAAATTCCCGCAGGACCGCCCGCCGCGATAAAAGAACATCTGCACACAGCTTTGCCCTTTATCCGTAAACACGGCGGCAATATCGCAATCGGAAATCCCGTCCAAATCGCTGCTTTGGCTCTGAATCTGATTTAAAGCGCGGATTCGATCGCGGTAAACAGCCGCTTCCTCATAGCGCATTTCTTCGCTCGCCCGCTCCATTTTTGCGGCTAAATCGGCCTGCACCCGCGTGCTTTTATGGCGCATAAAATCGCAGACTTGCCCCACTAAAGACAGATATTCCTCCCTGTCGATTTTGCCGGCGCACGGCGCGCTGCATCTCTTAATCTGATGTAACAAACAAGGGCGCGTCCGATGATAAAACACGTTGTCCGTACAGGAACGCAGCAAAAAAGCTTTCTGCAACACCGCCAGTGTTTCATTGACCGTCAAAGCCGAAGCGAAGGGGCCGAAATATTCGCCTTTTTTTGTCCTCGCTCCGCGATGTTTCAGCATTTGCGGCCATTCGTCCTTTGTCGTGATCAGGATATGCGGAAAAGTTTTATCGTCCTTCAGCAGAATATTATAATAGGGCTTCAACTTTTTAATCAGATCGTTTTCCAGCAAAAACGCCTCGGCTTCCGTCTTTGTTTCGATGATTTCGATTCGCTCGATTTCGGAAATCATGCGTTGAATTCGCATACACGTCCGTTCGGGGTGAGCATAGTTTTCCAAGCGCCGGCGCAAGCTTTTCGCCTTGCCGACATACAGGATTTTCCCCTGCCCGTTCAGCATGCGGTAAACACCGGGACATTCGGGAAATAAAGATAAATGCGCGGCCACATACGCCGCCCCTTTCAAGGTTTGTGCGGATTCGCCGGATTCGGAAAGTTGAAAACCATTGTTTTTTTCATCTATCATATTGATATTCAATCCTTTTTCACGTTTTTAACCGCATTTTAAAAGTTTTCCCCAAACCTGTGGATAACTCTGTGTAAACGTTTCCCTTACTAACTTTTGATTAAGACTTTTCCTAGCCTTTTTCCTTTTTGCCTATTTTTTAGGCAATACCTATAACCTATTGTTTTTTCAATGTTTTTTATAATCAAGTATTATTTTTAAAAATTTTTTATAACTTTTTCTTGATTTCCTTTTTCGCTTGGAATAGCTCCTTTCGTCTGTGGATAACTTTGAATAAAGACAAATGACTCGTTGATATGCAAGGCTTACAGAAAAAAGGTCAGAAAAGACTCGTCTTTTTTTCAACCGTTCCCGTTCCATCGATCTTAAGAATTTGCCCTGAAGCGATCGGACTTTCGGCCAGAAAGCCGACCGTTTCCGCGATTTTCATATTCACGGTTTCATCCGTCCCCCTTGACGCAATCCGCAAACCGCCGACTTTAAGCCTGTTTTTATACGTTTCCGCCGCCTGAACCAACATTTCCGACAACGCGGACGTTGCCAACACATAAGAAGACAATTCATGCGGCGGTTCGTCAAAAACGGAAATAATCGTGCCGGTCCGCCCTTTCGGCAAACTGAGCGAGAAAGAACGCAGCAACATAAACGGCGCGCGTAAATTGACCGCCATATTCATATCCCATCCCTGTGCCGTTTCCTCTTTCACGAACGCAGCGGCGCGATAAACCAGAACATCCACTGTTCCGTATGTTTTGGTTATTGACGGAATCATATCGGCCGTTTCTTCGTATGAATTGAAATCCGCACGGAAATAGGACGCTTTGACATGATATTTCTGCTGTAATTCTTCGACCAGATGCGTTGCCTGTGCGACGGAAGTATGACAGTGGACGATCACGTTATAACCGTTTGCGGCGAAAACATGCGCAATGGCGCTGCCCGATTTTGACGCTCCGCCGGTGATCAAAACCGTTTTAGCGTTGACAGGCGTTTTGGTCGCGACCGGCAAATCCGCAGACTGCGTCAGAAAAGAGGGCAAATCTTCTGCAGATTCCCTTGGCGGATGCAAAGCTCCGACATCGGCAAAGAAACCGGAAATTCTTTCAGAAGAGGGAACCGGCGCAACAGGTTTGGACAAAGGAACTTCTTTTACAACGATTTGAGCTTTATCGGATAAAATATCAACCTGTCCCGTAATAATGATTTCTTCCGTTCCCGTTTTAAAAACAAGACGGGCGTCACTCTTAGCGAGAGCGGAAGCTTCCGTTTTGATTTTCAGGTGTGACAGAATCGACTCGTAAACATTCATGGATGCGTTGCCCGTAACAGTCAAACGGTTTGTTCCGCCGCCTTCCACTGAAAAGGTCATACCGGCAATCGTCAGATTTTTCCGGTTTTCCAATCCTTCCAAATAAAGAGTGTCTTCGAATTCATCCGGAATTTCCGCGACCACGGAGGAAACGGGGATATTTTCACGGGGCAAGGCCACCCCAAAAAGGACTCGATTATCCGTCAACGTTTTAAAATTCCGTTCTCCGATATGCAAATTGAAAGACAATTCTTTTTTTTGCGTCGGGATATCAACGAAATCAAGTTTGACAGAAGCCCCGTCCTCTTGAGGGGAAATGAGAAAACGATACTGTCTGTCCGGATTCAGTTCCGGATACAAACCGGATCCCGCACTGTGGAAAACACGCCCTTGTGCAACAAAGACCCGCCCGCTGTTTGATTGCCAGATTAAAACGGGACAAACTGTGGCCGCATCGGCTTCAACAGCGGCTTCAGCTTCGGAACCGTCATCCCGTCGCCAAACGATTTTTCCCTGATTCAGGGCCGGAAACAGATTCGCTTCGGCGGCCGGCTTTAAAAACTTCCAACATCCGCCGTGTCCGGTTGCGGCTTCTTGAAACCATTCGGCGTTTTTGTTCAAACCATAGCCGTTTTCAAGAACGAAAAAAGACGGCATTTTACCGTTTAAACGACTGCCTAAAAAAACGGAGCTGACTTTCGGAATCAAAGCTTCCGTTCCGACATTGGAAAACAACGTCCGGACATCTGAAAATCCGTCTTTGGAAAAGGAATAGAACCCTATCAAATGACCTTTTCCGGCCGCGCTTAAAAAAGTGACCTTGACCGGCGCGCCGTCATCAAGCCGTAAAACGGAAGCGTCCAACGAACAATCCCTTTGCGTCATTTTTTATCCTTCCGTTCCGTTATGCCTGCTGACATAGGGCAAAAAACGCCTGAACAAAACCGTTCCGAAGACATACCATGGAAAATAACGGATCTTGGCGCCTTTTTGAGCATATGCCAGACAGGCTTTTGCGCACGCCTGAGGGTCGATAGGCTTTTGCCAGAAAGAATAATGCCGTGTTCCGACCGTATCCCAGTCTTCCGCCTTGACCGTCGTGACCGAAACGTGATATTGCGCCATTTGCATTTGGAATCCCTGCAGCCAAATATGCAGAGCCGCTTTTGTCGAACCGAACGCGTAATTATCCGGCATTCCGTATTCACCGGCGGCAGAGCCTAATACGATAATCTCGCCGCACGCCTGCTTTTGCAAAACAGCCGCGATTGCCGATAAAAAATAAACTTGGGAAAAATAATTGATTTGGAACATATTTTTGATTTTTCCCAAATCCTTGCCGCATTCTTTTTGGGTATAAACCGTTTCCAGCGCGGAAAAAACGCTGATGATATTTTTGGAAACGCTTTCGCATTGTTTCGCCGTTTTGGTCAACGAATCCAGATTGGCGGTATCCAAGGGTAAAGTCATAACTTCGACTTCCGGATAACGGGCACGCAAGTCATTGGCGGACAAAGCCAGATCTTCGTCTTCCTTTCCCAGCAAAATCACATCGTTTCCCGCTTTGGCGACCTCACGGGCGAAAGCGCGCCCGATAACGCAAGTCCCTCCCAAAACGACCCAGGTACGTTTATTGTTCATACTTTTTCTCCCCCGAAAACAGACGGCGACCGAAATCGGAATCAAATTTTTTCTGTGGATCGTACGTATCTCTGGCTTTCAGGAATTTTTCCAGATTTTTGTACATCAGAACCAAATTGCGCGGTTCCAACAAAGCGTCATCCTGAACGGAAACGCGACCGTTATGTTCACCGGCGATGACAATCAAATGCTTTAAAAATTCTTCTATTCCTTTGCGGCGGAAAAAATCAAAACACACTGTATAACCGCGCAGCGCCGCCCCCAAATAAGAAAGCGTATCCTCTTTTGTCAGTACCAGCTCCGCCCGACACGCGCCGATCCGTGTTTGAGCCAGTTCCGTCAATATTCGCCGCAGCGCCTGCGGCCCCTCCGCTTCGGAAAAGGAAATCTGCAGCTGATAAATCCCTTTAGCCGGAAAAACTTGAACATTATCGGAAGAATACAAGAAATTCTCATACGCTTCAATTTTCGTTTTTTTTGTTGCTGTCAAACGATATCTTAACCGTTTGAACAAAGGGAAAGAGGCTAAACATAAAACGATTCCGGGAAGAATCATTTTATATTTCGGAAAAGAAAAGGTAGAAGCCGGCAACGTTTCTTTGGTAAAAGAAGCTGTTTTCAAAATGCCGCGCCCCAAAGCATCCAAACCGGCGGAAGTATCAATCCAAAAAGAACAAAAATCCGCTGTTTTACGAACAGCTTTCAATGTCTCCGCCAACTCGTCCAGATTGGCGATACGCCTTTTTTCCACGGCGACATTTTCTTGCGGCCTTTTTAATAGAGTGATTGAAACCAGACTGATAATACCCAGCAATCCCTGCCCGCCGACGACCGCTTTAAACAGCGTATCATTCTCCTTTTCACTGGCGCGAACGGTCGTACCGTCGGCCAAAACGACGTCGATCCAGTTGACGGACTTTGCCAAAGACATCCGTTTATGACCGTTGCATCCGATAATGTTTGCGGCGATCGCCCCTCCCAACGTATGCTGTCCGGACGCCGACGCCGTTTCCAACATAAATCCCTGCGGTGCGAAAAGTTCCGTAATTGTTTTTAACGTCACCCCCGGCTCACAGACCAGTTCGCCAGTTTGCGCATCAAAAGAGCGAATGCAATCCAACCGCTTCATCTGCATGACGGCTCCGCCGGCATTCAACGCCTGATCCGCATAACTGCCGGCGGATCCGCTGGCGACAATACCGTTTTTGCCGACTTGTTCCAGATATTTGGCGATATCTGCGGTACGTTCCGGCCGACAAACCTGTGAAATGCCGGAATTTGTCTGTCCCCGACCGCTCAGTTTCATTTCATACCAATGCATGACGCGCCCCTCCGTTAAAACGGAAGTAGTTTACTCGAAAAATAAACAGAATTGAAGAGGTTTAATTTTAAGGAAGGACACTGTCCAAATACGGCTTAAATGCCGCAGCCAGCGACTTTTCCGGCCGACCGCCCCAAATACGGATGATTTCCGCAGCAGTCAAAGCCGCCAGTTTTCCGGCGGCAGGCAAGTTCATCCCTTTGGACAGACCATATAAAAAACCGCCGGCAAAAGCGTCTCCCGCCCCTGTGCTGTCCACAACGGACTGGTGATTTTCGGAAGGAATCGTCGCTATTCCCTGATCGGAAAAGACGCACGCCCCTTTCGAACCGCGTGTCATAGCCAAAACCTGATGTCTGTCAGCCAAAACATCCATGAAAGAATCCATGTCCGTCACACTGCGATCGATTTCGAAACAACCGCGCACTTCGCGTTCGTTCCCGATCAAAATATCAGCTTGCGTCCGGATCGTTTCAATGACTTCTTGAACGGCGACCGCACGAAAATTCAAATCGTGCATATTGAAAGCGACTTTAACCTCCGCCTGTTTTGCCGTATTCAAGGCCATCATAACGGCTTGACGGGCACGGCGGGAAACAAGCATCTGGCCTTCGATAAACAGGATTTTGGAATCACGGATCGTTTTGACATCAATATCGGCTTCGTCGATTTCTTCGCAAATTCCCATGTTAAAAGCGAACGTACGGTCGTGATCCGGCGTCACCATCACCAGACAGCGGGCGGTCGCCCGATCGATTTCACGGTCGAAATTCACCAACGGAACGCACGACTTGATACCGGCCTTATCGAAAGCCTCCTTGAACTTTTCGCCCATTGTATCTTCGCAGGCCTTTCCGATGAAAGCGGCTTTTCCGCCCAGTGACGCCACATTGGCCATTGCATTGGCCGACGCGCCGCCCGGAATGACGCGGGATTCCGACAACTCTTTGCGGATTTCGCGCAAAACGGCGATCGGCAGGACGTTTCCCTGCCCTTTGGTCAGCGAATATTTCTGTAAAAAATCTTCCGTAACATTGGCTACAACATCAACGAAAGCCACGCCGATAGCGGTCACGTCAAAAGTCGTCATAAGGGAATACTCCGTAAGAATCACGTTATCGGGATTTCTTTATATCGACACAAGATGTAAAAGGCTAGTCAAAAAATAAATAAATTGTTAAAGCTAGACAAAACGCGACTTTGCGAAAGCCCGTCCGCAGCGTCCGCTTTAATTGAAACGATAAAAAAGTCTTGTATGGAAACGATTCGCCTTTTAAAGCAACATCAATTCCTGTTCGCCCTGTTTTTCCTTCTTTTTGACCGGAGGACGGCAGACGAGCGACAATTTGCCGTTTTTAGCCGCCAATCGAGCCGTTCCGCCGTGTGTCAGATTTCCGAACAGGATTTCTTCCGCCAAAGGCTTTTTAATCTGCTCCTGAATAACGCGAGCCAAAGGTCTGGCGCCATTTTGCGGATCAAATCCTTTTTTAATCAGCCAGTCTTTGGTCGAATAGCTGACTTCCAGCGTGATTTTCTTTTCCGCCAAGCTCTTTTTCAATTCGTTCAGGAATTTTTCCGCGACGCGCCCCATGATTTCCGAATCCAAGCGCGCAAACGGTATCACGGCGTCCAAACGGTTTCTGAATTCCGGCGTGAACAGGCGTTCGATCGCTTCCTTGTCTTCGTCGACACGTTCCGTCCGACCGAAACCCATCGCGGGTTTTGCCATATCCGCCGCGCCGGCGTTTGTCGTCATAATCAAAATGATATTGGAAAAATCGATTCTTTTTCCGTTGGAATCCGTCAGTTTCCCGTAATCCATCACTTGTAAAAGAACATTAAACAGGTCTTGGTGCGCTTTTTCGATTTCATCCAACAACAAGACGGCATACGGATGCTGGTCGACGGCATCCGTCAGCAAACCGCCCTGTTCGAATCCGACATACCCCGGCGGCGTTCCGATCAGCTTTGAAACGGCATGTTTTTCCATATATTCCGACATATCGAAACGCAACAATTCAACGCCCAAAGACTTGGCCAGCTGTCGGGCGACTTCCGTTTTGCCGACCCCCGTAGGCCCCGAAAACAAATAAGAGCCGACCGGTTTTTCCGGCTCGCGCAATCCCGCACGCGCCATCTTGATTGAAGTCGTTAAAGCCTCTATCGCTTTGTTTTGACCGAACACGGTCGCTTTCAGGTCTTTTTCCAAATCACGCAAAGCTTCCGTTTCGTCAACGGAAACCGTTTTAGCCGGAACATGCGCCATCAAAGAAACGACTTCTTCAATATCCTGCGCCGTGATTTGTTTTTTCTTGCGTCCCGACTGCAACGTCCGCACCGCACCGGCTTCATCCAAAACATCAATCGCCTTGTCCGGCAATTTCCTGTCATGCAGATAACGCACGGACAGTTCGACGGCGGCTTTGATCGCTTCCGCCGTATATATCACACGATGATGGCGCTCATATTCATTTTTGATACCGCGCAAAATTTCAATCGTTTCGGCAACGCTCGGCTCTTTAATATCGATTTTTTGAAACCGGCGCAAAAAGGCACGGTCTTTTTCCATATGGTTGCGAAATTCTTTATATGTCGTCGACCCGATACAACGCAAAGAACCGTCCGACAACGCCGGCTTCAACAGATTGGATGCGTCCATTGCGCCGCCCGAAACCGCACCCGCACCGACGACCATATGAATTTCATCAATGAACATGATCGCGTTCGGATCGCCTTCCAGCTTATTCAGGATGTTTTTCAGACGCTCCTCAAAATCGCCGCGGTACCGCGTTCCGGCCAGCAAAGCCCCCATATCCAGCTGATAGATAACGGCTTCGGCCAGCTGCGGCGGCACCTTTCCTTCGACGATTCGCAAAGCCAGCCCCTCGGCCAGCATCGTCTTTCCGACGCCCGGATCGCCGACCAGCAACGGATTATTTTTTGTGCGCCGGCAAAGAACCTGCATCATCCGGTTCAATTCCTGCTGCCGTCCGATCAGTTCGTCCGTCTTTCCCGCCAGAGCTTTTTCATTCAGATTTCGACAATATGCCGCCAAAGCCTCGTCTTCGTCCGAACAGACATCATCATCCTGATCAACGCCGGAAACAGTTGAATTGCGGCTCAGAAACGTCACCACGTCCAACTTGGAAAGTCCGTATTTGCTCAACAGATAGACGGCTTCCGATTCTTCTTCGGAAAACATGGCCACGATCAGATGAGGCGCGATGACAACATCCCGCCCGCTGGACTGAACCTGCAAAGCCGCCCGCTGCAGCACGCGCTGAAAAGCGAGAGTCGGGCGGGGATCACGCGGTTCGTTTTTCTGCACCAGATAGCTCAAATCCTTATTGATAAAGGAAATCAGCTCTTTTTCCATTTCCGGCGCTTTGCGGCAGTATTTGCGGAACAGCGTCACACAATCCGCATCGTCCATAATGGCCAGCAGCAAATGTTCCAAAGTGGCATACTCATGCCCTCTTTCCGCGGCGAACAATAAAGCTTTTTGTAAAGTTTCCTCCAACTCCGGCGACAGCATGACTAGATCCTTTCCACTTCGCAGCGCAACGGATGTTGACTGCGGCGGGCGGCCTCGATAACTTGCGCGGCCTTCATTTCGGCGACTTCGTAAGTATACACGCCGCAGACGCCGACACCGCCGCGATGAATCTGCAGCATGATCTCGGTTGCCTCCTGTGCCGTCTTGTCAAAAAGGCTTTGCAACAAGGAAACGACAAAATCCATCGGTGTAAAATCATCATTCAGCATGATGACCCTATACAAAGACGGTTTTTTGATTTTAGGTTTGGTTGCGACCCCTTCCCACGGTTGTTCCTGCAAAGGCTTTTTGGCCATCTTCGTCTGTCCTTAAAAAATTAGAATTGAATCCATTCAATCACGATTTTGTTAAGAAACCGTATGTTATCACATTCTTTACCTTAAAAATATAAATTGATAATGTCTTAAACAAAATTGCCTATAATGACCGACATGTGGATGATGCGCTTTGTTTTATTTCTGGTTTTAACCGTTCTGCCCGTACCGCTTCGAGCGGAATCGTCACGTGTATCCTCCCTGTTGATTGAAGCGGAAACGGGACGGGTTTTATTTTCCGAAAACGCGACGGAAAAAAGGTATCCGGCCTCTTTGACCAAAATGATGACACTGTATCTGGTCTTCGATGCGTTGGAAAAAGGCGAAATCCAAATGGATCAGTTGTTGACCGTTTCTAAAAAAGCCGCAAGCATGCCGCGTTCCCGCATGGGGCTGAAAGAAAACACTACCATATCGATAGAGAATGTGGTTTTTGCGATGATATCCCGCTCGGCCAACGATGCGGCGGTTGTGATTGCGGAAGGGCTGGCGGGATCGGAAGCTTTATTCGCCGACAAAATGACGCGTGTCGCCCGTGAATTGGGCATGAAAAACACGCGCTTTAAAAACGCGTCGGGACTGCATAACAAAGATCAGGTCACGACCGCTCAGGACATGGCGATTCTGTCGATGGCTCTGATTCAGCATTTTCCGGAATACTACAAATTGTTTTCCGTGCGCGGCTTCCGTTACGGCAAACGCTATTACGGCAACCACAATCTTGTCGCCCGATTCTACAAAGGCGGAGACGGCCTGAAAACCGGCTATGTGGATGCGTCCGGCTATCATGTCGTCGGCTCTGCCGTCCGTGACGGCAAACGGCTGATCGGCGTTGTGATGGGGCGTAATTCCGTACGCGAACGGGACAGACATATTTTCAAGTTGCTGGATTCCGGATTTGCCGCTTTGAAAAACAAAGCCTCAACCATTGACACGCTGACAAACGCGCCGTTTTTCACCCCGATGAAAGAAGAAAAAACCGGTGCCAGCGAAGCCGAGTACAGAGAAATGAAAATCGCCGCGCAAAAACTGTCCGAGAACCTTGACCGGATATCCTCAATCGAACAAAGTTTGCAAACCGAACAGAATACAAACGTCGTCAAACACGCGATCATCGACTGGGGCAAAAAGAAGTAACCGCCATGGAAATGCCCTCCGTTTTAAAACAAAAGCTTGACGTTCTGTCGACGGGACTGAAACAAAACGACATCAAACAAAGCGCACGACAACTCAGCTTTCGTTACAGAAACGAAATAAAACGGGGACAGACTCTGATCGGCGGCAAAAATGATTCCGTCGCCTATGCCGTCAGCCGGATGCCCGCAACATTCGGCGCATTGTCGTTTGTTTTGGAACAAGCCTTCGCTTTGCCGGATTTTGCGCCCGAAACAATGGTTGACGTCGGCGCCGGCACCGGCAGCGCCGTTTGGGCGGCGTCATGCTTTTTCGACCTGCAAAGCGTCACTTGTCTGGAACGCAGTCCCGACATGCGCGCGGTCGGAGAAAAACTGACGGAAAGCGCTCAAAACTTTTTTTCCGCGCCTCCCGTCTGGCGGGATTTTGATTTGATTCGAGATAATATACCGCGGGCGGATTTAGTAACGGCAAGCTATGTTTTAAACGAATTGAATGAAAAAGACCGCTTGAACGCTTTGTTAAAATTATGGAACGCAACACAAAACGTCCTTGTTTTAGTCGAACCGGCGATGCCTGAAAATTTCCGTCATATTAAAGAATACAGAAAAACTTTAATCAGAAACGGGGCTTTCATCACCGCCCCCTGCCCGCATCAAAACGACTGTTTAAACGAATGGTGTCACTTCGGTTGCCGCGTTGCGCGGTCGAAACTGCACCGGATTGCCAAAGGCGGCGAAGCGCCGTTTGAGGACGAAAAATTCTGCTATCTGATAGCGACGCGCCGGCAATACGATACTGTTGCGCCGCGTGTTTTGCGCCGTCCCGTCATTGAAACGGGCAAAGTCACACTTTCGTTATGCGCGCCCGAAGGCATAACGGAAAGAACCTTTTCCAAAAAAGACGGAACGGCTTATAAAACCGCGCGTAAAGCCAAATGGGGCGATGTTTTCATTCCCACGGCGTAACACTGTCGACGACAAGGTTTTTACTTTTGCATTTCGGGCAGAGGATCGCATGGCTCATCGGTACTTTTTCCAATACCCGACCGCAATCCAGACAAGTAAACGACGGCGTGTAATCTCCGTTTTTAAAGATGAAGTGATAGGTAAAACGGTTATACAAACGGGCGCAGTGCGGACAAACGTACGGTTGATGTTCCCATGTTTTTAAAATGACGGGACGGTGTTCGCGAATCAGCTTGCGGATAAAGACGAGTTCGTGCGGATTATCAACGATATATTGAGAAAAGTTGACGCCGACCTCTTTTTCCTCTTCGGACGGGAAACTCTCCGTTCCCGACGCCAAATCGGTTTTTCCGATTCCGTACTTTGCTACAAAGCGATAATCGCAATCCGGACAGGACAGAGTTATCAATTTTCCCATAACCGCCTCCTTTTGGTCGGGATGAACCTTTTTTCAGTCTGTCACATTTCCCTTTTTAATCAAACAAAAAAAGAAGTCTTTTTTTACCGGTTGAAAATGTGCTATACAGGATAAAAATTTTTCTTTCACTTTTACCCCTTACAGGAGGAATTATGGTTGCTCATAAAGATTTAGCGAATGCTCTGCGTTTTTTGGCCGCGGAAGGCGTGCAGAAAGCCAATTCCGGACACCCCGGCATGCCGATGGGTATGGCGGACGTCGCCACCGTTCTGTTTTCCAAATTCCTGAAGTTCGACGCGAAAGCTCCGCATTGGGCGGATCGCGACCGCTTCGTTTTGTCCGCCGGTCACGGCTCGATGCTGTTGTACAGCCTGCTGTACCTGACGGGCTATGAACAGGCGACTTTGGATCAGCTGAAAAACTTCCGTCAGCTTGGTTCCCGTTGTGCGGGACACCCTGAATACGGCCATCTGGAAGGCATTGAAACGACGACCGGACCTCTGGGGCAGGGCATTTCCACCGCCGTCGGCATGGCGATCGCCGAAAAGCTGTTGTCGACCCGCTTCGGCAAAGATGTCGTCGATCACTACACCTACGTCATCTGCGGCGACGGCTGCCTGATGGAAGGCATTTCCGAAGAAGCGATTTCTCTGGCCGGCCATCTGCGTTTGAACAAGATGATCGTTCTGTGGGACGACAACAAGATCACGATTGACGGCTCGACCTCCGTCGCGACCTCGACCGACCAGCGCAAACGCTTTGAAGCGAACGGCTGGAACACGGACGAATGCGATGCCTACAAGCCCGAAGAAATCGAAGCCGCCATCGCGCGCGCCAAAAAATCCGACAAACCGACACTGATCGCCTGCCATTCCGTCATCGGTTACGGCGCGGCCAAAGAAGGCACAAGCAAAGTTCACGGTTCCCCGATCGGCGCGGAAGACCTGTTGGCCGCCCGCAAACGGTTGGGATTTGAATACGCTCCGTTCGAAGTTCCCGAGGACATTCTGAACGAATGGCGTTCCTTCGGCAAAAAGGGACAAGCCGAACATGAAGCTTGGGAAAAGCGTTTCGCCGGTATGGATTCCGCCAAAAAGACCGAATTCGAACGCACGGTTCTGAACCACGCCCTGCCCGCCGGCTGGAAAGAAAAAATGCAGGCGTACAAGGAACAGCTGCTGGCCGACAAACCGAAAGTCGCCACCCGCAAGGCTTCCCAGATGGCTTTGGAAGTTCTGGTTCCGGCCATTCCGGAACTGCTGGGCGGTTCCGCGGACTTGACCGCGTCCAACCTGACGAACGCCAAAGCGTCCAAATCCGTGACGCCGGATGATTTCTCCGGCAACTATATGCACTACGGCATCCGCGAGCACGCGATGGCCGCGGCGATGAACGGCATTTCCCTGCACGGCGGATTCATTCCGTACTCCGGCGCGTTTCTCGTGTTCATGGATTACCTGAAACCGTCCCTGCGTCTGGCCGCTCTGATGGGCATTCGCACGATCTACGTTCTGACGCACGACTCCATCGGCGTCGGTGAAGACGGTCCGACCCACCAGCCGATCGAACATCTGGCGTCCATGCGCGCGATTCCGAACGTCAACGTGTTCCGCCCCTGCGACGTGATCGAAACGGCGGAATGCTGGGAATTGGCGATTGAATCCGAACACACGCCGTCCGTTTTGGCGCTGTCCCGTCAGAACCTGCCGACCTTGCGCACCAGCGTAAAGGAAAACCTGTCTGCGAAAGGCGCGTATGTCCTGTCCGACTGCGAAGGCAAACGCGACGTAACGTTGCTGGCGACCGGCTCCGAAGTCGAAATCGCCGTCAAGGCGCAGGCTCTGCTGGCCGAAAAGAACATCAAGGCCGCCGTCGTTTCAATGCCGTCATGGGAATTGTTCGACAAGCAGGACGCCGCTTACAAGAAGGCCGTTCTGGGTGACTGCCCGCGCGTTGCCGTTGAATCTCAGGGGGCGTTCGGTTGGGAAAAATACACCGGCTTCGACGGTGCGATCGTCGCGATGCGCGGTTTCGGAGCATCCGCTCCGGCCGAACAGCTGTACGAACATTTCGGCATTACGCCGAACGCTGTCGCCGCCGCCGCGAAAGAATGCCTGAAAAAGTAATTTTTGAACCTTAAAGGAGAAGTAAAACAAATGTCTATGATCAGTATGCGTCAGCTGTTGGATCATGCCGCCGAATACGGCTACGGCATGCCGGCTTTCAACATCAACAATATGGAACAGATTTTGGCCGTAATGGCCGCGGCGAAGAAAACGAATTCGCCCGTCATCATCCAAACGTCCAAAGGCGCCCGTTCCTATGCCGGCGATCTGATGATCCGCAACATGGCTGCGGCTGTCGCGGAAATGTATCCCGAAATTCCGGTGTGTCTGCATCAGGATCACGGTTCTTCCGTTGAAACGTGCGTCACCGCTTTGGGCAACGGCTGGACTTCCGTCATGATGGACGGTTCGTTGAAGGACGGCAAACCGGCTTCCCACGAATACAACGCCGAAGTGTCCGGCACGGTCGCGAAGTTCGCGCACATGATCGGCGCTTCCGTCGAAGCGGAATTGGGCTGCATCGGTTCTTTGGAAACCGGCAAGGGCGAAAAGGAAGACGGTCACGGCTTTGACGGCGCGATCGACAAATCGAAGCTGTTGACCGATCCGGACGAAGCTTATGATTTCGTCAAAGCGACGAACATCGACGCTTTGGCGGTTGCGATTGGAACGTCCCACGGCGCGTACAAGTTCACCCGCAAACCGGACGGCGCGATTCTGTCAATCGACACGATCAAGAAGATTCACGCCAAGATTCCGACCGTCCATCTGGTCATGCACGGTTCGTCGTCCGTTCCGCAGGAACTGCAGGACATGATCAACGAATTCGGCGGCAAGATTCCGCAGACCTACGGCGTGCCAATAGAAGAAATTCAGGAAGGCATCAAGTACGGCGTGCGCAAAGTCAACGTCGATACGGACTGCCGTATGGCGATGACGGGAGCGATTCGCAAAATCTTTGCGACGAAGCCGGAAGAATTCGACGTCCGCAAGTATATGGGCCCCGCGATGGAAGAAATGCAGAAAGTCTGCGAAGCGCGTTACGAACAGTTCGGCGCAGCGGGCATGGCTTCGAAAATCAAGCCGATTTCCTTGGCGGATATGGCGAAGCGTTACAAATCCGGCGAATTGGATCATATGCTTTAAGATTTATATTCTTACTGAAAAGCCCTTCCGGAAACGGAAGGGCTTTTTTGCGCTGAAAACATCCGGAAAACGCACCGTTTCTGAAGAATTATCCCCCTATACAAAAATAGAACCTTTTTTTAAGCAAGAAATGTTTTTTCCAAAAACAAAAAAAAATTAGAAAAAATAACGTTTTTCGAAAAATCTTTACAAAAAAAATGGAATTGATTATTATTGTTAAAAAAGGTTCTTTTTTTTAGGAGGAAAAATGGGATTTCTTTCAGATTTATTTTCGACTTCGAACGAAAACCGCACACGCACCGATATGGAAAAGAAGCTGTTCGTTCTGACGGATGAAAAAACGGGTTCGACCCGCGGGGCGAAAGACAGCGAAAAAGCGATTTTAAAGGAAGTTTTCGACATCATCGAGGAAGTTCCCGAAACAAAGAAATTATTGGATGAGGTCGCAAAGCAGGGATACAAGTTCTTTTTCCAAAAGGATACGGGAAACGTCGAAGGATGTTGTTATGCCGATGATAAAGTAATCATGCTCAATCCGACGATTTGCAAAAACACGGCGGAAATAGCCATTAACTGCGTCCATGAAATGACACACGCCATGCAGGACAAGAATCTGGGGACGATAAATAAGAATAAGTCCTCGTTAAACATGGCGGATCAGCTTCGACTGGACCGCGCAAAAGAAGCGGGAGCTTATGTTCAGGAATCGGCTTTTGCCAATGAAATTTTAAAGACGCACCCCGAAGTGCAGAAATTCGTCGAAAAGAATCCGATCTTGATGGCGTACAAGAATGAAATGGAAAAATCCGGCGATAAAAGCAAAGCCGCCGAAAAAACATTCAAACAATGGTACAATCTGGAAGAATACAGACAGCCTTATGACGATCTGCACGTCAAACACATCATTTTCGATTTGGATCATACGTCGAAAAAGAAACCGGTTTTAACGGAGTCGATGTCGCCCGAAGAAATGATTCAGAAATGTATCTATTCTGAAGACCATAAAAAGGCCATTTCCCCTGAAATCATCAAATCGAAGGAAGCGAACGGATTGACCGACAAGGCGGCGGACAAATTGCGGATCGTTCAGGAGAACGTCGACAAAATCTGGGGTGTCAAGGACACTTCGTTCGAAAAGATGTTTACGCACGATACGGGCATAACGCACGAAGAAGCGGCCAAACAGCCCAAACCGAAACAAGCCGAGGAAAAGCCCAAGGAGTCCATGATGGCGACTCTGAAGAAAACGGAACAGACGCAATCGAAGTCTTCGGGCGGCGCGTCCTTGATGGGAATGTTGGCCGGTATCGCGATGGATCTGGCTGTCGACGCTGCGAAAGCGAAAGTGGCCAACACCGTCAAAACGGAAGTCCTGAAAGCGGTCAAAGGCAACGACCGTTAACTGATAAAGCATTTCATCAAAAAGCCCCGTTTTCGGGGCTTTTTTATTATCCGGAACTCAGGAACGCCTTCAATCAAGCCCCCTTGCCAAGCTCTTCATGCAAGCCGCTTTTCGATAACAAAATCTTATCCGCATATTTTTACGGCAACAGAAAAGGCGGGAAAAATTCCCGCCTTTCTCTTTTTTATTTCTTTTCAATCGTTTTCGGCAATTCGACCCGAATGTGCAGTTCTTTCAGCTGCTGCGGCGTGACTTCGCACGGCGCTTGCATCATCAAATCCTGCGCCATACCGTTCATCGGGAACAGAATGACTTCGCGAATGTTCGGTTCATCGGCCAACAACATCACCATGCGGTCGATACCCGGAGCCGCACCGCCGTGAGGAGGCGCACCATACTTGAACGCGTTCAACATACCGCCGAATTTGTGTTCGACGACTTCAGGGCCGTATCCGGCGATTTCAAACGCTTTATACATAATGTCCGGTCTGTGGTTGCGGATTGCGCCGGAAGACAGCTCGATACCGTTGCAGACGATATCGTACTGGTAAGCGTTGATTTCCAGAGGATCTTTATTCAACAAAGCGTCCATTCCGCCCTGCGGCATCGAGAACGGATTGTGCGAAAAGATGATCTGGTTGGTTTCTTCGTCCAGTTCGAACATCGGAAAATCGGTGATCCAGCAGAACTTGAAGATGTCTTTTTCCAACAATTCCAACTGCTCGCAGATTTTCGTACGAACTTGTCCGGCGAACTTTTCGACTTTGCCTTTCTTTTCGCAGACAAAGAAGATCACATCGCCGTCCTTGACGCCGACGGATGTTTTGAGGTCGTTGATGCGGTCTTCGTCCAAATTCTTGGCAATCGCGCCTTTCGGGCCTTCGGTCGTGTAGGTGATGAAACCGATACCGGGCAGTCCGATTTCGCGCGCCCAGGCATTCATCTTGTCGAACCAGCTGCGTGGTTTTGTTGCAGCCCCCGGAGCCGGAATCGCGCGCACAACGGCGCCGCGTTCGATCGCATTGGCAAAAATGCCGAAACCGGAACCCGTAAAGATGTCGGTGACATCGGTAATCAACAACGGGTTGCGCAGGTCGGGCTTATCGGAACCGTACTTCAGCATCGCTTCCGCATACGGAATGCGGGGGAACGGAGCCGGCGTCACTTTGCGGCCGTTGGCAAATTCTTCAAAGACGCCCTGCAAAACGGGTTCGATGGCGGCAAACACGTCTTCCTGCGTGACGAAAGCCATTTCGAAGTCCAGCTGATAGAATTCGCCGGGGGAACGGTCGGCACGGCTGTCTTCATCACGGAAGCACGGCGCGATCTGGAAATAGCGGTCGAAACCGGAAACCATCAACAGCTGTTTGAACTGCTGCGGAGCCTGCGGCAGAGCGTAGAACTGGCCGGGGTGCAGACGGGACGGAACCAGAAAGTCGCGTGCGCCTTCCGGACTGGAGGCGGTCAAAATCGGCGTCTGGTATTCGACGAAGCCCTGTTCAATCATGCGGCGGCGGCAGGAAGCGATGACCTGAGAGCGCAACAGCATGTTTTTATGCAACTTTTCACGGCGCAAATCCAAAAAGCGATAGCGCAGACGCGTGTCTTCGGGCTGTTCGAAATCGGCGGCGACCTGCAGCGGCAGGATGTCGGCTTCGGACAGAACTTCGGCTTCCGTTACGGATAATTCGATTTCGCCGGTCGGCAGGTTCGGATTGACGTTTTCCCCGCCGCGCAGAACGACTTCGCCCGTCACGCAAATAACGCTTTCGGGGCGGCACTTTTCCAACACCTTAAAGACGGGGCTGGAAATATCGACGACACACTGCGTAATGCCGTAATGGTCGCGCAAGTCGATGAAAACAAGATTCCCGTGGTCGCGTTTGCGATGAATCCATCCGGACAGACGGGCTTGTTTTCCCGCGTCGGAAGCACGCAGCTGACCGCAGGTATGCGAACGATATGTATGCATGGAATAAATCCTTTTTTACAGTAAAAAAACAAATCTGTGACATATTGATTTCAGGCGGGGGCGTTGTCAACAGAAATTCTGTTGAATCCGATACAAAATCAAACTTTGTTTTTCTTTTACCGGCAGCGGAAAAAAGCCTGAAAAATTTTTCGGTTATTCTTGATCGTCCGCAGCTGTTTCGTCGATCCGCCCGTCTTCGGAAACATCGGAATCAATTGAATAGCCGACGGCGCGTACCGTGCGAATCAGGTCTTTTTCACCGCCTTCGTTCATCGCCTTACGCAAACGGCGGATATGAACATCGACCGTACGCAATTCAACGTGGATATCCGCCCCCCAGACTTCTTTCAGCAACTGTTCGCGCAAGAAAACATGACGGGGCTTCTCCATCAGATATTGCAGCAGACGAAATTCGGTCGGCCCCAAATGGACGAAGCGGGAACCGCGGGACACGCGACAGGTAGCCAAATCCATTTTGATATCCTCAAACACCAATTCCCCTTTGGTTTTTGTGGGTTGGACGCGACGCAGCAACGCTTTGATGCGCGCAATCAACTCCGGAACGGAGAACGGTTTGGTCATATAATCGTCCGCGCCGACGGTCAAGCCGCGGATTTTATCCGCTTCTTCGCCGCGAGCGGTCAGCATGATGATGGGAACGTTGCGTAAATCGTTGTCGTAACGGACTTGTTTGCAAATATCGATTCCGCTCATGCCGGGAAGCATCCAGTCCAATAGAATCAATGTCGGATGTTCGATTTTGATTTCGTTGAAAGCTTTTTGCCCGTCCATAACGAAACACGTGTCGAACCCTTCTTTTTCCAGATTATAACGCAGAAGCGTAACGATATCTTCCTCGTCTTCAACGATCATAATTTTATCGGTCATGGACATTCCCTCTTTAAATGATGATTTCCGATTATAATCTAAAGAAACGAATTTGTGTGTTACAAAAAAGTTATGACTTCAGTTTTTGAATGTTTTCGGCATATTTTCCGTTATTGAAAACGGCGCTGCCGGCGACCAGAACGTCCACACCGGCGTTTTGGCACAATTTTGCCGTTTCGGGATTGACGCCGCCGTCGACTTCCAATTCTATCGGACGGGCGCCGATCATGGCTTTGATCCGTTTCATCTTTTCCAACTGGGAGGAAATAAAGCTTTGTCCGCCGAAACCGGGGTTGACGGTCATTACCAGAATCAAATCGACTTTATCCAACACATATTCCAGAACGTTTTCGGGCGTTGCGGGATTAAGCGAAACGCCGGCTTTGACGCCGAACGACTTGACGTATTGCAGCAACCGGTCAAGATGTTTATCCGCTTCGGCATGAACGGTGATGATATCCGCGCCGGCTTTAGCGAAAGCTTCGATATAAGGCGTGACCGGTTCGATCATCAAATGCACATCGAAAACTTTGTCCGTATAGGGACGGATCGCTTTGACAACCGCGGGACCGAAGGTGATGTTGGGAACGAAATGACCGTCCATCACATCGATATGGATGTAGTCCGCGCCGGCATCGGCAACGGCTTTGACCTCTTCGCCCAAACGGGCGAAATCCGCTGAAAGGATACTGGGGGCGATTTTCAAGCTCATACAAAAGCTCCTCAAAAAAAAGAACTGATTTATTTTAACGGGCTGTTTTGCGAATACAAGGAAAAAGCTTTGTCCGCATGAGTTTTTTGCTTTACGCACGAAAAGAGAGAACATATATTTTAGAATATGTTTTTTTAAGGATTGTCCGAATGAAACCGAAATTAAAAAAATTTTTGATAAAAGCGGTTTGTTGCTTTATTCCCTCCCGCCGGCTTCGCATCAAAATCAGAGGGAACTTCGACCGCATTTTTTATTATAAAGCCAAAAAGGCTCTGCTTTTGGCGCCGCAGATTGAAACCGTCGTTTTAGGGTCTTCGCATGCGCAAAGCGGGTTTTGCGAAACGAAACGGGACATCAATTTAGGCATTTCCTCTCAGGATTTGTATTATTCTTATCAGCTGTATCTGAAATGCCGGCTGATGTTTTCAAATTTGAAACGGGTCGTTTTGTATTATTCGGATTTTTCCGCCGGATTTGAAGAAGAACGCTCTCATATGATTTTTGAATCACTGAAATACAACCAGTATTTCGGCATACCGCCGAAAAATCCGATCATATACGCGGAAAAAGGATTGGACACCACTTTGAATTTCGCGCCGTTTGAAGTAGAAGACCTTTCTTTTGACGATCCGTTTCCGTTCCCTTTTTTTGCCGAAGGTTTAACAACACCAGAAGGCATCAAAGACCGTGTGGAAAAGCATTTGAAAAACGCGTTGAGAAACAACAATCAAACGGCGTTCGTCGAAAAATTGATACGAGCCGTAGCGGCGGACGGATTGCAGCTGCTGATCGTCGTTCCGCCCGTAACGGCGGGATACCTGTCGCACATACCGGCGGATTTGAATGTATTTGAACCGCTGGAAAATGTATTGGCTAAATATAAAGGACAGGTGAAATACCTGAATTGCTATCGGGACACGGATTTCCTGCAGGAAGACTTTTCCGACAGCGACCATTTGAACCGTCGGGGGGCGGAAAAACTGACCGCGAAGATTCATAACGCGTTTCAGGAATGAAACCGTTACGGCATCGGCCGATGGGAATGATTGACTTGTCCCGTATGGTGATGAACAACGTGGTGATGTTCTTGTTTGGCGGCTTTTTCATCTGTGATTTTATTCATATTCACGCTTTTCGTCCAAGCGTAAAAAACGCTCAGCACGCTGACAATCGTATAAGAATACCATGTAAACGTCATTTCATTGTCGAACGATGTTCCCGCCCAAACGATAAACATCAGAAAAAAGAAAATCATCACAAAGTTTAAAACGAATTTTCCGAACTGCATGAAGATCACATCCTTCCGTTTGGTACTATAATTCTTCGCCGCGCCGGAATAAAGCGAAAATATTCATGATTTTCAAAACGGATACGCCCGATTTCCTGAAAAAAAGATGGTAATCGTTTCCGCCTGCTGTTACATTGAAGGAAAAAATTTCCGCATTCTTAAAGGAATCATTTCGACTTATGCTGCGTTTAAAACACCTTCCGATCGACACCGGTAAAGAAAACATTGCCTTTATCAACAGACGGTGTCCCGAATATCAGACCGAAGACGGGGGCGGTTCATCCAATCGAATTGAAATACACGGCGGATTGCAGCCGCTGTTTGTCAGCATTTACGTTTGCGACGACGATTCGCTGGTCAGACCCGATGAAATCGCCTTGACCGATCAGGCGTTTCATCTGATCAACATGGCGGAAGGTTCGGAATTGGCGATTTCGCCTGCGACGGCTCCGGCCAGCATCGATTCCGTACGCCGGAAAATTCACGGAGGCATCCTGAGCGCGAAAGAATACCGCAGCATTATCACCGACTTGTCAACCTACCGCTATACACCGATCGAACTGGCGGCTTTTCTGGTGTCCAACGCCAGTTTCATGTCCCCGCAGGAAGTCCTGTCCATGACGGAAGCTTTGATTGAACACCGCCAGCCTGTCAACTGGGGAATCGATTTGGTCGTTGACGAACATTGCATCGGCGGCATTCCCGCCAACAGAACGAAAATGATTGTCCTGCCGATAACCATCGCTTACGGATTGTGCATGCCGGGGACGACGACGCGCAGTGTGACCTCCTGTTCCAGCGCGGCGGATGCCATGGAAGTCCTGACAAACGTCGAACTGTCCGAAGCCGAAGCCGGCAAAACCGTCAATGAAATCGGCGGATGTCTTGTTTTGGACGGACAACGGTTGGCGATGTCCGCCACCGAAGATTTACTGATGAGTTTGGAACGCGCTTTAGGCATCAGCACGCCGCAGCAAATCGTCGCTTCCATCATTTCCAGTAAAATTGCCATGGGCATCACCCATCTGCTGGTCGACATTCCCGTCGGCAAAACGGCGAAGATACGCACGATGAGCGAAGCGATGAGCCTGCGCAAGCTGTTCGAATACGTCGGAGATATGCTGTCCATGAAAATCGACGTTATCGTCACGGACGGTTCCGAACCGGTCGGCAACGGCATCGGTCCCGTACTGGAAGCCAGAGATGTCATGAAAGTATTGCGCTGCCACGAGGATGCGCCGCAGGATTTACGTGAAAAAGCGCTGTTTATGGCCGGAAAGGTCTTGGAATTCGACCCGCAATTACGCGGCGGTCAAGGATACTATCAAGCGCGTGAAATTCTGGATTCCGGCCGCGCTCTGGAAGTCATGAGTCAGATCGTTCATGCACAAGGCAAACAAACGCCGCCGCCTTTGGGGCAGCTGACGCGGGATATCACCGCCCCGATGTCGGGCGTCATTTCCGAAATAGACGGACAGCAGCTGAACCGTATTGCGATGACGGCGGGAGCGCCGCATCAAAAAGGCGCGGGCATCGACTTAATGAAAAAAGTCGGCGATCAAGTCGAACAAGGCGAAGTCCTTTACCGCATCTATTCGTGCAAACCGACCTCTTTCGCTTTTGCCAACGGGTTGGCGGAAGGAGCGGACGGTTACACGATCATGTCTTCCGGCATCACGTATTGACGTCTTTCCACAAATAAACCGCTCCGCACGGCGATGAACAGCACTTTCCCGATTGGCAGCAAGAACAACCGCGGCAAGAGCCGCTTTCACGGATGATTTTCCCTTTGCGCTCCCAATGGGACAGCATTTGCTTTGCCGTATCCGCCGTCAAATCGAATTTCGCGGCCACATCCTGTAAAGAAACTCTTTTTTGTTTTTGAATATATTCTTTTATTTCAAGTAAAATCATCGCCGATTTTCTTTCCCGCAAGCCGCAAACCGGCAATAATCAAAGCTTCCGTTAAAAAAATCCCGACAATCCAGCCTGCCGAATAAGAAACATGCCGGCTTATAACCGCCGTTTGATAAAACAAGGTGGAAAGCAAATAGGCTTGTGTCGTCGTCCATAAAGCGACAATGCACGCCCATTTCAAACTGAATTCTTTGGCGACGGCGCCCAAAGCCGACAGACACGGCGTATAAAGCAGAATAAATAACAAATACGCGAAAGCCCCCGTCCGTCCGTCAAAAAACGCTGACAGCCTGTCCGTTGAAGAATCACCGGCGGCAATGTCGGCATATAAAGCGTCCAACGTTCCGATTAACGCTTCTTTTGCCATAACGCCGGTAAACAGTCCGACCGTCGCCGGCCAATTTTCTTTGGTAATCCCCATCGGTTCGAAAACCGGCGTGACAGACCGGCCGATAGAAGACAAAACGGAATGCTGCGGCGTTTCGGGAATGTAATTTCCTTTAAAATCGACCGCATTCATCAAATTCAAAACGACAACCAGAGGAACAATCAGCGCTCCGGCGCGAACAATAAAGCCGTGCAGTCTGTCCCACGTCCGGACAGCCATATTCTTCAGGGTCGGAATATGATACGGCGGCATTTCCAAAATCAAAGGCACCGGCTTTCCTTTAAACAGAGTCTTTTTAAATAAAACCCCCGTCAAAACCGCTATTGCGATTCCTATCATATACAGCCCGAAAACCGTTTCCGTTCCGTAATCGCTGAAAAAAGCCGTCGCGAATAACGCATAAACCGGCAGTCTTGCCCCGCAGGACATAAAAGGCGTCATCATCAGCGTTATCAGTCTGTCCCTTTTGGAAGACAAAATACGCGTTCCCATCACCGCCGGCACGGTACACCCGAAAGCGACAATCATCGGCACGAACGCCGTCCCCGGCAATCCCAGCCCCCGCATCAGCTTGTCCATCACGAACGCGCCGCGGGACATATAGCCGGAATCCTCCAATGCGGACAGAAACAGGAATAAAAAGCCGATCGGCGGAATAAACGTAATCACCGTCGCCACCCCCCGACCGACGCCGGCGGACAGAAAAACATTCAGGCCTTCCGACGCATTCAAACGCTTCAACAGCGCTGAAAAACCGTCCACCAAATATGCGTCTCCGAAACCGGCGAGCGGCTCAATCAGCATATTGCCCAAAGTAATCGTCCACAAGAACATCAGATACATCATCAGCAAGAAAACGGGAATACCCGTATATTTTCCCAAAGCGATCCGATCCAGCCTTTCCGTAATGCCTTGCGACAACCGGTCTTCATGTGTCACCAACCGTTTTGCCATTTCCGTAATGAACGCATAACGGCCATCCGCGATCAGCGTATCCGGTTCCTCTTGTCCGTTTTTTTCAAAAGAAAGACGCAAGGCATTGACCGTTGATGCGACATCCTGCGAACCGGCCACGCGGATATCCGCGTCCCCGTCCAGCAAATGCACGGCCAGCCATCGTTCCGACCATCCGTTTTTTTCCGCCGCCGGAGCGATAACGGGCAACAGTTGTTCCGCCGCTGTTTCAATTTCCGGCGGATAGGGAATCTTAAATGCTTGATTGATAGAGGGAACAGGCTGCAGAATCCTGTTTTTCAATTCTTTCACGCCCTTTGTTTTGGAAGCGATCATCGGTATGACCGGCACATTGAACAAACGCCCCAAAGCTTCGACGTCGATTTTAATTTTTGCCGCTTGCGCCGTATCCATCATATTCAGCACAAGAATGACGGGCAAATGCATTTCGAACAGTTGGACGGTCATATATAAATTGCGCTCCAAATTGGAAGCGTCCAAAATGTTGATAACGCAATCGGGCTTGTTAAACAGCAAATAATCCCTTGCGATTTTTTCGTCTTGGGAAGTTGCGGATATGACGCTTAAAGAATAAACGCCCGGCAAATCGACGACTTCGATTTTTTTGCCGTCTTTTTCAAAAAAGCCCGATTTTTTTTCGACGGTCACCCCCGGCCAGTTGCCGACATACTGGTGAGCCCCTGTCAAGGCGTTAAAAATCGTTGTTTTGCCGCAATTCGGATTTCCGATTAACGCAACCGTTTTATCAAAAGACATTTTCCATCCTCAAGCCGCGTCGGAAATCGAAATCAAAGCCGCCTCTTCGCGCCGCAAAGAAATCAAATAACCGCGTATTTGAATTTCGACAGGATCCCCCAACGGAGCCACACGCACCACTTTAAAGGGCGTCCCCGGCGTGATTCCCATTGCCAACAACTTTTTACGATAAGAATCCTTTCCTTTGAAAAAACCGGCGACGACAGCGCGGTCGCCCGCTTTCAATGCCGTAAATCCGTTCAATACGCCTTCTTCTTTTTCCATAAGTTTTCCCAATCAAACATTTCTAATGGTCGTATGTTATCACGCTCTAAAAAAAAAGAAAAGCCGTCTTTTGATTCTTGCAAAAAGAAACAGAGTTTTTTAACCTGACTGATAATGTTTGTTGATAGCAAGGCGCATCATGCTGATTGAATTGGCTCATTACACTCTTTTGTTTGCTTTAACGGTTGTGGGATTGCAGACGTTTTTGCTTTGCCCGACGTTATGGTCCGGCGGCTCCGCCGTAACAATCAAGCTTGGATTTCGGGGAATTTTTTTTACGGCCGGACTTTTACTGTTTTCGTTTTTTACGCTTTTATCGGGTTTTGCGGCGCATGATTTTTCATTAGCCGTTGTTTTTGAAACCTTTGATTCAGGAACATCGCCGTTTTATGCCTTACAGGCTTTTTGTTCCGCCAGAGAAGGCCTTTTCTTTACGTTCATCATTCTTTTCACGATTGTACTGCTGTCCGGTTTTTCCAAACGCGATCTGGCGACATATCAAGAGCGAGGACGATATTTGTTTTCCGGCGGATTTTTGATTTTCTCATGGATTGTTCTGATGTTGGCGACCGCCGATCCTTTCATCCGTATAGAAGATCCCCCCTTTGAAGGAATCGGTTTTAACCCCGAATGGCGCCCGCCGCATCAAATCCTTTTCATATTGTTTTCGTTTTTGATGTGCGCCTGCCTGACGGTTTCTTTCATCAAGATGCTCTGTATTTATTCAAAAGGCCGGCAATTCGTCCGCCCTGTTTTATGTGCAAATTTGATTGCCGCGATTTTAACGGCCTGCGCGTTGGGGATTGAATTGATGACCGGTTTTGCGACCGTCGGGAACGGAACATTGTTTCAATGGACGCCGGCAAACGGTCTGTTGTTGTCCGTTACATTGCTGACGACGGGACAAACGGTTCTGTTGTTTTTTTGTTCAGCCGCTCCGGTTTTCATTAACTGGATTATTTTTTCCTCTTTTCTGGCGACGGTTTTTTCAAACGCCTATTTTTTAACCATTGAATACAGATTGTTCACCCAATCGAATGAAGAGACTTATTTTCCCAATCCCGTAGCAGCGATTTGCGCCTTAGCGGGAATCATTTGTTTTTTGCTGTTTCTGAATTCGGTAACCTTGAAAAAAAGATTCAAAGAAATCGGTTTTTCCGTTTTTTCACGGGAAAGCTTTACCGGCTTGGCTTTTGCGGGATTGATGGCAGCGGCTTTCAGTATCGGTTCTTTGTCGTTATTACCGGCTTTATTCATGTTTTTGCCCGATTTGCCGTTAAGGCTGTTGCCCGCATTAACGCAAAAAACCCTGTTCATAACGACGGCTTTTTCTTCCGTTTTCTTTTTCATCGCTTGCAGCCGCAAATCGCGCTTGAACGGTTGGGCGGATTTTAATAAAAGAAGCGCAAAAATATTTTCCGGTCTTGTTTTGATTTTGGCTGTTTTTTGTTTTTATGCTTTTCCGGAAGGCGGAAAAATAATCGCTTACACTTTGCCTTCCGTTTTGCTTTTAGGTGCGTTTGCCGTCCGTACTCCGGTAATCATTCCCTCCTCCGCTTCCGAAGTTCTTAATTTGCTGAAAACCGTTCCGGCAGTCAAATACGGTCTTTTTTTCTGTGTGACGGGATTCTTTATTTTTTCGGCGATGATCGCTTGCGCTTCGTTGAATCGAACCGAAACGACAACAACGTTAAAACTTCCGGAAACAACGGTCGGGAATTTTCCCTGTTCCGTTGAACAGATGACGGAAAAAGCGGCGAATGCGTCCGCCCGATACCGTTTGGTTTGTCCCGCTGCGTTGCAGCTTCTGTCGGGCGATTTGAATTTTCAATGGCGGGAAAACGAACTGAAAGCAAGCTTTTTGCAAACAGAACGTTTTTCAATACGGCTTATCCGGATCGATCAAACCGCGGAAGATACATTACGTCTGCACGTTTTTCACTATCCGACATTGCAGTCAGCCGGCTCGGGCGTTTTTTTAATTTGTCTGGGACTGTTTTTTTTGCTGTTTTCCGTTAAAAAGGAGACGGCCGCATTATGAAATGGTACGGTTTTATCTTCATCTTTTTAGTCGTTTCCGTTTTTTGCAACCTTTTCTATTCGGTTCGCCTGAATTACACGACCGGAAATGCGATGACGGTTAAATCCTTTCCTTTACCTGAAGGGGAACTGGCCATTCTCGGACGTTCGGAAGACGCCGTACTCTCGGCTAAGACAATGCCGAAACAGCCGCTTCTTTTATTTTTCTTCGCTTCATGGTGCCGCCCCTGTGTAACGGAAGCTCCCGTTATAGCAAAATTGGCTGAAAGACGGGACGTTCCGTTTATCGGGATTGCCGTTCGCGATGATCCGGAAAAGCTGAGAGCTTTTTTAAAAAAAGCAAAGGAGCCGTATCAATTCGTCGCGCTGGATTCCCGAACGCAATGGACAGCCGCCATGCACGCCGACTTTTTGCCGACCGCATTCATTCTGGACGGCAACGGCACGGTTGTCGCCAAAATCGACGGCGTTTTGACTGAAGAGTTCTATTTCAGAACCGTTTTACCGTTTTTACAGGAGCTGAAAAATGAAACGCCTTAAGATTTTAAGTTTATTTCTTTTTTTGTTGTTTCCTTCACAAAGCCTTGCAGACGGCGATCCGTCCGTTGAAACCGAAGCACTGGAAATAGCCGACCGGCTGCGCTGTCTGGTTTGTTCTGACGAAAACATTGAAACGGCGCAGGATGAAACCGCCAAAGACATGCGCTTTTTCATACGCCGCCATCTGGCGGACGGCAAAACGCAGGATATGGTTGTACATTTATTATTGGCACAATACGGAGAAATGATTTCTTTAGAGGACGCCCCCTCTCCGACGACCGGAAATGAAGAAACGTTTATCGCTCTTTCCTTTTTGTCTTGTTTTGCGGCAATGGGCTTTTATATTTTCCGCCGGTCGCGGAATTTCAAAGCATAGAGGCATATCATGGTTTTGTTTCTGACAACTTTGCTTTTATTGACCATCGGCGCGTTAAGCTTATTCATCTTTCCGATTTTGCCGCTGAATCGAGGACACGGAAAAGACAAACGGGCAAAGTTGATTTACATTTGTTTTGTTTTCTTTCTTTTCGCCGTTTTGGTTCCTGTTCTTTACGGATGGCGCGGAAAAGCGTTGATGCCGGATTATCCGCTGGCTTTCCGCGACACTTTGCAAGCGGAAGAAAAAACACACTTAATGGCTAAAGTCCGCCGAATGGAAAAATATTTGGAAGCCTATTCCGATGATGAGATCGTCTGGCGACATCTGGCACAGGCATACCGTTCGGCCGGTTATTACGACAAAGCGGCGACAGCATATCGAAACGCCATAGAATGGGGCATTCCCGAAGACATTTCCGGTTGGCATTCTTTAGCGGAAACGTTGATTCAAGCAAACAACGGACGAATCACCGGCGAAGCGCAAAAAGCGTTGGAAAACGTTCTGCGTTATCGGCCGGACGATCCGAAAGCGATTTATTTTCTGGGATTGGCGCGACTGCAAAACAAAGAACCGCAAAAAGCGCTGGCGCTGTGGCGGCATCTGGAGCAAACGCTGTCCGGCGAAGATCCGTGGCTGACAGTCATTCACGAAAGAATCGCCTTTTTGCAGAAAACATTGCGGACAGATGCTCGCGCCATCAAGCCGCAAGCCCCTCTTCCGGTGATAAAATAAAAAGGGAATCAAACACCTGCGCCGGCCGTCGGCAAAGATGCGTTCAAAGTATTTTCCTGACGCAAAACAGCCGCTGTTTCACGGATGCGATCTTCATCGCCGTTCAGACTGAGAATGGTCGCCGCCGCCAGACGGATGCCGCATTCCTGCGTTTCGGAAATAACCCCCGTCGCCCCCAAACGTACCAATTCCCCCCAACGCGTGTCATCATTGCACCGGATAAAAACGGGAATGGTCTTGGAAACCTCGCGAACGGCCTGCAATACACGAATTGCGGACGGCAGACCGCTGATACAAATCATGACGGCCTTGGCTTTTGAAATGTTGGCGGCCTCCAAGATACGGACATGCCCCGCATTCCCGAACAAATAATCCCTGTTGTTTTTCTTGGCGCGTTCGATATGGGAAACGTCGGTATCCATAACCAAAAACGGAATCTCGTTGCGTGTCATCATGCGCGCGGCGGCCTGACCGACCCGACCGTAACCGATCAGCAACACATGATTTTCCAGCTCTTTTTCCCCGTCGATATCCTCCGGAACAGCGGCATTTTTTGCCGCATCCTGTTCCGCGCGCTCCTTATCCAACCGTTTTAAAACAAAAGAGCTGACAAACGGCGTCAACGACATGGATAACGCGATGACAACCTGTAGCATTGAAGAAACCTGTATGCTGATTAAATGGAAATTCTGCGCGGCCAGATTAAACACGACAAAACCGAATTCACCGGCCTGACACAAAAAGACGGAAGAAGTCACTGCGCCGCTACGGTCGACTTTCATCCGGCGCTCAATCGCGTAAAGAAGAATGAATTTAGCCCCCATAACGCCGATGGTCAGCAAAGCAATTTGAACAATATGTTTCCAAGCATAATGAATATCGATCATCATGCCGACGGACAGGAAGAAAATCCCTAAAAGCATGCCGCTGAAAGACGCGATCTCCGCTTCGACTTCATGTCCGAAATCGGTTTCGGCGATCAACATCCCTGCCAGAAAAGCCCCTAAGGAAATCGACAATCCCGCCATATTCGTCGCCCAAGCCGTCGCCAGAAACGTAAAGAAAACGACCGCTGTGAACGCTTCGGAATTTTTAGTGGAAACGACAATGCGGAACAAAGGTTTGACCAACATACGGCCTATAACCATAATCAGGGTCACCGCCCCGACCGCCTGCGTAAAAGCTTGCGATAAACTGCCGATTGTCGTAGCGTCCGTTTGCGCCATACGCGGTAACAAGACCATAATCGGAATAACGGCCAGATCCTGCATCAGCAGAATACCGACCGTTGCACGGCCGGCGCCGGTATGCAGTTCGCCGCGTTCCTGCATCAAGCGCAAAGCGATGGCCGTGGAAGACATAGCCAAGCCCAATCCGATGATGACGGCTTCGTTCAACGTTCTGTGCATAAAGAAAGCCGCCGTTCCGATAATGGCCGCCGTCACGAACAGCTGCAAACAGCCGAATCCGAAAATATACAAACGCATGGCTTTGAAGCGGTGAAACGACAAATCAAGTCCGATAGTGAACATCAAAAACAACAAACCGACTTCACCGACGTTTTCGGTAACGTCCATATCGTTGATCATCCGCAGACCGTGAGGTCCCAAAACGATTCCGGCGACAATAAACGCCAGCAAGGGATTGACCTTCAGCCGGAAAAAAATAGGAATGAAAATGACAACGGCTGCTAAAAACGCCAGTATTTCCCAGACTTGATCTCCACTCACTTGCGTTCCCCCGAAAATAGAATCCTACTTTTTGTTATAAAATAAATTTGCTAAAAAAACAATAATTTAAAGGGGATAGATGAATTTTTTTCAAATTGCATTGACGGTTTGCTTTCACTTTGGCATGATGATAAATGATTTTTTTCATCAGCGGAGGTGAACAATGACAAAATCGGAATTGATTGCGCGTATTGCCCAACTTAATCCGCATCTGTATCAAAGCGATGCAGAGAAAATCGTTTCTACCATTTTCAATGAAATCTCGGCTTCGCTGGCAAAGGGAAACCGCGTTGAATTGCGCGGCTTCGGGGTATTTTCCATCCGCACACGGAAAGCGCGCGCCGGACGCAACCCGAGAACCGGTGAAAAGGTCAGCGTCGCCGCTAAAAACGTTCCGTTTTTCAAAGCCGGCAAAAAGTTAAAAGACCGCCTGAATTCGGAAGATTAAGGACGAAAACGGTGAAAATCCTTCATTTTATTTTCAGCTGCATCGTGCTGTTTCTGACCGTTTCCTTTGCTGTTTCGAACAAGCAGATGTTTCCTTTGACCCTATGGCCGTTTCCTTTTGAAATCCGTTTGCCGGTCAGTTTTATTGTTTTGGCTTTTGCTTTACTGTTCTTTGTTTTTGGCGGTTTTTACAGTTGGCTGCTGTCCGTTCCGGTCAGAAACGAACGTTATCAGCAGGCTAAGAAAATCAAAGAACTGACACAGAAAATCGCAGAATTGGAAACGCCGGAACAGAAATAAGATTTCTGTCGCTTTCTTTTTTTGTTTCTGCTAAAAGAATGTCCGTAAAGAGAATTATAAAACAGGAGCTTCTATGAACTGGTTGACAAGCTATGTGCGTCCCAAACTTCAAAGTTTGGTCGGTACAAAAGAGATTCCGGACAATTTATGGGAAAAATGCCCGTCGTGCGGCGCGATGATTTATCACCGCGAACTGGAACAAAGCTTCAACATCTGTCCGCAATGCAACCATCATATGCGTCTGGATCCTGAAAAACGGCTGGAGATGATGTTTGACGACGGCGTTTACACACCGATAGAACTGCCCGCAGTCAAAGAAGACCCTCTGAATTTTTCCGATTTGAAAGACTATACCGACCGGTTGAAAGACGCCCGCAAAAAAACGAAACAACAGGACGCCCTGCTTGTCGCTTCGGGCAAGATGGGCGGAATGAACGTTGTTGTCGGAATATTCAATTTCAACTTCATGGGCGGCTCGATGGGGACGGCTGTCGGCGAAGGAATCGTCACGGCGGTGGAACTGGCTTTACTGCAGGATGCGGCGTTGGTTTTGATTCCCGCTTCCGGCGGGGCGCGCATGCAGGAAGGCATTCTGTCGTTGATGCAGATGGCTCGAACGACCATGGCCGTCCGGAAATTAAAAGAAAAAGGATTGCCGTATTTTGTCATTTTGACCGACCCGACAATGGGCGGCGTTTCGGCATCTTTTGCCATGCTGGGCGACATCGCCATCGCCGAACCGGGGGCATTGATCGGTTTTGCCGGCGCCCGCGTCATTGAACAGACCATCCGCGCCAGCCTTCCCGAAGGCTTTCAAAAAGCCGAATACCTGATGGAACACGGCATGGTCGATATGGTGATAGACCGCCGCAAGATTCGTCAAACGCTGATCAACCTGATGGATATGCTTCGCCATCCTCATCCGGCGACAGCTCCGGTTCCTTTCGTTCGTAAAAATTAAAGAGGTTTTTCATGACACCGACTAAGCCGTTGGCCGGAATCAAAGTTCTGGATTTGACCCGCGTTTTGTCCGGCCCGTATTGCGCCCAAATGTTGTTGGACATGGGAGCGGACGTTTTAAAAATCGAAAATCCGGCATGGGGGGATGACGCCCGCCTGTTCCAGCCGTTCGTCGGCAAAAAGAGTCTTTATTTCGAATGCGTCAACGGCGGTAAAAAAAGTCTGACATTGAACTTCAAAAATCCGAAAGCGGTTGACATCCTCAAAAAACTGATTGTTGACGCCGACATCTTAGTCGAAAACTATCGTCCGGGGATTATGAAAAAGTTCGGCTTGGACTACGAAAACGTCAAAAAAATCAATCCGCGCCTGATTTACGCATCGATTTCAGGATTCGGACAAACGGGGCCTGACGCGATGAAACCCGCTTATGACATTTTGACACAGGCGCGCGGCGGCGTGATGAGCCTAACCGGTTATCCGGACGGTGATCCGATGATGGTCGGCATATCGTTCAGCGACATGATTGCCGGCGTGTTTGCCGTCACGGCCATTACAACGGCTCTTTATCAGCGGGAAAAAACGAACGAAGGCCAGCAAATCGACATTTCCATGTTGGACTGTCAGGTTTCTTTGCTGGAAAGTTCGATGATGCGCTACCAATTTTCAAAGGTCGCACCGAAACCGGTCGGCTGCCGCCATCCGACGGAAGCCCCTTTCCAGTCGTTCAATGCGTCCGACAGACCGTTTGTCATCGCGGCCATCGGCGATGTGATGTTCCAAAAGCTTTGCGCTTTGGTCGGTCATCCGGATCTGCCCGCCGACCCGAAGTTTTCATCAACGGCGGCGCGTCATGAAAACCGTGACGAGCTGGCCGTCATCCTGCAAAAGGAATTTTCGAAAAAAACGGCAAAAGAATGGGTGAGCGCGCTGGAAGGAAACGGCATTCCCGTTTCCTTGATTCAAAATCTGGAGGAAGTCTGCCAAGACCCGCAAGTCATCGCCCGCCACATGATGATCGATTCCGAAGATCCGGAATTGAAGGACATCAAGCTGATGGCCACGCCGATTAAAATGTCGATGTTGCCGAATCAGATTTCCCGTCCCGCCGCCCCCGCTTTGGGACAAGATACGGCGGATATTTTGCACAAACTTGGCATGAACGACGACCAAATCCAAGAATTGAAAAAAGAAGGCGTTATTTGATAACGCCTTTTTAATTACAAAAAGAAGCCTTCGGATTTTTCCAAAGGCTTCTTTTTCAAGGCAGGAAACGATGTCGTTTCTTAAACAACGCTGAACAGCAGGTCGGAATACGTCGGGAACGGCCAGTATTCTCTGGCAGTCAAGACTTCCGCCATATCGCACGCCGTACGCAATTCCGCCATTTTTCCGATGACGTTGTCGCGGACGGCATAGGATTTTTCAAAAACGTCAGTAATCATATCGACGCTTTTAACGGCTTGTTCCAATTCGCCGGCGGCTTTAATGGCTCTGACGGTCAGATCGGACAGTTTTGAAATCGTTTCCGTTTCAAAGGAAGCTTCGGCAATCGGACAGACTTTGTGTTTAACGTCCGCCGTTTCCGCCAGTTTTCCGATGTATTTTTCGATGGCCGGCAAAATTTCGCGGCGGGACATTTCAAGCATGGTGTTTGCTTCGATCAAAACGGTTTTCACATAGTTTTCCAAAATGATCTCGCAGCGCGAAGCCAATTCGGCTCGACTGAAAACGCCTTGTTTCATCAGCATGGAAGCGTTCTTTTCATCTAGCGATCTCGGCATGCAGTCCGGCGTCGTCTTCAAATTGGAAAGGCCGCGCTTTTCGGCTTCTTTAATCCACGATTCATCATAACCGTTTCCATCGAATAAAATGCGTTTGTGGTTTGTGATTGCGGTTTTCAACAAATCTTTCAACGCTGTTTTGAAATCCGTTGCGTTTTCCAGAACGTCGGCGTATTCGGACAACGTTTCCGCAACCGCCGCGTTCAGCATGATGTTAGCGCAGGCGATGCTGTTTGACGACCCGAGCATACGGAATTCAAACTTGTTGCCCGTAAAAGCGAACGGGGAAGTCCGGTTGCGGTCGGTGGTATCGCGCAGGAACTTCGGCAGAGCCGGAACGCCGAACATCATTTCCGTTTTCTTGACGCCGTCAAAGGAGGTGCCGTTTTCGATCGCGTTCAAGACTCCGGTCAGTTCTTCGCCCAAAAAGATGGAAACGATGGCGGGAGGTGCTTCATTCGCGCCCAGACGGTGGTCGTTGCCTGCTGAAGCGACGGAGGATCTCAGCAGATCCTGATAGGTGTCGACGGATTGAATGATCGCGCAAAGGAACAGCAGGAAGCGTGCGTTTTCCGCCGGTGTTTCCCCCGGTTTCAGCAGATTGTCGCCGCCGTCGGTCGCCAAAGACCAGTTGTTGTGCTTACCGCTACCATTAACGCCCGCGAACGGTTTTTCGTGCAGCAGGCAAACCAATCCGTGCCGCAAGGCGACTTTTTGCATCAATTCCATCGTCAGCTGATTGTGATCCGTTGCAATGTTGGCGGTTACAAATATCGGCGCCATTTCGTGCTGCGACGGGGCGACTTCGTTATGTTCGGTTTTGGCCAGAATGCCCGCTTTCCACAATTCTTCGTTCAAATCGGCCATAAATTCGGCGACACGGGGTTTGATGGAACCGAAATAGTGGTCTTCCAATTCCTGCCCTTTCGGCGGTTTTGCGCCGAACAGCGTGCGTCCGGTAAAGATCAGGTCTTTGCGTTTTTTGAACAGTTCGCGATCGATCAGAAAATATTCCTGTTCCGGACCGACACAGGGAACGACGCGCTTTGTTGCTTGGTCGCCGAACAGGCGCAGGATCCTCAACGCTTGCGTATTCAGAGCCTCCATCGAACGGAGCAGAGGCGTCTTCTTGTCCAGAACCGAACCGTCATAAGAACAGAAGGCGGTCGGAATGCACAAAGTTTTGTCTTTTATGAAAGCGAAGGAAGTCGGATCCCACGCCGTATAGCCGCGCGCTTCGAACGTGGCGCGCAGGCCGCCGGACGGAAAAGAGGAAGCGTCGGGTTCGCCGTGAATCAGTTCTTTTCCGGAAAATTCCATAATGATACCGCCGTCGGGAGACGGAGAAATGAAGCTGTCGTGTTTTTCCGCTGTCAGTCCGGTCATCGGTTGAAACCAATGGGTGAAGTGGGTCGCCCCTTTCGAGATCGCCCAGTTTTTCATCGCGTTGGCAACGGGGTTCGCAACGGAAATATCCAAAGGCGCGCCTTCGTCGATCGTTTTTTTCAGGGAACGGTAAACGTTCGCATCCAGTGACGCTTTCATTGCGCGTTCGTTAAAAACCATGCTGCCGAACAGTTCGGGAATACTCTCCATTTTTTTTCTCCGTAAAAAAAGCACAAAAAAAGACGTATCGAAGGAAAAACCTTCGAGACGCCTTTGTCTCAACAGAGCAGAGTATTATCCCTTTGAAAAAAAGATTGCAAGGATTTTTTTTCGGGTGGTATAAAGAAAACAGAGAACAATGGCGTTCACCCGACGGGAAATGTATGTTTTCCGCGGATGGGCGTTTTTTTTTGCAAGAAACGGAGAACGGCTATGAAATATACGGTGGAAGACGTCAAAAACTATATTCGCGAAGAGGACGTGAAATTCATCCGTCTGGCGTTTTGCGATGTTTACGGCACACAAAAGAACATATCCGTCATGCCCGATGAAATCGACCGCGCTTTTACGACCGGCATCGCGTTTGACGCTTCGGCCGTCAAAGGATTCGGCGATGAGGCTCATTCGGATTTGTTTCTTAGTCCCGATCCGGCGACTTTGGCCGTTTTTCCGTGGCGTCCCGAACACGGCCGCGTTGTCCGTATGTTCTGCTCAATCAAACGTCCGGACGGCAGTCTTTTTGAAAACGACACGCGCTCCATTCTGCAAAAAGCCGTTAAAACGGCGGAGGAAAAGGGCGTTTCCTTTTCTTTCGGCGCGGAAATGGAATTTTTTCTTTACCTGTGCGACGAAAACGGCGAACCGACTCAAATCCCCTATGACAAAGCGGGATATATGGATATCGCCCCCAAAGACAAAGGCGAAAACGTCCGCCGCGAGATTTGCCTGACACTGGAACAGATGGGCTTTCATCCGGAAGCCTCCCATCATGAGGAAGGGCCGGGGCAGAACGAAATCGATTTCCGTTATTCCGATCCGTTAGGCGCGGCGGACGACACGATCACTTTCCGCAGTGTCGTCAGAACGATCGCCGCCAGAAACGGGCTATACGCCGATTTTTCGCCCAAGCCGCTGACCGACAAACCGGGAAACGGATTCCATATCAACTTTTCGGCTCAAAAAACGGACGGAACGGATGTGACGACTTTCGCCGCCGCCGGTGTTCTGGATAAATCCGCCGCAATGACGCTTTTTTTGAATCCGTCCGAAAATTCTTACGCCCGTTTCGGAAAAAGCAAAGCGCCGCGTTATATCGCGTGGTCGGAACAAAACCGCTCGCCGCTGATCCGGATTCCGGCGGCGCAAGGAGAATACCGCCGCGCCGAACTGCGTTCGCCCGATTCCGAAACAAATCCGTATGTGGCGTTTGCGTTGATGATCCATGCGGGACTGGAGGGAATCGAAAACAAAATGATTTTACCGCCGCCCGCCGGTTTCAACCTGTTCACCGCAACGCCCGAACAACTGGAACGTTTTGCCGTACTGCCGCAATCGCTTTCAGAAGCCCGTCAAACGGCGGTTTCGTCGGATTTCATTAAAGCAACTCTGCCGGCTTCTCTGACGGATTCGTATTTGTTGTAAAGGAACATCTATGCAGGCCGAACGCGTCTATTCCGTGCTGATCGTTTCCGCGAATGATAAATTTGCGGACGCTTTCCGCGCGCGTTTGGATTCCGTTCTTTTCCCCGACATATCCGTTGTTTCGAATGAAGCGGCGGCGAAACGCGCCGTTTTGGATAAAACGTTCGATATCGTCCTGATAAATTGTCCTTTGCCGGACGCGTTCGGCGACGAATTGGCCGCCGACCTTTGCAGGAAATCGCAGTCTGCCGCGGCGTTATGTGTCAACGCTTCGATTTACGACGAAGTCTTTGCCAAAGTGTATTCTTCCGGTGTGTTTGTGCTGAAAAAACCCCTGACGACGGAAATGATCGATCAGGCGGTCGATTGGCTTCGCACCGTGCGCGAGCGTCTGCGGAAAAATCAGGAAAAGAATGTCAGCCTGCAGGAAAAGATGGAGGAGATCCGCTTGGTCAACCGTGCTAAATGGCTGTTGATCGATAAATTGAAAATGACCGAAAGCGACGCTCACCGCTTTATTGAAAAGCAGGCGATGAATCTGGGAATCACCAAAAAGGAAATGGCTGATAAAGTCATTCGGTCATACGGTTGAAAGGAATGAAAAAATGAAAGACGGTTTTATCAAAGTTGCGGCCGTTACGCCGGAAGTCAAAGTCGCCGACGTCGATTACAACAGCCAAACCGTTTGTTCTTATATGGAACAAATCGCGCGGGAAAAAATCAAAGTCGCGGTGTTTCCGGAACTTTGCCTGACCGGCTATTCGTGCCAAGATCTTTTTTTGCAGGACAGCTTGTCGGAAACCGCGGAAAAAGCCCTTTTGACCGTTGCCAAAAAAAGCGAAAAAATCGACGGCTTGTTTTTTATCGGTTTGCCGTTGGTCGTTGACGGAAAGCTTTATAATACGGCGGCGGCCGTCAGCCGCGGAAAAATCCTCGGCATTGTTCCGAAAATCCATTTGCCGAACTACAATGAATTTTACGAAGCCCGCCATTTCCATTCCGGCAGGAACTTGGATACGGCCGTTCAAATCGGCGGCCGAACTGTTCCGGTCAAAAGCAAGCTGATGTTTTGTTGTAAAGAAATGCCGTCCCTTAGGATTGCGGCGGAATTGTGCGAAGATTTATGGACGCCGGAGCCTCCGAGCATTGCTCATTGCTTGGCGGGGGCGACGGTGATCGCAAACCTGTCGGCGTCGAACGAAATCACGGGAAAAAGCCGCTACCGCAGAGAGTTGGTCAAAGGGCAGTCGGCACGGCTGATTTGCGGCTATGTGTATGCTTCGGCCGGAAACGGCGAATCTACGCAGGATGTCGTTTATTCCGGACATGACATTATCGCCGAAAACGGAACCGTTCTGGCCGAATCGAAAGTCTTTTCCGAAGGGATTACGGCGGCGGAATTCGACCTGAAACGGCTGGAATCCGATCGCAGAAGAATGACGACTTATGAATCGGAACCGGATGACGACTATACGAAAGAGACTTTTTCGCTTGAGGTTGCTGAAACGGAACTGCACCGTTTCATCGATCCGTATCCGTTTGTACCGTCCGATAAATCGGAAAGGGATGTCCGGTGCGACGAAATCATTTCCATTCAAGCCTCAGGATTGAAAAAACGCTTGGAGCATATCGGTTGTAAACGGGCCGTTATCGGCATTTCCGGCGGGTTGGATTCCACTCTGGCTTTGTTGGTGACGGCACGGGCTTTTGATTTGCTCGGGCTGGACAGGAAAGGAATTCTGGCCGTCACGATGCCCGGTTTCGGCACGACCGACCGCACCTATAACAACGCCGTTTCCTTGATTCGCCGTCTCGGGGCGGAGTTTTCGGAAATCAATATCGCCAATGCGGTCACCGTTCACTTTGCGGATATCGGACACGACCCGCAGGTGCGCGATGTCACGTATGAAAATTCTCAAGCTCGGGAAAGAACGCAAATTCTGATGGATTTGGCCAATCAAAACAACGGAATCGTTATTGGAACGGGCGATTTGTCCGAACTGGCGTTAGGCTGGGCGACGTATTGCGGCGATCATATGTCCATGTATGCCGTCAACGCTTCCGTACCGAAAACGCTGGTCAGACATTTGGTCGGATATTTTGCGGACACCTGCGGGGAAAAGGAACTTTCGGACACGTTGCGCGACATTCTGGACACGCCTGTATCTCCCGAGCTTCTGCCGGCGGAAAACGGAAAAATATCCCAAAAAACGGAAGATCTGGTCGGGCCTTACGAACTGCACGACTTTTTCCTGTATCATATGCTCAGAGGCGGCAGTACGCCTGACAAAATCCGCCGTCTGGCCGAAATCGCCTTTAAAGACAAGTATGCGGACGCCGTTATTCTGAAATGGGAAAAGACATTCTATCAACGCTTTTTCGCGCAACACTTCAAACGGAGCTGTCTGCCGGACGGCCCGAAAGTGGGATCGGTCGCATTGTCGCCCCGCGGAGATCTGCGGATGCCGACGGACGCCTGCGCTTCGATCTGGTTGAAAGAATTGGATTGACTGGGAACTGTCATTCATTTTTCTTTTATTTTTCAATAAGTTGTCGGATTTTAAGTTTCATTCTTGCCAATCTGGTTTTAACAAGGTTTATTTGCGCGATGCTGCCGTAAAAAGGAAGACGCGAAAAAATTTTTTTCAAAAAAGCTTGACAAAAAAATAAAAAATAACGATATTTACAGTTGCATTTACTTTTTAAAATACAGGGGGGGGTAGAAATGTCGTTCCTTGCAAAAATTTTCGGTAAGAAAAAATCACATACGGAAGAAAACAAACAGGGGCAATCTGCTGTAACAAATGTTTCCGTAAAGAATCCCGAAGAACGCACTCGTGAGGATTTGGAACGGGATCTGGCTGTCATAACACAGAAAGATCCTGAAACGGGCGCGCTGATAACCCGTGCCCCCGGAAAAAAAGAGAAATCATATTTAAAACAAACACTTGATTTCATCGAAAAGGTTTCCGGCGGCAAGGAAATGTTGGACGATATAGCCAAAAAGGGATACAGAATCGTTTTCAGCGAAAAGAAAAATGATGAAAGCAAGGAAAGTTATAGAACCGACAAGGACTGGTACAGCCGGTCAGCGATCATGCTTTCCTTGGACAGCCATAAAACGACGCAGGGATTGGCACTTTCCTGCATGCATTTTTTAGGATGTATAAAGCAGAATGAACAGCTCAAGGCGGCCGGAATAGTGGAAAAGGATTTGAATATGGCCGACCAAATCAGACTGGATCGCGCGCGAACTGTCGCCCGATACGCTCTGGAAGCGGAACTGGTCGTTCAAATGTCGAAAATCGAACCGAATGATGAAGGCGGGCTGAGCTTGACCCTTCCCTACGGCTTGAAGCAGGTTTTTGCCATACATCCGCCCATAAAAGCGTATGCTCAAGAAATGCTGAACACCGCCGGCGACAGAGGCAAATCCGTTGAAAAAGTGGCGGATTCGTTTTGCGAAGCAACCCATGACGTGAAATATTATCGCGACGCCTATGAACAAACATATATCCGGAACATCATAAACGGATTAAACAATTCTCCGGATAACCGGACGGCTCTGCAAAAATCGCTGACACCGGAAGAAATGGTGAAGGTCAGCTTTGTCAAACTGTTTCAGAAAAACGTTTCACCCGATTTTCTGAAATCGGAAGAGATGAATTCCCTGTCCGAAAATGCGCTCAACAAGCTGCAGGCCATATCCGAAGAGTGCGAAAAGGCGGGAATTAAAGACAGATCTTTTAAACAGCTGCATCCGCATGATCTGCGATTGTCATATAAAGAAATGAAAAAGCTGACTGCGGCACTGAAAAGAAATAAAAAAGAACAGTCTGCCGAAACGAAAAAACCGGCTAATGCCGCTTTTATGGCAAAAATCAAACAAGAGGGAAGATAAATCTTTCTTCGGACAACGATCGCGAAGTTTCGGAAATATTTTTAACCGTTTGAAACAAAACGGAAAAAGAACGATTTCAACTCTTCTCGATATTATCGGAAACAGCGGCGGATAACAGAAAAAAGTCCTTTGCCATCGGCAAATGCCTCGCAGGGTTCACCGGAAAGCGTTCGTATTACGAATTGCGTATCCTGCAAAAAAGCCGCCGGAATAAATGATTTCTCCGCTGACAAAAGAGCCGCTCGGTTGAGCGGCTCTTTCATCACTGTCCGGAGATGGTCTGTTTTTCCGATATGTTCAACAGTTCAGAAATTATACCTGACATTGATCAAGCCCGTGTGATCGGTGTAGTGCGATTTAAACTTTCCTTCATAGGACAAGCCGATGTCGGTGTTGCCGCCGACTTTGAACGACACGCCGGCACCCAATTCGACACCCCAGCGTTTCATGTTTTTGCTTCGGCCACATAACTCGAGCAGTTCGCCAGTGTCACCGTCCGGTTTTGGCTGTCGCGACGGAAATCATATGTCAGCGCCAGTTTTGCGTCCGGCGTGATTGTCGTATTGCCGGAACGGAAGGATTTTGCCGCTTTCACGCCGCCGACCCATGTCCACGTGTCCAGCGTCTTGCTCGCCATCTTCGCCCCCAACGCGTCTATGTAAGAGCGCTGACGCACGCTCGTGTAACGCAAGCCGGCTTCCGGCGTCACGATATCGTTCACCGCGTAGCCCGCCATCACTTGGCCCGCAAACGTGTTCGCGCGGTAATCGCTCTGCAGTCCCGCCAAACGCGTCGTTTCATCGTAACGGGAATGACCGTAGCTCAAAACGCCGTTCACATAGAAGTTATCCGGTTTGTATTCGCCATAGGTAAAGAACGTGTGCGTGTCAACGTCCGTCTTGCTTCTGGCGGTGTCAATGTCCGTATTCGTATAAGCGTATCCGACGCCTGCCTTGACTGAGTCGTTGACGTTGTATTCAAAGCCCGCCGCAAAACCGGTCGAATCGGAATCAAACCCGTCGGCTTTGTGCAAATCGGCCTTGTTATACAGACCTTGCGCCCAGACGGAAGCCGCGCCGGCCGTGTAATCGCCGCCCGAACGGCCTTTGTCCGTCGAGGAGGAACCACCGCCCATACGACCGCCGACAATGTTCATCACCGCGCCAGCATTGGCAGTCGCCGTCGATGAAGCCGAAGGTGACGCTTCCGGCGTGACTTCACGCAAAAGCTGTTTCAGCCAGACGGGATTTCCCGGGGAAGCGTCCAATAAAGTGATAATGTTTCTCGCTGCGGCTTTGTGAAACGGAGACAGCATATCGACAACGTCGTCTTCCAAAGCGGCAATCGCTTTTTCTTCATTTCCGGTAATGAAAAAGCCTTTGTTTCTTAAAACTCTTATTGCCGCTTTACCGGACGACAACAAACGTAAAATATACAAATCTCCGCCTGTCCATCCGCGCAAGGGCCCGACCGCCCTTGCTTCGTTCACATTAAAGACAGAAGCGGAAACCGCGAATTTGTTTGTATCGTAACCGGCAAAGGAAAAGCCCGTTCCGTCCGTAATATGATACAGCGTCACTTCATCGCGGGAAACGTCGCTCATATCCAAAGCCAACGTCACGTTCGCCGCCGTTGCCGTAATCATCGGAGCGGTCTTTGCCGCGTCGCTCAAAGTCGCCTTTAAAATGCCGCCGGTGATGGTTGCCGCTTCCAAAACGCCGGTACCGATGTCCAGCGTTTTGCCGTCGGAAATCAGTATGGATTGTGCGGTCGTTCGTGCGGCGCGAACGGTCGCATCCGATGAAACGGACGTATCGGGAGCGTTAAAAGTGACGTTTCCCGAACCGAAAGAATATCTTCCGCCGGCAATCGTTATGCTCCCGCCGGCAGCTCTGAATTCCGTTCCGTTTCGGGCGGAAAACATCATGTTGCCGGACAGATTTAAATTATTTGCAGCTCTGAAGAGAATGGACGCGTTAGAAGAAGTATATGTCCCCCCTGTCACCGTTATATCACTTGTATTTGTTGTAAAAACAAGAGAATTTTGGGCATTAACGCTTACATTGTCGGATAAGCTCAAATTATTCTGAGCGGTAAAACTAACTAAAGCCGTTGCAGAGGAATACGTTCCACCGGTAACCGTCATATCGCCATATGATGTAAAATCAAGACTAGTGTTGGCATTGACGTTTACATTGTCGGATAAGCTCAAATTATTCTGAGCGGTAAAACTAACTAAAGACGTTTCGGATGAATACGTTCCACCGGTAACCGTCATATCGTCATTTGATGTAAAATTAAGACTAGTGTTGGCATTGACGTTTACATTGTCGGATAAGCTCAAATTATTCTGAGCGGTAAAATTAACTAAAGACGTTTCGGAAGAATACGTTCCGCCTGCTATCGTCATAGCGCCGGCGATTGCTCTAAAATTAAGAGAGCTGTTGGCATTGACGTTTACATTGTCGGATAAGCTCAAATTATTCTGAGCGGTAAAACTAACATAGGACGTTTCGGATGAAT
>JAFYCE010000063.1 GCA_017539865.1 Alphaproteobacteria bacterium
TTTTTCTCCGGCGTTATACAGAATGACGAAAATTTCGCCGCGGTAATCGGCATCAATCGTTCCGGGAGAATTTAACACAATAATGCCATCCGTCAGAGCCAGTCCGGAGCGCGAGCGAATCTGCGCCTCATATCCGAAGGGCAAAGCCATGCTTAAACCGGTCGGGATCTTTTCCCAAGTACCGGGGGACAGTGTCAAATGATCCGGAATTGCGGCATATAAATCCATTCCGGCAGAGTTTGGCGTTGCATAGGAAGGTAAAGGCAAATCGCTGTCGTCTGTTTTGCGAAACACGGGAATTGATATTTTTTTCATCATTGAGGCTTTCATTTTTATGGATTTTCTTTTTAAAAAGTTTTATAAGTTTAAATTATAATTATTAATATAGTGTTTCTTTGGATGTAGGGACGGTAGAATCTTGTATAGAGTAGCTTTAGGTCTTTTGGTCTCTTTCGGTTTTGTTTCTCAAAGCTTTGCTTTCGGTTTGACGGTGGATCAGATGTATAGGAACGTTATCAGTTCCGAACAGGCTGTCGGTCAAGATCAGCCTGAAGAGCCTTTGCTGGCGTTCAAAAAAATCGATTCAAAGCCGGAAACGATTTGGCGTGAAAAGAAGGCGGCTTTTGAAAAGAAATCTCAAAAGGCAAGAAGCTTTAAGGGAGAAAATTCGTGGGGCGATATCGTCGGCTCTGTGAAAAAAGGCAATGTTTCCCCGTTTGATTTGGCCGAGATCCATCGTCAGGCCGAACATGAAAATGCTGAAGCGATTGAGCTTTTGGCGTGGATGTATGCAACGGGAACCGGATTGCATCAGAATTTGCAAAAATCGTATACGTATTATTTGCAGGCTGCTCATATGGGCGTTTCTTCCGCTTATGACAATGTCCGCGCAGTTTATCGGGCGATGACACCGGAACAAAGGGCTTCTTTACCGTCTTTTTGATTTTTGCCCGTTTAGGTCAGCAAGAAAATAATTGCGGAACAGATAACGGCAGCAATGATGAATATCAGGCCGGTGTGATTGCGTGTCGGTTGCAACAGTGTAAAGACGGTTTGACGGGATAAAAGTTCGGTTATTTTGTTTTGATCGTTTAAAAAGGCAGGCGTTTTTTTGCTTTGAAGCGCCAAACGTTCCTGATGATGCGGCAAAAGTGAAAACGCGTGTTGAAAACTTTTTGCCATATCGTTGGCAGGGGATGCCGTCCTTTTTTCTTCCGGCTGGAATTCCGAAATGTCTGCAGTGGCGTTCTTCCATATGTCCCCGCCGGTTTCCAATTCTTTTTTGCACAAGTTCTCCGTCGCTTTTAACGCAAGTGTTCCATAGCGGAAAAAAAGCGGCAGATTCGGCGTTTCTTTTAAAAGAGTTTCCGCTTTTTGCGATAAAGACAAAGCGCTTTTGTTTCCTATCCGCTCAAGGCGCTGAGTCAAAACGGGAATTGATTCGGAAGTCATGCCGGATGTTGATAAAATTTGTGCCGCTTTTGAAAAATCGCAGACGGAAAGGGCTTCTGTAAAAGAAAAAACGAATCGTTTTTCCTGTTTCGTTAAAAAGAGCGGAAAGCGCAAGCGTGTAAAAAACAGCCGTCCTTGCTCATCGGTCCGGCAACCGGCGGCAAAAGGAATGATCAATACTCCGTCGCAGAATGTGGCGCGGATGAGAGCGCGTGTTAAAGTCGCTGCGGTCTTTTCTTTATCCGGCGAGTCCCGAAGGGGATGCAAAGCGGTATTCTCTTGTAAAGTCAGCCGGTTTTTGGTTGTGGCAAACCAGTCCGGCAGAGCTGTTCGGACGGTTTCATCTTCATAAAAGAGATCGTTTATTCGCTCCAGAAGTGATGCTTCCAGTCGGAAGTCAAGTTCGTTATTCAAAAAACGTTCGAAATCTTCCGCCCATTTTTTTGATTTGTTCGCATACAGGCAAAGTGTGTGGAAAAGTTTCAGCAGATCGGCCGCACGCTTTTGGTCTTGTACTTCGGTATGTTCCGGAAAATCCGATAAAAGACGAATCGAATGAAAAAGCCGTTCCGACAGTTCTTCGCCCGAAAAATCCGGATAAAGAGCCAGATATAGGGCTAAAGTTTGTTCCGGTACGCCGCTGCAAGCTAAAAAACGGGATAAGCGTTTGTCGGGATCTTCCGGCAAACCGGAAATCATCCGGCGGGAACGGCGCTGTGTCAAAAAACGCAAGGGCAATTTTTTCAGAACGTGTTGCGATTGAAATTCGGCCAACCTGCGGCTGAAAGCGTAAAGACGATAAGCGTATAACGGTTTGCTGAACAAAAACAAAGAAGAGCCTTTCCGAAAAAATCCCGCTTATGATAGCGGATATTTATTGTTGAAGCAGTATTTTTCTGGTGGGAATGTTTAAAAAATGATATAAACGAAAATCATGAGAAAATTTTTGTTGATTTTATGGGCTTGCGTTTTGTTCACTCCGTTGTGTTTCGCGGGGAATGCCGTTTTTATGTCCGGATTCGAAGATTTGCCTTTGATGGACGGTTTGAAGCAGGCGGAAGATACGGCTGTTTCTTTCGATACGCCCGCAGGCAGAATTATTGAGGCGTATGCGCAAAGCAATGAAATCGGTAAGCGGAAAATCGTCGATTTTTATAACAAGACTCTGCCTCAGCTGGGATGGAAGCGCCAGCCCGAAAACAAAAAGGGAGCGTCTGTTTCTTATACGCGGGAAGGCGAGGTTTTGACTATTTCGATAGACGAGTCAATGCCTGTTTCCGTGCGTTTTGAATTGATGACACGGGAAAAGGATTAAGTTATGGATTTTGAAACAATCACGGTCGAAAACAGCCGAAATGTCGGTTTGATAACACTGAACCGTCCGGCGTCCATGAATGCCGTTTGTACAGCCATGCTGTATGAATTGGCTCAAGCCGTTCATGCGTTTGATGGTGAAAAGGCAATTCGTGTCATCGTTATAAAAGGGGCGGAGGATTTTTTCGCCGCCGGAACGGATATGTCCGAATTCGCTGAAATGCGGAATGCTCCGGATATTGACGGCGGTGTTTACGGCCGCAGTGTGCAAACGATAGCGTCTTGTTCAAAACCTGTCATCGCCGCCGTAGCCGGATATGCTTTCGGCGGCGGACTGGAATTGGTTCTGCTGAGCGATATCGTCATCGCTGCGGACAATGCCAGATTCGGCTTTCCTGAAATCACACTGGGGGTTTTGCCGCAAATGGGGGGTGTTTCTTTGCTGACCAATCGAGTCGGTCGTGCCAAAGCGGCGGATTTGTTGCTGACGGGGCGTCATATTTCCGCAGAGGAAGCATTAGCCTGCGGATTGGTTTCCCGTGTGGTGGATGTGGCCGATTTGCTCAGTGAAGTCGAAGAAACGGCGGAACGGATCGCCGCAATGCCGGCTGCCGGCGTTTGTCTGGTTAAACGGGCGATTTTAAACGCTGTCGGCTGCGCGTTGAAAGACGAGGAATCCATCGCGCGCTTGTCCCTGATGTCGGGCGATGCGCAGGAAGGCTTGCGGGCTTTGAAAGAAAATCGTGCGCCAAAGTTTAAACATGAATAGTTTATTCCTTGACTTTTGCGTTCATTTGATTGTATAAAGTCCACCTTAGTTCTTTTTTAGAAAACAGGATAAAAAAATGGCTAATCATCTTTCGTCAAAACAGCGTATTCGTCGCAACGCCCGTCGCGCGGCTTTTAATGCCGCCAGAACGTCTCGCGTTCACACGTTTACGAAAAAATTTGAAACCGCTTTGACCAGCGGCGACAAAGCTGCGGCAACGCAGGCTTTTCGTACGGCCGAATCGGAAATCATGCGCGCCGTTTCAAAGGGTGTTTTGCACAAAAATACCGCTGCCCGCAAGGTTTCTCGCCTGTCCGCACGCGTCAAGGCTTTAGGTTAAGCCGTTTTCAGGATAAAACCTCTATCCGGTTTCCGGATATTGTTTTATCAAGATAACGGATTTTGAAATTAAGGCGGATTGCCTGTAAAGGCAGTCCGCTTTGATTTTATTTTTATCTTTATCTTTTTTTATAAAATTGTTCTTTCTCCGACGCCGGAACACAACATCTTGAGTCAAGAAATTTAATTTTCTTTTTCTTATCCGCAAAGCTTGCCTTTCGGTTTGCCTATCCTTATTATTTGCCGGTCGGATTCGGAACGGATATACTTTTCGGAATGAACGAATGAATAAAGAAAAACAAAATTCGGTTGTGTCTCAGGTCGCTGCGGTTGAAAAACGGCTGCGCGAGTTGTTGGGGGCGTCTGTTTTTGATACATGGCTGAAATCGTTGGCTGTCGGCGGGCTGAAAAACGGGACTTTAACGCTGTTTCTGCCGACAAAATTTTTCTGCAGTTATATCGCGCGTAATTTTGCCGACCAGATTGCGCAAGCTTGGCAGGCTGAAAATCCGGAAGTGGAACAAATCAAATTTGAAGTCGGTACTCCCGCTTTTGCGGAAACGCGGGAGTCTGAAGAAACGGTTAAAGAGGAAAATGTCCGGCCTGTTCACACGGTCAGTTTGATTGAAACGGAAAAAGATGTGTTGTCCGCCGCTTTGGATCCGCGTTTTACGTTTGATAATTTTGTGGTCGGCGCGCCGAACGAGTTTGCTTATGCGGCGGCCAGACGTGTCGCGGAATCGAGTACGCCTTCATTCAATCCGTTGTATTTGTATTCCGGTGCCGGATTGGGAAAAACGCACTTGATGCATTCAATCGCATGGTATATCCGCGAGCATGATCCGTCGCGCCGTGTCGTGTATTTGTCCGCTGAAAAGTTTATGTATCTTTTTATTTCGGCGCTTCGTCACAAGGACACGTTATCTTTTAAGGAAGAATTGCGTAAAGTCGATGTCCTGATGATTGACGATGTTCAATTTTTGATTGGCAAGGACAGCACGCAGGAAGAATTTTTCTATACGTTTAATGCGTTGGTCGGCAACGGCAAGCAAATCGTTTTGTCCGCCGATAAGCCGCCGGTCAATTTGGAAGGCATTGAGGAGCGTTTGAAAACGCGGTTGGGGTCTGGGCTGGTGGCTGATATTCATCAGACGACGTTTGAATTGCGTGTCGGGATTCTGGAAAGCAAGGCACAGAATCTGGGGGTCTTTGTGCCGCAGGACGTGATTTCGTTTCTGGCGGAAAAGATTACAACCAGCGTTCGTGAACTGGAGGGGGCTTTACTGCGTGTTGCCGCTCATGTCCAGTTGATGGGCGGAGAGGTGACCTTGGAACGTACATGCGATATCCTGCGTGATATTTTAAGCACTTTGGATCGTCGTGTGACGATTGATGAAATTCAACGGAAAGTTGCCGAACACTACAATATCCGTGTGGCGGAAATGACATCAAAGCGCCGTGATCGTCCGGTGGCGCGTCCGCGTCAGATCGCAATGTATCTGGCAAAAGAGCTGACGACGAAGTCGTTGCCCGATATCGGGCGGGCTTTCGACCGCGATCATACGACGGTCATGCATGCCGTGAAAACGATTGAAGAATTGCGTGCAAAAGACGCTGCTTTCAAGGATGAAACGGACGGTTTGCGCCGCGCTCTTTCCATGTAAAAAGACGCTTTTCCTGAATCGGGGCGACTCGGTAAAAAACTTTATGATTTAAAGTGCTTTTTTTGCTTTTGAAAACGGGCAAATGTGCTATACTGCATGCAGTTTGTTTTTTAACCTTTTTAATGAGATTGCTTCGATGAAATTTACGATTGAACGCGCTGCGTTGTTAAAGTCTTTGTCCCATATCCAGAATGTTGTGGAACGCCGTCACACCAACCCCTTGCTGTCGAATGTGAAAATTACGGCGCAGGAGGGGGAAATCGTTCTGAATGCGACCGATAACGAACTGGAAGTCAGTGAAAAAACGCCGGCTAAAGTCGATGATGCCGGTTCGATCACGGCTCCCGCTCATAAGCTTTATGAGATTGTACGTAAATTGCCTGAAGGCGCCGAGATCGAATTCGTTTTGAATGCCGGAAACAACCAGCTGAAGCTGGCGGCCGGTCGCGCTAAATTCGCTTTGGCGACAATGGCGGGCGAAGATTTTCCGACGATTGCCGACGGTGATATGACGCATCATTTTACATTGAAAGCGTCTGATTTTCGCGATTTGATCGACCGGACGTCTTTTGCGGTGTCAACGGAGGAAACGCGTTTCTATCTGAATGGTATTTATTTGCATGAAGCAACTTCCAAAGAGGAGAAGATTCTGCGCGCCGTCGCAACGGACGGCCATCGTCTGGCGTGTGCCGAGGCTGTTTTTCCGCAGGGGGCGGAGGGAATGCCCGGAATTATCATTCCGCGCAAAGCGATTGGCGAGTTGAGCAAATTGCTGGCCGAAGAACAGGGGGATGTTCAGATCGATTTGTCCGTGTATAAGATCCGTTTCACGTTCGGGGATCTGGTGTTGACCTCTTTGTTGATTGAGGGGACTTATCCCGATTACGAACGTGTCATCCCGACGGAAAACGACAAGGTGATGGAGGTTGACGCACAGGCGTTGACGGCTGTTGTCGATCGCGTGTCTAGTTTGTCTGAAAAATCCCGCGCGGTGCGTCTGACGTTGGATAAAAATCTGGTTAGGGTGTCTGCTGCAAACGCCGAGGAAGGCAGCGCGGAAGACGAATTGGAAGTCAAATACGATTCCGATCCGATAGATGTCGGTTTTAACTATGTGTATCTGGAAGACGTTTTAAAACAAATCAAAGGCGGTTTGGTTCAGATCGCTTTTTCGGATTCCGCTTCTCCGACCGTTCTGACGGATATGTCCGATCCGAGCGTTTTGTTTGTTTTAATGCCTATGAGAGTGTAAGACCATTTTAACGGCAAACGAATTGATGTATGCGCGTTCGCGGGAGGAAAAGCTTTCCGCAACGGCGCAAAGCGATTCACGGCAGACGAAAGAAACGTCCGCCGCAGGAATGTTTGTTTGCCGTTTGCAGGTGGCTCATTTCCGCAACTATCCTTTTTTGCGGCTGGAACTGCCGGCGGATTGTCCGCAGATCGTTCTGACGGGTAAAAACGGCGTCGGCAAGACGAATCTGATGGAAGCCGTTTCATTTCTCGCTCCCGGAAAAGGACTTCGGCAGGCAAAATTTTCCGATATTCTGCCGAAAGAAAACGAACGGGCGACCGCTTGGGGCGTGACGGCCACTCTGCATAGAGGGGATGAAGAAATCGAAGTCGGTACGGATTACGAAAAAATCGACGGTAAAAACAGCGAACGGCGGCGCGTGCGCATCAACGGTGCGGCGGGTTTGGCTCAAACGGAATTGGGACATGTTTGCTCCGCCGTGTGGCTGACGCCCTCTATGGACAGGCTTTTTTCCGGCGAACCGTCCGGCCGTCGCCGTTTTTTGGATCGTTTGGCACAAGCTTTCTTTGAAAATCACGCCTCGGCCTGTGCGGCTTATTCCCAAGCGTTGAGACAGTGGGGGGCGCTGATCCGGGACGGACAAAAGGATGACCGCTGGCTGTCCGCTTTGGAAACAACTCTCGGCAAATACGGAGCGAAAGTCGCCGTCGCGCGCCGTGAAACCGTCGCGATTTTGCAGGCCGTTTCGGGAACGGGAAATCCGGCCGTTTTCCCTCGTCCCGTGTTGGCATTGAAAGGCGGTTGGGAAGAGGATTTGGCGGCTGTCGGAAAAGAGGATGGAGCCGTGTTCATTCAGAACAGTTTTGCCCGAGCGCGCGAAACATATGCGCAGACCGGCTCCGCCGGCGGCATTCATACGGTGGATTTGACCGCCGTTCATCGGGAAAAGAATATGCCGGCGGCGGCGTGCTCGACAGGCGAGCAGAAAGCTCTTCTGATTTCGATTTTATTGGCCCATGTCAAAGCGATGTCTGAACGGAAAGGGGCTTTCCCTCTGGTTCTGTTCGACGAAGCGGCGGCGCATTTGGATTTCAATCGGCGCGAAGCTTTGATGGGGGAAATTGCCGCATTGAAAACGCAGGTATGGCTGACGGGAACGGATGCCCGTCCGTTTGAAAGTTTAAAGGATACGGCGCATTTCGTCGCCGTGGATGAATTGTTGCGGGACGCCCCCGATTGGGCGGCCGCGTCTTGAGAAGAAAAGGTGGATTATGACGGAAGAAACAAATCAGCACGAAGCCTCTGATTATAATGCGGAATCGATTAAGGTTCTGAAAGGGTTGGATGCCGTTCGCAAGCGTCCCGGCATGTATATCGGCGACACGGACGACGGCACCGGTTTGCATCACATGGTCTACGAAGTGCTGGACAACGCGATCGACGAATCTCTGGCGGGTTATTGCACGCGGACGGAAACGATTATCAATTCCGACGGTTCGGTGACGGTGCGCGACAACGGGCGCGGCATTCCGACCGACATTCATAAAGAGGAAGGCGTTTCCGCCGCCGAAGTCATTATGACGCAGCTGCACGCAGGCGGAAAGTTCGACCAGAACTCCTATAAGATTTCCGGCGGTCTGCACGGCGTCGGCGTTTCCGTTGTGAACGCTTTGTCATCTTCGTTGAAATTAAGAATTTGGCGCGGCGGTAAAGAACACTATATGGAGTTTAAAAACGGTGTGGCGGTCGCTCCGCTGAAAGTCGTCGGCGACGCCGTTCCGGCCGATCGCACGGGAACGGAGGTCACTTTCCTGCCGTCGGCGGAAACGTTTACGCAGACGGAATTTAACTTTGATACGCTGGAACACCGCCTGCGCGAGCTGGCGTTTTTGAACTCCGGCGTTCATCTGGTTCTGCGCGACGAACGCCTCGGCAATCCGCGCGAAGTCGAATTTTGCTATGACGGCGGGATTCAGGAATTCGTTCGCTATATCGACCGTTCCAAGACCTCGATTCACGACGGTGAAATCGCAATTACAGGCGAAAAGAACGGCATTACCGTCGAAGTCGCAATGGAATGGACGGACGGCTATCATGAAACGACGCTGTGCTTTACGAACAATATCGCCCAGCGCGACGGCGGAACGCACTTGGCAGGGTTTCGCGGCGCTTTGACACGTACAATCAACGCGTATGCGCAGGAAACGGGCTTGTTGAAAAAGGAAAAGGTCGAATTGGCCGGTGAAGATATGCGTGAAGGTCTGACCTGCGTTTTATCTGTAAAAGTACCCGATCCGAAATTCTCCTCTCAAACAAAGGACAAACTGGTTTCTTCCGAAGTCCGTCCGGTGGTGGAAGGTATCGTCGGGGACAAGCTGGAACGGTGGCTGGGCGAACATCCGGCCGAAGCGCGCAAAATCGTCGGCAAGGTGGTGGAAGCCGCCGCCGCACGCGAAGCCGCCCGCAAGGCGCGCGACCTGACGCGGCGCAAAGGCGTTCTGGATATGGCTTCTCTGCCCGGAAAGCTGGCGGACTGCTCCGAACGCGATCCCGCGAATTCCGAAATCTTCATCGTGGAAGGGGATTCGGCTGGCGGTTCCGCAAAACAGGGTCGCAACCGAGCCAATCAGGCGATTTTGCCGTTGAGAGGTAAAATCCTGAACGTTGAACGCGCCCGTTTCGACAGGATGTTGAGTTCGGCCGAAATCGGAACGATGGTCACGGCGTTCGGCACGGGCATCGGTCGTGACGATTTCAATGCCGACAAATGCCGCTATCACAAAATCATCATCATGACCGATGCTGATGTCGACGGCGCTCACATCCGCACGCTGTTGCTGACGTTTTTCTTCCGTCAAATGCCCGAACTGATCGAACGCGGCTATGTCTATATCGCTCAACCGCCTTTGTATCGGGCGCGTCGCGGCAATTCGGACATTTACCTGAAAGACGAACGCGCGATGGAAGATTATCTGATCAACCAGTCGGTACAGGACAGCGTCTTTGTACGTTATGACGGCGTGCAGATCGCCGGTGAAGACTTAAAGCGTCAGGCGGAAGAGGCAAGAACCTGCCGCCACTTGATCAATGTCCTGTCCCGTCAGATTCCGGCAAAAATTATCGAACAGATGGCTATTCACGGGCTTTTCGCTTCCGAAGTTTACGACAACGCGACAAAAGCGGCGGAGGAGGTCGGAAAGCTGGCCGTTCGTTTGAACGAATTGGAACCGGAATACGAACGCGGATGGAAGGCGGACTTTGAAAACGGCGCGTTTGTTTTCAGAAGAACGCTGCGTTCCGTGACGGAGGAATATGTTGCGGACATCAGCTTCCTGTCCAGCGGCGAAGCCAGAAAATTGAACGAGATCCGTGCGGATTTGTTTGAAGCGTATGCCAAAACGGGCATTTTTAAAGCCAAGGATGCGGAAATCAAACTGACAGGGCCTGTCGCTTTGTCGGACGCCGTTTCGCAAATCGGCCGCAAGGGGATTTCAATCCAACGCTATAAAGGATTGGGTGAAATGAACCCCGAACAGCTGTGGGAAACGACGCTGGATCCGAATGCGCGTTCCTTGCTGCAAGTCAAAATTACACACTTCGACCAAGCGGAAGAAACGTTTTCGATGCTGATGGGCGACATTGTCGAACCGCGTCGCGATTTCATTCAGGATAACGCGCTGAACGTGGTTAACTTGGATATTTGATGTTTTTTATCGGACGATAAAAAAAACGCTTGCAGTTTTTGAAAAATCGTCTATAAAGAACTCTGCCGTGCCGGTGTAGCTCAGTTGGTAGAGCAACGCATTCGTAATGCGTGGGTCCGGTGTTCGAGTCACCGCACCGGCACCATTAAAAAA
>JAFYCE010000010.1 GCA_017539865.1 Alphaproteobacteria bacterium
GTTTCTTTATTGGTAGGCGACTACGGATTCGAACCGCAGACCCTCTCGGTGTAAACGAGATGCTCTAACCAGCTGAGCTAGTCGCCCGTCATGAAAAGTATATACAGGAATTGTTTCCGGATAACAAGCAAAAAAACAAGCGGTCGCAAACTGCAAACCGCCTGTTTCTAAGAATCAAAGTTCGCTATTAATTTACAGCGTCCTTCAGACCTTTACCAGCCTTGAATTTCGGCTGCTTAGAAGCCGGAATGTTGATTTTGGCGCCGGTGCGGGGATTGCGGCCTTCGGTCGCAGCACGCTTGGCAATGCTGAAAGTGCCAAAGCCAACCAGACGAACTTCGTCGCCTTTCTTCAATGCGCCGGTAACGGCATTCAACAAAGCGTCAACAGATTTGCTGGCGTCGGTCTTGGACAAACCGGTGTTCTTAGCAACTTCAGCTACGAGATCATTCTTATTCACGTGAGGGCTCCCTCTAAATTAAAATTAAAAAGACAAAACTTAGATTCAACAACGAATCTAAAAGAAAGTTTAAAACGCAGATAATTGTCCAGTCAATAGCAGAATAAGATTTTTTTTCGCTTTTTTGAGCTTTTTTTAAGAAAAATAAAGAAACGAAACAACTAAAAAATAACCCTTAAAACAAGCGTGTATTATAATGATTGAATACTGAGGGCAATCTGAAAATATAAGGAAAAATAAGGCTTTTAAATAAAAAATCTGTGAAAACTTAAACGGGGAGGGGGGACGATGTCGGATCACGCTTTTTATTATAACAAAAAAGCCTCCGTTTTCATTAAACCGTTTTGAAATTTTACGGATACGGTTTTTTTAGAACAGAGGCTTTTTTTTATATTGTTAATGGCAATGCAATTTTTCTTCCGTTTCCTCGTCCGGCGTCAGCAGTTCCGGTTTAGCTTTATTTTCTTCATCTTCATTCCATTCGATCGGAATCAAAGGACGGGTTAAAGCATGTTTTAAGACTTCTTCCGCTGAAGAAACGGGAATGATGTTCAAACCTGTTTTCACATTGTCCGGAATTTCTTCCAAATCTTTTTGATTGTCTTGAGGAATCAGAACCGTCTTGATTCCCGCACGCAATGCCGCCAGCAACTTTTCTTTCAATCCGCCGATCGGCAAGACTTTTCCTAATAAAGTGATTTCACCGGTCATGGCGATGTCTTTTGAAACGGGAATGCCCGTCATGGCCGAAACCAATGAAGTACACATCGCAATACCGGCGGAAGGGCCGTCTTTCGGCGTCGCCCCTTCGGGAACGTGAATATGGATGTCACGCTTGTCGAACAAATCCGGACGGATACCGAACGCCAAGGCATGGGAGCGCACAAAAGAACGCGCAGCGGCAATGGATTCCTTCATCACATCGCCCAGTTGTCCCGTTTGTGTGACACGGCCGTGACCGTGCATCATCACGGCTTCGATCGACAGGATTTCTCCGCCGACTTCCGTCCATGCCAGACCGGTCGTTACGCCGATCTGATCCTGCTTTTCCGCAACGCCGTAGGTATAGACCGGAATGCCGGCATACTTCTTTAAATTGCGTTCGGTGATATTGACGGCTTTTTTCTTGGTCGTCATCAATTCTTTAGCCGCTTTGCGCGCCAATCCCGCCAGAGCGCGATCCAGATTGCGTACGCCGGATTCACGGGTGTACAAACGTACCAGAGAACGCAGAGCCTCCTCGCTGACAGTCCATTCCTTTTCGGACAGACCGGCCGCCTTGCGTTGTTTTTTGATCAAGTGACGTTTGGCGATTTCGATTTTTTCGTCTTCCGTATAGCCGGCGATTCTGATGATTTCCATACGATCCAATAACGGGCGCGGCATCTTCAAAGAGTTGGCTGTCGTAATGAACATCACGTCGGACAGATCGTAGTCGACTTCCAGATAGTGGTCGTTGAAGGTCGAATTTTGTGCCGGATCCAACACTTCCAACAAAGCGGAAGAGGGATCGCCGCGCCAGTCCGCCCCCAACTTGTCGATTTCATCCAACAGGAACAACGGGTTGCGGGTTTTGACTTTTTTGATGTTTTGGATGATCTTTCCGGGCATGGAACCGACGTATGTCCGGCGATGGCCGCGAATCTCGGCTTCATCGCGCATACCGCCCAACGAAGCGCGGACAAATTTACGTCCCGTCGCGCGGGCAATCGATTCTCCCAAAGACGTTTTTCCGACCCCTGGAGGGCCGACCAGACACAAAATCGGACCGTTGACGGATTTCGTTTTCTTTTGAACGGCCAGATATTCAATGATGCGTTCTTTGACTTTTTCCAATCCGTAGTGATCCTCGTCCAGAATTTCTTCCGCTTTTTTCAAGTCGGTCTGGATGGGCGTCTTTTTGCCCCACGGCAAATCCAACAGCCAATCCAGATAGTTGCGGATAACAGTCGCTTCGGAAGACATCGGACTCATGTGGCGCAGTTTTTTCAGTTCGGAATAAGCCTTGTTTTTGGCTTCCGCCGACATTTTCGTTTTTTTGATCTGAGCTTCCAACTCATCCAGTTCGGCGGAACCGTCATCATCACCCAATTCTTTCTGAATCGCTTTCATCTGTTCGTTCAGATAATAGTCACGCTGGGATTTTTCCATTTGCTTTTTGACACGGCGGCGGATCTTCTTTTCGACTTGCAGGACGCCCATTTCGGCTTCGATATATCCGAAAAGCAATTCCAGACGCGTGAAAACATTCGGTGTTTCCAGCAGGTTTTGACGGTCGGTCAGCTTCAAAGACAAATGAGAAGCGATGACATCAGCCAATTTGGACGGCTCTTCGATTTGTCCGATGGACAACAGGATTTCCGGCGGAATTTTTTTGTTCAAGCGGACATATTCTTCGAATTGTGCCATTAAAGAGCGCATAAAGGCGGAAATATCGTCTTTTGCGTTGATTTTGTCGGCCAAATCTTCCGCTTGCGCTTGAAAACAAGTTTCCGTATCTGCAAAGTTTTTGATTTTGACGCGCTTGACGCCTTCGACCAAAGCCTTGACTGTTCCGTCCGGCAGACGCAATAGCTGAACGACCGTTCCCATCGTACCGACGCTATACATTTCGTCGGCTTTGGGATTGTCGAGCGTCGGATCCTTTTGTGTCAACAGAATTATCCGCCTGTCATCATTCATCGCCGCGTCCAATGCTTTGACGGACTTTTCACGTCCGACAAACAAAGGAACGATCATATGCGGAAAAATCACAATGTCCCGCAAGGGCAGTAAAGGATAAACTTTTTCTTCCATAGGGGCGTTCATGGCAACCACCTCATAAAAACAATTCAAGTTGGTAAATAGATAAGCTCACGGTCGGATAACCTCAAGGGGCGAATCAAAAAAACTTATGCGCTTGTCGCTTTTTTGTTTTTGGTTTGATTGTAAATGCGCAGAGGCTGTTTTTCACCGGAAACGACCGTTTCGTCAATGACGATTTCGCTGACATCTTCCATTGAAGGCAGTTCAAACATTGTGTCCAGCAACAGGCGTTCAATGATGGCGCGCAGTCCTCTGGCTCCGGTTTTCCGTTCAACCGCCTTTTGAGCAATGGCTTTTAAGGCTTGCGGCGTAAAGGTCAGTTTGACGTCTTCCATTCCGAACAACGCCTGATATTGTTTGACCAGAGCGTTTTTCGGTTCCGTCAGGATGGTGACTAAAGCGTCTTCATCCAGATCTTCCAAAGTGGCAATGACGGGAACGCGGCCGATAAATTCGGGAATCAGTCCGAATTTCAACAAGTCTTCCGGCTCGATGTCATGCAATATCTCTCCGGTTTTACGGTCGTCCGGCGCGGAAACGTTCGCTCCGAAGCCGATGGAGGATTTGTTCGTCCTTTGAGCAATCACTTTTTCCAGTCCGGCAAAAGCGCCGCCGCAAATGAACAGAATGTTTGTCGTATCAACTTGAACAAATTCCTGCTGCGGATGTTTGCGTCCGCCTTGCGGGGGAACGGATGCGACCGTGCCTTCAATGATTTTCAATAAAGCCTGCTGCACGCCTTCGCCGGAAACATCGCGCGTGATGGAGGGATTTTCGGATTTCTTGGAAATCTTATCGATTTCATCAATATAGATAATGCCTTTTTGCGCTTTTTCCACATCGTAGTTGGCCGCTTGCAACAGTTTCAGAATGATATTTTCAACATCTTCGCCGACATAGCCCGCTTCGGTCAACGTCGTGGCATCCGCCATACTGAACGGTACATCCAAAATCCGCGCCAAAGTTTGCGCCAGCAACGTTTTTCCCGAACCGGTCGGTCCGATCAGCAAAATGTTGGATTTGGATATTTCGACGTCGTCCTTTTTGGTTTCCGCACCGGACAGGCGTTTGTAGTGGTTGTAAACGCTGACGGACAGAACTTTTTTAGCCAGTTCCTGTCCGATGACATAGTCGTCCAGAACATCTTTGATTTTTTGCGGGGAAGGGATTTTTCCCGTTTCACCATTGTTATTTTTCAGATGTTCTTCTTCTATGATGTCCGTGCAAAGACTGACACATTCATCGCAGATGAACGCATTCGGACCGGCAATCAGTTTTTTGACTTCGTGCTGGCTTTTTCCGCAGAAAGAGCAGTAGAGCGTTTCTTTTTTATCTTTAGAGTTCTTTTCCGTCATGGCGGTGAATTTCCTTTTTCATTCTGTTGCGGCAAAGGGAAAAATGGTTATTCCTCATCAGGTTTCGGGCGGGA
>JAFYCE010000064.1 GCA_017539865.1 Alphaproteobacteria bacterium
CTGGCGCGCGACGGCGGCTTTATCGCGCCGATGTATTCCTCCGAACTGGACGAATTGAAGTAGCTGCGCGATCAAAGCAAACAGATGATGCTCGGCCTGCAAATCAAATACGCGGAAATCGCGGGCGTGCCGAACCTGAAAATCGCGCATAACAACATCTTGGGCTACTACATCGAAGTCACGGCCAAAAATGCCTCGCAAATGCTGGAGGACGCACGGCAGGGCAAGTCGATCTTCATGCACCGTCAAACGATGTCGAACGCCGTCCGATTTACGACGGTCGAGCTGTCCGAGCTGGAAAACAAACTGAAAGGCGCGGCAGAACGGGCTCTGGCTCTGGAATTGGAGCTGTTCGCGGACTTGGTCGACAAAGTGATGCGCAAGGCCGACCTGATCGCGCAAGACGCACAAGTGCTGGCGATTCTGGATGTCGCCTCAAGTTTGGCGGAAACGGCGGAGGAACACGATTACTGCCGCCCCGTTTTGGAAGACAGTTTGGCCTTCGATATTGAAAAAGGCCGCCATCCCGTTGTCGAACAAACGATGAAAGCGGCGCACGAATCCGACTTTGTCACGAACGACTGCCACTTGGGCAATCATGAAACGAAGGACGGGCGGCTGTGGCTGATGACGGGGCCGAACATGGCCGGTAAAAGCACGTTTTTACGCCAGAACGCGTTGATCGCCGTCTTGGCGCAAGCCGGTTGCTACGTTCCGGCAAAATCGGCGAGAATCGGCATTGTGGATAAATTGTTTTCCCGTGTCGGCGCGGCGGACGATTTGGCGCGCGGCCGGTCGACGTTTATGGTCGAAATGATCGAAACGGCGGCGATTTTGAATCAGTCGACCGAAAAATCGCTGGTCATTCTGGACGAGATCGGACGCGGCACGGCGACGTTCGACGGTTTGTCGATCGCGTGGGCGGTCGTCGAGCATTTGCACGAAGTCAACAAGTCCCGCGCGCTGTTTGCGACGCATTATCACGAGCTGACCGCTCTGGCGGAAGTCCTGCCGCATTTGTCGCTTTACACGATGCGCGTCAAGGAATGGAAAAACAACGTTGTTTTCCTGCACGAAGTTGTCAAAGGCACGGCGGACAGGTCGTACGGGATTCACGTCGGCAAGCTGGCGGGACTGCCCCCCGCCGTCATCACACGGGCGAAACAAGTCCTGACGGAAATGGAAAAGAAGGGGTCGTATGAAATCAACTTTATGAACGACCTGCCCCTATTCGCTCTGGTTCAGAAAAAGGCGACGGCCGAGCCGGAAGCCGCGACCGATCCGGTAAAACCCTCCCCCGTTTTGGAAGAACTGAAAAAGCTATCCCCCGACGAACTGACGCCGAGACAGGCCTTGGACGCGCTTTACAAGTTAAAACAACTGTCGGAACAAAACGTATGACGCTGCGTTACGATCTGGAACAGGCGTGGAACGCCGCCGATACTGCCGAAGAAAAGAAGAAGGCCGTTGTCGCCGTTTTAAAACGGCGTCAGGACGAAATACTGATCGATATGGGAATGGTGCTAAACACACCGCAAAACAGCGGACTGGAAGCGATGTTCGTTCATGCGGACGCTTTGGACAACACGCTGTCCGAACTGATGACGTTTGTTTACGAAACCGTTTTTCAGGGACATAATCCGCCCGAAACGGCTCTGGTCGCCGTCGGCGGTTACGGCCGCAAAGAACTCGCCCCCTACTCCGACATCGACATTTTGTTTTTATTGAATGAAAACGATAAAGACAAAGCGCAGGACGTTGTTTCGTTTGTCACGTCCGCTTTATGGGACACGGGATTGAAAGTCGGCGCCGCCGTCCGGACGCCCGCCGACTGTATTACGCAAGCCGTATCGGATATCACAATCCGCACCAATATGCTGGAAAGCCGTCTGGTCTGGGGCAGTTCCGAATTGTTCAACGATTTTTCCTTCCGCTATGAAGAACTGCGTACCTCCGGCAACGGCCGCGACTTTATCGAAAGCAAATTCGAAGAGCGCTCCGCCCGCTACCTCCGCATGGGGTTGTCCAAATATATGCTGGAACCGAATGTCAAGGAAAGCCGCGGCGGCTTACGCGATCTGCATCTGTTGTTCTGGCTTGCCAAGTATCTGTTCGGCATCACGCAAATGCCCGACCTGATCGATTTGGGAATTTTAAGCCCTGTCGCCTGTCACAAATTTTTAAAAGCGCACCGTTTTCTGGCGACAGTGCGGTGCCATCTGCACATTCTTTCGGGACGTGCCGGCGACATTCTGACATTTGACGCGCAGGCGAAAATCGCCGAACAAATGGGATACGACAACCGGACGGGACAATCCGCCGCCGAGCGGTTCATGAAACATTATTACCTGATCAGCAAAACGGTCGGAGAACTGTCCAACCAGATCACCGTCGCCATCAAAGACGCGTTGAGCGGCGAACCGCAATTGACTTTTCTGCCGGAGCAGGATTTTTACCTGATTAACGACCGCATCGCCTTTAAAAGCCATCTGCATTTCAACGAAACGCCGCTGGTTCTTTTACAGGCGTTTGATTTAAAGCAACAGCTTCATCTGTCGATCAATCCGCAAACGCTGCAGCTGATTACCGATAACGCAAAGCTGATTCGCTGCGTAAGAAAAACGCCCGAAGCGCGGAAATTGTTTTTTGACATTCTGTTATCCGACAATCCCGAAACATCTTTACGGCTGATGACCGAATGCGGCGTTCTGGGACGTCTGATTCCCGAATTTCAAAACATCGTCGCGCAAGTCCAATTCGATATGTATCACGTCTATACGACCGACGAACACACGTTCAAAGCCATCGGTTCCCTGTCCGAAACGCCGCCGGATATGATGCCGCAGTCCCGACTGGCTTTATATCTTGGCACTTTACTGCACGATATCGGCAAGGGCCGCGGCGGGGATCACGCGCAAAAAGGCGCGGAACTGGCGGAAAAGATTCTGACCGATTTAGGTGTTGAAAAGGATGATGCCGAAACGGTCGTCTGGCTGATTGCAAACCATTTGCTGATGAGCCAGACCGCTTTTCGCCGCGACATCTTCGACCCGAAAACGATTGCCGACTTTGTCGCCGTCGTCCAATCCCCCGAACGGCTGAAGCTGCTCTACGCCCTGACCGTCGCGGACATCAAAGCGGTGGGCTCGAACGTCTGGAACTCTTTTAAAGACAAATTGTTAAAAGACTTGTTCACATTCGCTTTGGAAAAAATGCAGGGCATCGACAGCCGCGCGCGCAGCCTGACGCCCGCGCAAAAAGCTCTAGCCGAAAAGGCGGATCGGAAGGAATATGCGTTTGCGGTCACTCCCGATCCCGACCGCGGCGTAACGGAGTTCATCGTGCTGGCTCCCGACCGCGACGGTTTGTTCGCGGACATCACCGGCACAATGGCGACCGAAGACGTTTCGATTATCGAAGCGCAAATCGCCACACTGGACAACGGCATGGCTCTGGACACGTTTCTGATTCAAGAAACGAATATGTTGAACGAGAAAAAGCCGGTCGATTCGGAAAAGAAAATCGCCCGCCTGCAAAACGGAATCAAGACGGCGACCGCTTCGGAAATCGAGGACAAACTGAACAAAAAGCGCATTAAAACCGCGTCGTCCGTTTTATGGAGTCCGCCCCGCGTTTTCATCAACAACACGGCATCCGACTCCTGCTCGCTGATCGAGGTCAACGGCACGGACTACACGGGCTTTTTGCATGAAGTCACTCATACAATGACAACATTGCGCTTGAATATCGTTTCCGCGCACATCTATACTTACGGTTCGCGCGTCGTCGACGTTTTCTATGTCAAAGACAGTACGGGATGCAAAATCACGGACGAACCGGAAATGCAAAAAATCAAAACAACTTTACTGGACATTCTCAATGGCAGCACCTCTTTCCGTCATTAAATCCATTCTGACCGTCGGCGGTTGGACGATGGTCAGCCGCGTTTTAGGCTTTGTCCGCGATTTGCTGATTGCGAACTTTTTGGGCGCGGGCATGGTCGCCGACGCGTTTTTTGTCGCGTTCAAACTGCCGAACCTGTTCCGCAGCCTGTTTGCCGAAGGCGCGTTCAACGTCGCCTTCGTGCCTTTGTTTTCGGAACAGTTGGAAACCAAAGGCAAAGAAGCCGCCCGCCAATTCGCTGAAGAAGCCTTTTCCGCCCTGTTCTATATCGTTTTGCTGTTTTCGGCGATCGCGGAAATCGCAATGCCGCTGTTCATCATCATCCAAGCCCCCGGCTTCATCGAAGACACGGCAAAGTTCGATGCGGCCGTCGTCATGTCGCGCATCACGTTCCCCTACCTGTTGCTGGTGTCGTTGAACTCTTTGCAAAGCGGCATGCTGAATTCGATGGGCTATTTTGCCGCCGCCGCTTTAACGCCCGTTTTGCTGAACCTGACGATGATCGCGTCGCTGTTCGCCCTGACACCTTTGTTCGGCGGCAATTACGGCTATGCGCTCTCCGCCGGCGTGACTCTGGCGGGCGTTTTCCAACTGCTGTGGCTGATCTGGCATACGCACCGTGCGGGACTGCCGCTCGGACTGCAAGCCCCTGTCATTTTTCTCAAGCACAGATCCGAAGAATTAAAACTGTTGATGAAACGCATTATCCCCGGCGTGTTCGGTTCGGGCATTTATCAAATCAATTTGTTTCTGGATACGCTGTTCGTATCATTCCTGTCCACCGGCGCGATCTCATGGCTGTATTACGCAAACAGATTGTATCAACTGCCCGTCGGCATCATCGGCGCGGCCATCGGAACGGCTTTACTGCCGATTCTGTCCCGCCAGCTGAAAGCGGGGGAAACGGAACAGGCGCAAAACAGCCTGAACCGCGCGCTGGAATTCGCTTTATTGATGTCCGTGCCGTCCATGGCGGGACTGATGGCTCTCAGCTATCCGGTCATTTCCGTCTTGTTTGAACGCGGCGAATTTACGAACACGGACAGCGTCAACACCGCCGTCGCTTTGTGCGCTTACGCAGCGGGACTGCCGGCCTACATTCTGACCAAGACTCTGGCACCCGTTTTCTATGCCAGAGGCGACACCGCGACGCCTGTCAGAATCGCCGCATGGGCATTGGGATTGTATATCCTGCTATGCGCGGCGTTCCTGCCGAAATTCGGCTATGTCGGTATTGCTCTGGCGACGGGGATCGTCGCGTGGATCAACGTGCTGCAATACATCTGGCGCATCAAAAAACAATCCCTGCACCATACCGACCGCACCTTTAAAAAGCGCGCGTTTTCCATTTTGATTTCGACCGCCCTGATGACCGTTGCCGTCATTTTTGCCAACCGCCAAACCGCCGTTTACTTTCCTGATTGGGTACACGGAGAGCAAATACTTCGTTTTGCCATACTGACCGGATTGATTGCTTTCGGCGCAGTCGTGTTCACAGCTTCCGTTCTGCTGTCCGGCGGAGTCAGCCTGAAAGAGCTGAAGGCTCGTCTGCAAAGAAGAAAAGGATAATAAAATGAAAAAAATTTTCATTGCCCTGCTGATTGTTTTATTTACCTGCGATGCGACCGCTCAAACCGCGCCGCTGTATCATTTTACGGACGAACTGAAAAACGCTGCGAAAGACTGTACGCCTTATGAGGAAGATTTCAGCGCAACGAATCCGATTCTGAAGACGATTACCAAATTTTTCGGACTGGATGACATAGCGACTTTTATCCGCATCAAAGGCGAAAACGATAAAGGCTTTTGTGATTTTTCGATTGTCAGTCAAATGGACGACATTGTCGTTTCCGATCAGGTTTGCTCCGTTTCCCCCGAACAGCTGACGGAAATTTACAATGCGATGACAAATCCGCCGACGGATCAGGTCACGGAAACGTTTACGACTTATATCACTTATTCCAATCCGGACGGGACGAAAGAAAAAAAACCGATGGAAACAACCGTCACCGATACAAAGCTGAACATCGCGTGGCAAAAAATTTCCGGCACGGCCTGTGAAAAGAAAAAAATCGATTTTTCAAAACAAGATATGGAAAAGCTTCAGCGTAAAACCTTTGCCTTACCGGCGGGCTTTATCGAAAGCTTGCAAGTCTGCCGTCCGGCCAAAGCGGAAAAGAATATCACTTTCTTTTCAATGACTGCCGAAATAACGGGGGTTAAAAGCGGTCTGTGCCAAATTAAAATGCCGCCGTTTGAGCTTTCTTTAAACAGAAAGCACGTCCGGAAAATCGAAACGTGGATGGATTTTTATTCTTTTGCCGAAGATCCGGCCACGGCAAAATACGTCCCCGAGTATTCGACAATCGGATTACTGTCCGTCATGAAAAACTGCGCTTTAGGAGATAAAGAATCCAATGCCGGTTCCGAAAGCAGCAGTTTCGGCAACGTTAAAATCACCAAAGGACTTTCTTCCGCGTTCAACGACGACATTTGCACGATAACCTTTAAAAATACAATGGAAATCAACGGCAAAACGACAGACCACAGCAAGATATGCAAAATAACCAAGGCCGATTTGTTAAAACTGCTGCCCGTTGACCCTGAAAAGGAAAAAGAGAACGGCTTTTCGATTTCCCTGCCGTTTTCGGAAGAGGAACGCAAACTTTCCGACGAGTTATATGAAAAACTGATTCGACAAAATTTGTGCCAATGAAATGAAAAAGCCTCCCGCAGGAGGCTTTGTCTTAACGGCAATCTCTCATGATTGAAGCGATCAACTTCTTTCTTTGCGGAGCTTTCTGCGCCCCTTTGGACGGAGACGGAGCGAACCGATTCAACTCGCGCTTGCGCGCGGCCGCGTCCGTAATATGTTCCGGCTTATAGATTTTGGGATAATTCGCCGGATTGACCTTGGATGTATAATTCGGCTGAACGGGCTGATTTTCCTTGGTGAAACCGAACGTTTTCGGATCGTAGATCATCTCGTCCGACCACGGCAGCAAAACGGTTCTGCGCGATCCTTCGACCATCCCTTCAATCTGCTTGTCCAAGACATCATGATGCCATTGATCGTGCGGATACAGCGGCGTGATGATGAAGTTCGAAAATTCGTTCTTGCCGCCGCCGTGAATCGGCAACTTGTGATGGACGTTGTAACCGTTGACGGACTTTCCTTCCGCCATGCGGGCGATTTCGGCGTCCGACATTCCCAAACGGTCTTTCAATTCCTGCTTATGGTCGTTAGCCAGCATTTTCAAAAATTTGGAACGGACACCTTCTTTTCCGTTGGATCCTTGAAATTCGGCGCGACGGGCCTTGCGTTCGGCGGAAGAAGGAACGACATATTGGGTTTCTTTCAGCTTCATGCCGTGAATCGTATCAAAAGAAAAATCCGACTGCCCCTTTCCTTGCGGATGGGAATAAGGATGAAACGCCTGTTGATGTTTACGGCCTTTTCCTTTTTTACGGGCGCGCTTGGCATGAATTAAACTGTATTCGGAATTCATAGTTTCCTTCTCCTGAAAAAATATCTTAGAAAGAAGAATACAAAAAATAGACAAAAACTTCAACAAAAAAATTTTACTTCATAAAAAAACGGAGGACGAATTTTCATCCCCCGCATCGAAAAAACTTATTTTTATCCTCTTTGGCGAAGAGCGGCCTTCCATCGGGCGATCAAATTCGGCTGCCGAACCGTTTTCGCCGGTTCGGATTTGACTTCCTCATCCGCCGTTTTTCCCTTGGCTTTAAGGATGTCGACCTGCTCTTTCGTATAAAGTTTGGGATAATCCTTAGGGTCGACATTTGAAACATAATTCGGCTGCACCGGCTGATTTTCTTTGGTGAAACCGAACTGCTTCGGATCATAAATCATTTCATCCGTATAAGGGATTTTGATTGTTCTGGTCTGCCCTTCGCGTATTCCCAACAGCTGGGCGTCCATCACGTCATGATGCCATTGATCGTGCGGATACAGCGGCGTTAAAATAAAGTTCGAAAATTCGTTTTTACCGCCGCCATGCAAAGCCAGTTTATGATGAACATTATACCCCTTCGGTCCGAAGCCTTTGCGCATACCTTCAATTTGGTAATCCGTCAGTCCGAGCCGTTCTTTCAACAAATCGGCATGCTCGTTAGCCAGCATTTTCAAAAACTTGGAACGGACGCCCTCAACGACGACGTTGCCGTTCGCGTCTTTAATGCCGTTGAATTCTTCGCGCTTGGCGATGCGTTCCGCTTTGGACGGCACGGTATATTTCACTTCTTTCAGTTTCAAGCCGTGGATCGTGTCAAAAGAAAAATTCCCTTTGCGCTGGTCGTCATTATGATTTCCCGGAGCCAGAAAACTGCCGTCAGCGGCAACATATTTTCCTTTATCGCTGTTTCCTTTCGACCGTTTGACATGAATAAAATTCTTACCCGACATCTGCTTTCCTTTAGCTTAATAATGAATTTTTCAGGCTCAAAAACGTCTGCTTGACAAAAATATACAAAAAACCTTAAAAAATGTCTACTAAAATAATGGCCGCCCCTTTATTTTTCAGGATTCTCTTCCGGAACGTCCTGACAGCGATAGTAAACGCGATGCGGCCAAAGCACACGGCACGACCAGTAATTATGCCCGTCATAAGCGGCTTCCCGATTTGTTTTTTGGCAGGCTTCCTGTGCCATTTTTGTGATTTCATTGGCATTTGTGGAATACGGATTGTAACAAATGGCGATTCGCTCCGGTTTTGATTCGCCGACGGTGTAAGGCGAACCCGCTTCCCGTCTGGAATCGATAAACGGTTCTTGAGTACAGCCGCCGAAAAACAAAACGGCAAGAAAAAACAGTTCTTTCATAATAAATCCGGAATCACAAAAAACGAACGGCTTATCATCTCTGAAAACCTCCCGACATTCAACAAATAAAAACGATTTTTTTCTTTTTGATAAAGCTTTAGTTGATTTTCAATCCATATTTCGCCTATCCTGAAAAAAACCGGCCAAAAGGAGGTTTCCATGCTCGGTAAAAAAAGATTATTGACTCGCAGCGACTTTGACGGTCTGGTCTGTGCGGTTTTATTGAAAGAGTTGGGGATTATCGATGAAATCCGTTTCGTTCACCCCAAGGATATGCAGGACGGAAGAATTTCCATCACCGATATGGATATTACGGCCAATCTTCCCTATGTCGAAGGCGTTTACCTTGCTTTCGACCATCACATCAGCGAAGTGTCGCGCGTTGACAGCACCCCCAACTATATCGTTTATCCGAACGCGCCGTCCGCCGCCCGCGTCGTTTATGAATACTACGGTGCCGAAAAGAAATTCGACAAGCTGCCCCCCTCTTTGATGAAAGCCGTGGATGTCGCCGATTCCGCACAATACTCCGTAAACCAGATTTTAAATCCCACCGGATGGACGCTACTGACTTTCGTCATGGATCCGCGTACGGGATTGGGACGTTTTAAAAATTTCCGAATCACCAATTACGATCTGATGTTGAAGTTGGTCGATTTATGCCGCACCAAAGATGTTGACGAAATTCTGCAGGACGAAGACGTTCAGGAACGCGTCCAACTGTATTTCGAACATAAGGAACAGTTCATCGAACAGCTTAAGACCTGCACGCAAATACATAAAAACGCCGCCCATATCAATCTGCGCGGCGAAGAAACGATTTATGCCGGCAACCGGTTTTATATTTATGCCCTTTATCCCGAAATCAACATTTCGGTTCATGAATTATGGGGCAAAAACAAACGCAATGTTGTATTCGCGGTCGGAAAATCGATTTTCAACCGCACATCGAAAATGAATATCGGGGAATTTTTGCTGCAATACGGCGGCGGCGGACATACAACGGCCGGAACATGCCAAGTGCCGGTGGAAGAGGCCGACCAAATCCGGCAGGAAATCATCACGGCGATGATGCAAGATGTTTAAACAAGGCTTTTTACTATGGTTGACGACAGATTCCGCTTGGTGACTCGGAGCGATTTTGACGGGCTGGTTTGCGCCGTCCTTCTTAAAGAGTTGGATTTGATTGACGATATAAAATTCGTTCATCCCAAAGATGTTCAAGACGGATTGGTCGATATCCGGCAAGGGGATATCATGACCAATCTGCCCTATTCCAAACAGGCGTCCTATGTTTTTGACCATCACATCAGCGAATTGTCCCGCGTCGGTTTGAAAAGCAACAGCTATATCAATCCGAGCGCCCCGTCGGCGGCTCGAGTCGTCTGGGACACTTTTGGCGGAAAAGCCAAATTCGCCAACATTTCCGAAGAAATGATGACCGCTGTCGACAAAGCCGACAGTGCCGATTACACCGTAGACGACATTTTGCATCCGACCGGATGGACCTTATTAAGTTTTATCATGGATTCCCGCACGGGATTGGGACGATTTCACAATTTCAGGATATCGAATTACCAGCTGATGATGAATTTGATTGATTTCTGCCGTTCCCACGACCCCGAAGAAATGCTGGAAATGCCGGATGTCAAGGAACGCGTCGATTTATACTTCGCACAACAGGAAAAATTCATTGAACAGTTAAAACGTCAAACGACCGTTTATAAAAATCTGGCGTATATTGATCTTCTGAACGAAGAAACCATTTATGCCGGAAACCGGTTCATGATTTACGCTTTATACCCCGATATCAACGTGTCCATGCACGCGATGTGGCGTATCAACGGTCAGCGAATCGTTTATGCCGTCGGAAAATCGATTTTGAACAAAACGAACATTATCAATATCGGTGAATTGATGCTTCAATACGGCGGCGGCGGACACTGCAATGTCGGCACCTGCCAAATCGATTTGGAACAGGCGGCCGCCGTCAAAGACGACTTGATTTCCATTTTGACCGACCCGCAATATACACAGCGGCCGGAATAACCGGACAGTCCCTTTTTTGCCGGCAATGCCGGAGACAGTACACGGATATGTCGCCGGCCGTTTCCTTTTTTCCGCCAAAAGTCCGCCGTCGCCCTGACGTGTCATATTCGAGGCAACTGTTTTTCTTACTATTGAAAAAATTGCTTATGGTGTTCCCTATACGATAAAAGCCCCGTAAAGGGGCTTATCGGATGGTGCCTGGGGACGGAATCGAACCGCCGACACGGGGATTTTCAGTCCCCTGCTCTACCGACTGAGCTACCCAGGCATCACACAGGAAAAGTTTATAACCGATTCAAAATCACCTGTCCATATCTTTTTCATTTTTTTGTTCAGTTTCTTCCTCTTCATCGGTTTCAACAGCATAAGCCCCCGACAGCCAACGATTCAGATCGACATCCGCACACCGCTTGGAACAAAAGGGTTTATAAAGGAAAACGGCAGGCTTTCCGCATATCGGACATTTTATTTCGATTTCCGGCAAATCCGTAGGTTTTTCAAAAACGCTGGGTACTTTCATTCTTTTATCCCTTTCATCCGGACGATTTCCGCCGGTTCCAATTTCACAGCCGTTTTCAGCCGGTCCTGCATCAAACGGACATACGGCCGGACAAGACCGCAAACATCTGCGGGAGCCTGTATCACAACCGTTCCCGTAACGCAGGAAAACCATAACCGGCGAACAATATCGGCAGCGACTCGGACGGACTGCCGCTCCGCTGAAAACAAATCAAAAAAAGAACATCGCGTTTTTTCAACCGTCATTTCAATCAAGCCCAACGTTGATATGCCGCTGATGAAAACATTTTCATTTTTCAGCTTTTGAATCAACCGCCGTATTATTTTTTCGTCCTTTCTGCCGGCGAAATCGACAATCATTTGCCCGCCCAGCCCTTTCGATCGAATCTGGCGCAAAATTTCAGGACAAGCCTCTTCGTTCGCCGCCGAAATAAGACCGGAACCGGCATTCACGTCGAAACAAACACAGGCGGCCGTCTGCTGTGTCATCAAAAAACCGCCTGAAGGCAATTCGGACCGGACATTCCCGATTGAATCCAACGCCTCGTCCAAATGTTCCGCTTTCCACACCCCTTGCATATTAAACAAAACGGAAAATCCCTCTTTTTTCAGCAGGCTCGCCGTTTCCGAATCATCCGTAACAATTCCGGACAGTTCATCCCGATACAGATTTGCATACCGGAACACATCACGAATCGGTCTGTAAAGCACCGACGGCTGCCGGTCGCGTCCGGATAACAGCTCCTGCCATTGTTTTTTCAGCATCTCAATATCCGCGGCCACTTTATTCAGATCCGCGCCGCAAGCCGCCGTTCGGAACAAAACGCCTTCATTCGGCGCCAGCAGTTTCAGCCGTTCCATTGAAGTCTGATCCAACCGTCTGGAAAACATCGGTGTTTTCTGCGTCGGAAGCAGAACGACATATTGACCGGCCAACGACACTTTATGTGTCGCTTCCGCTTCTTTTTCCATCGTTTGCGGCCGGATGATACGGACAATCAGGCTATCGCCCTGCGTTAATTTATCATGACACAGTGTTCCGTCCGGCTTTAAATGAAACGACGGATTGTTCATATATGCCGACCGACCGTTTCCCGCATCCAGAAACCATCCAGAACCGACCGACCGAACCGCCCGAGCGATATGCAATGAGCCGGTCTGTAAATCGTCTTTCCGCCAAACGGACATTTCCACAGGCTTCTGATCATCGCCGAACAAAAAGCATATTTCTTCAAAAGGAGAATAACTGTGTACCAGCCGCATCCTATTTCAAAGCTCCGCATCCTTTAAGCAAAACGCCCGTTTCATACAGCCCCATTCCGACCACGTTTGTATATGACCCGATAATTTCGCGTACGAACAAAGCCGCCTGCCCTTGTATCGCGTAACCGCCGGCCTTTCCTTTCCATTCACCGCCGTCCAGATACCGGCGTTTATCCGTTGCGTGCAGTCGTGAAAAAACGACGGCCGTTTTAACGATTTTAGTCGAAATCTTTCCATCCGGAGAGATCAAACAAATTCCCCCGTAGACGACATGACGACGACCGGAAAGCAAATTCAAACACATTTCAGCGTCTTTTTCCGTTTCCGCCTTCGGCAATATGCGGCGGCCGCAAGCAACGACCGTATCCGCAGCCAACACAAAACAATCCTTTTGACAAGCCGCAACGGTTTTGGCTTTTGAAACGGCCATACGCAAAGCGTAAACCGACGGTTGTTCCTCCTTAAACGGCGTTTCATCAATATCCGCCGGACGGACATCCGCCGGCACAATGCCGATTTGACGCAACAGATCCAATCTGCGCGGAGAAGCCGAAGCCAGAACCAATTTCATAAAAAGACTCCTGTTTATTATCAGTAAAAAGGCGGATCTTAACGACCCGCCCGTTTTTTTTCAGTTGGGAAAAACTTAATCGTCGTTGTATGTTTTTTCCATACGTTCGTGACGTTCCTGAGCCTCGATCGACAAAGTGGCTATCGGACGGGCGATCAAACGTTCCAAACCGATCGGTTCGCCTGTTTCCTCACAATAGCCGTAAGTACCGTCCTCCAGCTTGCCCAAAGCGACATCAATTTTAGAAATGACTTTACGCATTCTGTCACGCGTCCGCAATTCCAAAGCTTTATCGGCTTCGGCGGAAGCGCGGTCGGAAATATCGGGAACAGTCATGCCGCCTTCCTTCAAATTATCCAACGTTTCCTCGGAACCTTTCAATAATTCCGCGCGCCATGCTTCAAGCTTTTGACGAAAATACTCTTTCTGCAAATCGTTCATAAACGGTTCGTCGGCAGAAGGTCTGTACCCTTTAGGCAACTGAATTCCCATATGAAATCCCCACTTATTGAAACAACTGTATCTGTTTTACACCAAAACCATTCGAAAATCAAACACTGCTTGACAATTTTGCCAATTCGACCTGAGCGCGCAATTCAATGTCATCCAGAATGCCGTTCAATTCGTCGTCCAGACCGGTTTCGCGCCTTTCCCGAAGCATTTGAGCCAATTCGATCAGCTTTGATTTTGAAATGCCGCCGGAAAGAATGGCCGCGCGTAAATCTTCCAGCTTATCCAAAATATCGTTGCCGCGTTTTGCCGCCCGACGTTTTTTAGCTCCGTCCTGCAGCGCATCGCCGACAGATTGAGCCGCCAGCAAAGCGTCCAAACCGGTCACGCCCGCCGTCGCTCCGACAGAGGAAGAAGACAAAGCGTCCGTTTCTTCCAAAAACGAAGCAAAATCGCCGTCAGCCGAAGAGACTTTAGCCCCTTTGCGGGTTGAACCGATTTGACTTGTCGCGCTTGTCGATCCGACTTTTATATTCATTATGCTCAGCCTCCCTGATATTCTTTGACCGATTTCAAGTCAGTATACCTTATTTTATGTCAATTAAAAACCGGCAAAATTTGCCTAGTCGCCGGAACTTTTTCTTTCCTCTTTCCGGCCTTTTCCGAAAAATAAAAATTGGCACGATTTTCGCATACATCCTTTCAGAGATTTTTGCGAAACGCATCAAAATGAGGTCGGGCATGACAAAGTTATTGAAAACAATACAAAAAAGCGCAGGCATTCTGATTGCCGCGGCGTTGCTGTTATGGACCGCGCCGGCTCAGTCCAGTTCCCGTATCAAAGATATTTCCGATATTGAAGGCGTTCGGGAAAACTATTTGATCGGATACGGATTGGTCGTCGGATTGAATGGAACGGGAGACAGCATTTCCTCCATGGCATTCACCGAAGAAAGCCTGATCGGCATGTTGGAACGGTTGGGGGTGAACACCCGCGACGGCAAAATCAAAACAAAAAACGTCGCCGCCGTCATGGTCACGGGCAGTCTGCCCGCTTTCGCCCGACAGGGAACGAGAATTGACGTTTCAATCAGTGCGTTGGGCGACGCCAAAAGTTTGCAAGGCGGTGTTTTGCTGGTCACGCCCATGCTGGGTGCGGACGGCGAAGTTTACGCCATTGCGCAAGGTCAGGTCGCCATTGGCGGATTTTCAGCTCAGGGGGACGCACAAAGCGTTGTCAAAGGCGTTCCGACGTCCGGCAGAATCGCCAACGGAGCTATTATCGAACGCGAAATCCTGTTTGATTTCGCCAATCAAAAATATATTAAGCTGGCTCTGCGCAATCCGGATTTTACAACGGCCGCCCGCGTAACGGACGCCATCAATTCCTACTTGGGTTCGGTCGCGGCGACGACTGTCGATTCGGGAACGGTATCCATCAACATCGCCCTCAGCCGGCGCGAAGATTTGATTCAAATGTTGACCGATATCGAACAACTGCGCATTCAGCCCGATCAGGTTGCCAAAGTCATTATCGATGAAAAATCGGGTATTATCGTTATCGGCGAAAACGTCCGTATCAATCCGATCGCCATCGCACAGGGAAACTTGACGATCCGGATCACGGAAACGCCTCAAGTTTCCCAGCCCGCGCCGTTTTCGATGACCGGCGATACGGTCACCGTTCCCAGAACGGATATTGAAGTGGATGAACAATCCGGCAACAAACTGAACATTTTAAAAAGCGGCGTTTCCCTGCAGGAACTGGTGGACGGATTAAACGCTTTGGGCGTCGGGCCGCGCGATATGATCAGCATTTTGCAAGCGGTTAAAGCCGCCGGCGCGCTTCAAGCTGAAATCGAGGTGATGTGATGAATTCGACTCTTTTATCAACAGATTTCGTTTCTTCCGCCATGCCGCAGAAAGCGGCGCCGAAAATCAGCAACGTCGTCGATTCGGAAAAAGCGCGGAAAGCCGTGGAAGATTTCGAAGCGTTTTTCATTTCTCAAACATTTGAACAAATGTATTCGACCGTGCCTGTCAACAAAACGTTCGGCGGCGGCAACGCGGAAAAAATCTTCCGCTCCATGCTGATTGACGAATACGGCAAAATGACAGCCAAAGCCGGCGGGATAGGCCTGACCGACCAAATCATGGCTCAATTGTTGCAGCAACAGGAAGTCGACTCGACATCCGTCGCAAAAGCGGAATAAAAAAGGAGAAAAACGATGGAACAAATTTCCGAAAAAAAGCTCGGCCGCCTGCTGACACTGATGGGCGAACTGTGTAGCGTTTTAAAAAAGGAAAACACTCTATTGAAAAAACAGAGGCAGAACGAATGCGAAGCGTTGCTGGAACAAAAGACAAAACTTTCCGCCGCCTATGAAGAATCCTTCCTTTATTTTTCACAACACGGGGAAATATTGAAGACCCTGCCTGAAAAACAAAAGCGCGTTCTGCGCAAAGCCGCCGTCACATTGGGGGATTTGACGACTGAAAACGCCCGCTTGTTGAAAATCAACATGGAAGCGACCTCCCGTCTATTAAACGCGATCGTACAAGACGTTGCCGAACAGACGCATACAAAAACGCCTTTATATACGCGTCAGGGCAATATGGAAACCGATCCGGGCAATCCGGCAGCCCTTTCCTTCAATCAGGTCCTTTAATTTTTTGAAAGGAGGACGCCATGTCTCTTTCCAGCTCAATATCCAGTGCATTGAACGGCATCAGAACGTCTCAAAGAGCTATGGACGTGGTGTCCGAAAACGTATCCAATATCCATACGGAGGGATACTCCAGAAAAGTTTACACCCAGAAAACGCTTGTTTTGAATACCGGCGTTTCCAGCGGCGCCGTCAGCAATACGGATTTGCGTCAGGTCGACATGAAAATGCGCGACCAGTTGCGCAAAGAAACCGGCCTGTTGCAGGAATCCAGCGTCCGTTCCTATTATCTGGATCTGGTTCAAGCAAAAATGGGACAGCCGTCTTCAGAATATTCCATTTCAAATCGCGTCACCGAAATTCAAACGGCATTTGAAAGTTTAGGGGTTGATGCCGATAAATTAAATGCTCAATCTTGTGCCGTTACGGCTTTGGATACATCTTTGACGCAAATTCGGGATTTAAGCGATCAAATCCAATCGCTGCGTATGGAAATTGATCAGGAAATAACCGAATTGTGTAGCGAAGTCACTGAAATTCTGGATCAGCTGGACAAGCTGAACGACGATATCGTCCGCACATCCGCCATTGCGGGACAATCCGCAGACAATTACAAAGATCAACGCGATACGCTGATCACCCGTTTATCCGAACTGATGGATATTCAATACTATGAACGTTCCACCGGTGAAACCGTTATTTTGACGGGCGGCGGAAAGCCTTTACTGGATAAGAACAGTACAACCGTTTCACACGAAGCGGCTGCCAAAACAGGATCTTTGATTTCCTATTCCGAAGGCGGCATTACCGGCATTTATGCCGGCAAGTTCGACATCACGACGGAAATCACTTCCGGCGAACTCAGCGGCTTGATCAAACTGCGCGATACGGAATTGCAGGACATGTAGATACAGTTGGATGAATTGGCGTATCAAATGACGAAACAAATGAACGCCATCCACAACGTCGGCACAAACTTCCCGAATACCGTATATGAAATGACCGGCACCAGAACGTTCATCGACGGAGCGCAACAAAACCTTACCTTATCCGGC
>JAFYCE010000011.1 GCA_017539865.1 Alphaproteobacteria bacterium
GATATTCTTTTTTCACCTGCTCGTAATGGCGCTTGAAAAAATCGACGGAAGAAATTTCTTCGACCGTGATCAGCCCCGTTTTCAGCCCGTCATCCGTGTCGTGATTGGAATAGGCGATATCATCCGCCAAAGCCGCGACTTGCGCCTCCGCCCCCGGATAACCGCCCAGTTCCAAATCCTGAACGGCATTGTATTCCGCGATTTCCAAAGGCAACGGGGCAAATCCCTCCCCGATCAGAGGGCCGTTATGTTTGACCAATCCTTCCAATGTTTCCCATGACAGATTGATGCCGTCAAAACGCGGATATTTTTGCTCCAACTTCGTCACGATTTTCAAAGAATGCGCGTTATGGTCGAAGCCGCCGAAATCCTGCATACATTCATTCAAAGCCATCTCTCCGGCATGACCGAACGGGGTATGCCCCAAATCGTGCGCCAAAGCCAAAGCCTCGCCGAGATCTTTATTCAACCCCAGCATCCGGCATAAGGATCGCGTGATTTGCGACACTTCCAAAGAATGGGTCAAGCGCGTTCGCAAGCTGCTGCCTTCGTGATAAACAAACACCTGCGTTTTCGATTCCAAGCGCCGGAACGCTTCGGAATGGATGATTCTATCTCTGTCGCGCTGAAAACACGTCCGGTACGGAGCCTCCTGTTCCGGATACAACCGCCCGCGCGTTTTTTCCGAATGTGTCGCGTAAACAGCCAAAACCATAAACATCCTGCTTTCAGTCTGAAAAAATTCAACGCATTATAACAAACGCCGATAAAAAAGCTATTTATTTTAGAATCTTTATTTTCTGTCCGTCTTTATCTTCGTCTTGTGAACAAAGTTCAAGACCGTACTTATGTTCTCCGTTTTCCGTATCGATCCTGACGTTTTCAGCCTGCATCCTTTCGGCGAACTGTTTGGCGAAAACGGCCGCCGCATCGGAAACTCTTTGCGTAACATCCTTGCATCCTTTGGATTCTCTTTGTCCCGAGACATAAGCTTCCGACAATTTCCGTTCGGCTTCTTTTATAAACACATTCAAACTTTTCCTGTATAAATCGACATGAGTCAATTCATGTTTTAAGATTCTGTCGAACCGGCAAGACCCTTTCGGATATAACGAAGACAGTTCAACCGTCATTTTCGGACTTTCCACCACTTTTAACGAAATACGGGATTCGCTGCAATCGGTTTCGACCGAGAACGCCGCGCCGAAATAAGTGCAGCTGAACGTATCAACGCCCCGACATAAAACATTTCCGTCTTTGGAAGAAAAAGCCGTATTTTGAGGTTGATAAACGACCGACACTTTGGGCATTTTCCGGCTGACTTCCAGATAAGAAGCGGAATCCGGCAAATCCTTCGGTTGGGAATAAACGTTTTTTTTCTGAAAAGATTGAGTCTTTTTCTGGTAATGGCGCGTATATTTCTGCTTTGCCGCCAAAACCGGATAATCCCATAAAAACATGGATGCAAAACATCCGATAAAACAGATTGCGAAGACTTTTTTCATTCGTTCAAACACTGTTTTTGTTGATATAAATAAGCATCGCCCGTATCCATCAACGCGTTTTGTTTGTCATCTTCACGCATCATCCGGTTGACATACTTTTTCAAAACGTTCGAAATTCTGTTAAAGTGTGCCTGAGTAATCGGGACCGGAATGGTTTCGGCCGTGCTGAGAACCGCTTTGGCGATTTCCGGAGCGAACCGTTTCAAAACCTTTCTGTGCAATGCCAAATGAGTTAATTCATGCTTTAAAACGACATCAAACAAACACGACCCTTTTTTTAAATCGGATGAAAGCTCTATTTCGACATCCCTGAGTCCGATTTGCAGTTTGAGCTTTTTTAAAGCCCCTTCCGGCGTTATTTCCGTTCCGCGCAATTCCGCATAAAAAGAAACACGTGTGCAACCGCCGCCGTGATTGATTTTATGAGAACAGGAAAATTGTTTGTTTTTATGGATAAATCTCGGCTTTCCTTCGTTCACTTCAACGGACAATTCCGGCTTTTCACGCGAATCGGCCGCATTCGAAGCGACCGGCATCGCAATGATTGCCGAAACGATAAGAATGATATTTCCGAAAAATTTCTTCCGCATGGCCGTTTTCCGCTTTTTTTATATTTTAAACGGAACATCCGTCAAAAAACAATCTTTATTCTTTTATTTTGTTATGGATTCCTTATTTTTTTTCAGGTATAAGTTAGAAAAACGAGTGTAAAAAAGCGAAAAAGGCTGTTCTATACAATCATGGACGACGGTTCTCTAAATTCTGCCAAGCCTCCGCCCGCTCTGAATATGACAGAGGGCGGAAACGTTTCCGTTTGCACTTGGAACATCAATTCCATCAATGCGCGTTTGCCCGTTCTGTCCGGCTATTTGCAAGATAAAAAACCGGACATCGTCATGTTACAGGAAATTAAAACGGAAAACGATTCTTTTCCCTCGTTTGAAATAAGCAGTCTGGGCTATCATTCCCTTGTTCAGGGGCAAAAAAGTTATAACGGCGTCGCCATCTTATCCAAACACGAGATCGAATTGGAATATGACGCTCTGCCCGACGCTCCGGACAACGGAGAACAGGCTCGATACCTTGAAGTCCGCTGTCCCGATTTAAAATCAAAATTCATCTGCGTCTACGTGCCGAACGGCGAACCTCCCGCAAACGCTCCGGAAAGCAGGGAAAGACTGGAATACAAAACGGCATGGCTGGACGCTTTGACGGCCAGAGCGGACTTTTTAATGAAACAGGATACCCCCTTTGTTATCGGCGGGGATTTCAACGTCATTGAATACGATGACGATGTTTATAATCCCGCTTCGTTCGAAAACAGCGCTTTTACCGTTTTACCCGTCCGTCAGCGTTTCCGCGCTTTTTACTATACCGGACTGACGAACGCCCTGCGGCAAGAGCAAAAAACGCGCCCCCTCTACTCCTATTGGGATTATCGGGCGGGGGCATGGAAGAAAAACAACGGCATATTACTGGATCATCTGTTTTTATCGCCGCATTGGGCGGACAGATTGAAAACGGCCGAAGTTGACACCGGCGTCAGAGGAGCGGAAAAAGCTTCCGATCATGCGCCGGTCAGATGCGAATTATCTTTACAA
>JAFYCE010000065.1 GCA_017539865.1 Alphaproteobacteria bacterium
AAAAACGAAACGATGAGCAATATTAAAAGCTCCGTTTGCGTGAATTACAACGATACGATTTATGCGGTCGGAAAAGGCGAACAGGCAAGCTTTTCCGGAATGATGTTCCGTGAAAACGTCAAAATGATGGTGGGATTGCCGTTTGCCGCCGCCGCCTTTATGCACAAGAATCATCGTTCGGCGGAAAGCATGGGGCTTCAGAATGTCGAATTTAAAGACATTGCTTTCGCCAAACCGGCCTTTAAGGGGCCCTTTGGCATAGGCGATACGATTTTTACCGGATACACGTCCGATCAATCCGTCAATCTGGCGGAAAAATGCAAGCATTTGTCGGACAAGTTTTTCAAAAAGGACACAATGAAAAACAATCGGAACAACGCGGCCGTTGCCAAGAAACTGGCGGAGCAAAAGGGGCGTTAATTCAGTCGTCCGGAATATAGGAAAACACCTGTCGATTCAAAACGGCAGGTGTTTTCGCGTTAAAAAAAGACCTCCGAAAACTTCGGAGGCCTTTTCGCTGATCGCCTTTTCAGAGATTAACGTCCCTGCTGTTTGGCTTTTGCCATAACCGCGGCGTTGACAGCCGTTTTCTTTGAATCGGCATAATAGGAATTGCCATCCCAGTCTTTGCAGACAGGAAGGCACTTTTCGATCGCTTTCGTTCCTTCCGTTCCGATTGCACGGTGAACGACGGGAGCGGCGTATTCGATTACGGCCGAACGGGCGGCGTTTGTATTTCCCGTTTTTTCAAACGTGTTTTCGAATACTTCGTAATGATCGTATGTACCATGATACGCATTCTTCACTTCCGGAAACTTTTCCGCCGTTTCATGGACAAACAGACACTTGTTCGCTTCAATATCCGTTTCGCGAACGGCATCCCGTTCCATTTGAAGCGGCGTGTATTCCAACAGTTCGGGGTTGTATTTTTCCTGTTTCAAAACGCAGGCGGCTCCGACCAGAGCCAAAGCGCCTTCTTCTTTGCTGCTTCCGACGGTCAAATTGATGATTTTCTTTTGACGGTCGATTTCGGTTTTGGAGTAATCGCGGGGCTGAATTTTATAACCTTCCTTCTTTAAGAAGTTCATCATTTTCTTTCCGCTTTTGCTGCTGTACATGACCAATTCGACCTGCTTTTGTTTTTCTTCCGCCGGTGTGTCCAGCCATTTGTTCATTTTTTCTAAAGGTGACATGCTTTTCCTCCTAAAATTAAAGATAAACGACTTCAAAAAAAACATAAAAAATCAGCTTTTTTCTCCATCTTTTGGGAGCGTACTTCTTAAAGTTAACTTTAAGTCAAGAGCTTTTTTATAAAAAAGAAAAATTTTTTTGAAAGGTTTCCCGATTTTTTTTATTGAAGGTTTTAAGGCAAAAAAAATCCCCGCCGAACGGGGATTTTTCGCTTGTTTAAACAACTAACGGGTCATACCGTTTTTCAGCGCAACGATCCGCGCCGCCCGTCGGGCGGCATAAGCGGTTTCAAGTGCGTTGCCCATATCCTTTTTAGCCTCTTTCAACGACTTTTCGGCGTTTTCATCGCGCGTTTTCCGGATGGTGGCTTTATTGATTTTTTCAACGGAATCAACAGCTTTCATTACGATATTAAACTTTTCTTTTTTCTCGAATTCTTTCGGAGAAACTGATTTGGGATTGAAATCCTTACGCGTTTTTTTGATATATTTTGCGGCATACAGTTGGGCTCCGAAATTTCCTGCCAAATCGCGGACGGGAACGTTTTCCAAAGACGGGTCGCGGTGCGCCCCTTTGGCGAAAGCGGCTTCGTCCGCCAATTCAACGACCGTTTTTGTCAATAAATGAACCTGACGCGCCTGCTTGCCGTTTAAAAACTCTTCAAAACCGTCAACACGGTCGCCGCCGCAGAATTTGGCAATGTCGGCCGGTTTCAAAGAAACATAAGGACGGTCGTCCGGTTCTTCGGCGATATAGGTGAGAGCCGTTTCAACGTCGTAATACTGTTCGTATGAAGCGGTGATCCGTTCATCGTCGTACCATCCCTTGAACGCGTCGGACAGGGAATT
>JAFYCE010000066.1 GCA_017539865.1 Alphaproteobacteria bacterium
GCGCGCGAAGAAGCCGTTTGATTAACGGCGCGTCCCTCTGGACCTACCAAAATAAACCTCCCTTCGGGGAGTTTTTTTGGTGTTATTTTTAAGAAAGCGGGACTTGAACCCTAAGAGGGCTATGCCCGTCAAGGAAGAACCCCGCGTTTTACGCGGGGGGCTCTCTTTCTAATCCAGCTGACAGACGAGCATTTTCAGATACGCCGTTTCGGGCAGATGCGGATGGACGGGGTGGTCGGGGCCTGCTCCGGCCTGTAAAATCACGCGTCCGGTTTTGCCTGCTTCCGTGACGCCGCGCATGCATTCGGTGAAAAATTCGTCCGGCTTGACGTGATGGGAACAGGAGCCCAGTGCCAGAAAACCGTCTTTTTCGACCAGTCCGGCGGCCAGTCTGGCCATCTTACGATAGCCGCGCAGTCCGGCGGCGATGTCTTTTTTGACTTTGGCGAAAGCGGGCGGATCGCAAACGACGATGCCGAATTTTTCCTTGTCCTTGTTCATGTTTTCCAACACCTCGAAAGCATTGTCCTTGATCCAGCTGCATTTATCCGAAAGTTCGTTCTTGGCGGCGGCTTTCTGCGCCAGAGCCAGAGCGGATTCGGAACGGTCGACGCCGATGATTTCCCTGGCGTGTCCGATTCCCATATGCAAAGCGAATCCGCCGGCATAGGTGTAAAAATCGATGCATCGCTTGTTCGGGGCAAGGCGGCCGACGAAAGAACGGTTGTCGCGCTGATCGTAGAACCAGCCCGTTTTTTGTCCCTCTTTCAAATCGGCAAAGAAGTAGATGCCGTTTTCGCGTACGGGAACGACGTCGGGCAGAGCGCCTTTTGCGACTTCGTACAGCGGCGGCAGTCCTTCCAACTCTCTGGCGGAGGATTCGGCGCGCAAGACAATGCAGGACGGTTTCAACACTTCATCGATCGAGTCGACGATTTCCTGTTTCAGCCCGTCCGTTCCCGCGGTGTTCAGCTGACAGGCGACGATGTCGTCAAAGCGGTCGATAATCAGTCCCGGCAGTCCGTCGCCTTCGGAATGAACCAAACGGTAAAACGGCGAATTGACCAAAGCGTCGCGCAGGGTGACACAACGGCGCAGGTGCTTGGCAAAAAAAGCGGTGTCGATCGCCGTTTGCGGATCGCCTGCCATTTTGCGAAAAGAAATCAAGGAATGAGGGTTGAAAGAACCGACTCCGATAAAAGTATCATTGGCTTCATACAGCCGGACCAGCGTTCCGGCAGGCAGATTCTTTGTTTCGGTCGTCATGTCGATTTCGTTCGAAAACACCCACGGACTGCCGGCTTTCACGCGTTTTGCGCACCCTTGTTTCATTTTTACGGCGGGATAAGTTGTCTTTTTCATAGCGTTTCTTTTCAACCTCTTTTAAACTGCATAAAAAGGTTTTAGCACGACAGAGGCGCAAATGCCAAAAAAAGAAAAAACTTTTTCAGCGGGTGAAGTCATTTTCAAGCAGGGGGAGTCTTGCCAGACGGTCTATACCATTCTGGACGGCAAGGCGGAACTGTTCTATGAAGTCAACGGTAAAGTCCGCATTATAGGCCGGAAAGGCGAAGATGACCAACTGGGCGCGGATACCGTTCTGGAAGGGACTTATGCAACGTCGGCGCGGGCGGTGACGGCTTTGACCGTTTCAATGCAAAGCGCCAAAGAATACATCGCCCAGTTGCAGCGGTCGGGGGAATTGTCCCCGACGGTGAAAGCCGATGACGACGATGACGACTTTAATTTTTCGTTCGGCGACGATGACGAGGACGAAGAGGAGGAAAAACCAAAACTGCCTGTCAGAGCTGGACGGAGGGCAAGTATCGTTGCTTCGTCCCGACGCGGACGGAAAACGGATCGGGAAGAGGATGAAGACGCGGAAATAGAAATAAAAGAGGAGAAAAACGCCTCCGCTTTGGTCAAAGTGGAAAAGCCTCTGCCTGTTATCCCCGCTGTTCAAAAGCCGGTCGTTTTACCGGCGGAAATCAAGAAATTTCCCATCAAGGAATGGTTGCGGGAAGGAACGGAGGAAAGCGTCGCTTTCGGGCCTGTCGTGTTGCTGGCGTCCATTGACAGGGATGCTTCGGGGGATATTCGGGCCTCTCTTTATCAGACTCTGCATCAAATTCCGAATTTACAAATCAAAGCCGTAGATAAGGCGATTACGGATTCCGATATCCGGCGCGGAGCGATGCAGATGCAGTCGTGGATGGAACAGCATAATGCGGATGTCGGTCTGTATGCCGTTTTGGACAATGCGGGGCGTATTCTGGAGTTTCATACGGTCAGACCGGCCAATCAGACGGATATGTCTTTGTTTTCCGCCGGTTCGAGATTCTTTCTGCCCGCGCGGATGTCGGACGAACAAAAGACTCTTTTAAAGATTTTCTCGATCTGTGCGATGACGCCGACACGATTGGAACATGAACAGCTGTTAAGACTGTTCCTGCCGTCTTTGCTGAACGGAATCGTCGCTTACGCTTCCGAACCGATGACAGGGCTGACGGGCGAAGAGCAAGCTGTCAACCTGACGGCTTTTGCGAACGTTCTTTCGTGGACAAGTCTGATTTTATCCGATGCCAATCGTCAGAAACAGGCAATGACTTTGTATGATAAGGCTTTGGAAACATTGCCGTCTTATGCGCCGGAATACGTTTTTGTCAACCGGCAGGTCGGTCTTTTACGCCAGATGGAAGCGGAAAAAAACGACAGTCTGGAAACGTTTAAAGCGGCGGAGGAAACCTTTAAAAAAGGTTTGGAAGCCGTTTCCGAAAAGCATCAGCCGGAAGCCTACAGCGATTTGAAGCAGAGAATCGGCAGTGTGCGCCAGAAGATTGCCATGCAAACGGGGGAGGGCGAAGATTTCGCTGCGGCGATGATGGCTTACCGCGATGCGATTAAACCGTTGTCAGCGCATATGCATACGGAACGCTGGGCGGATGCGGTGAACGGATTGGCGCGGACGATGCAGTTGTTTTCGTCTTACAGCACCAAAACAACGCTTTTAAAAAAGGCGGTTGAGCTGTACGAAAAGGAATTGAGCGTTTTGGACAAGGACGAACAGCCGATGCTGTGGGGCAGAGCCTGCAACAATCTGGCTTCCGCTCTGTTTCTGTTGTCGGACAGGGAGGGCGGCAAGGCCGACTTACTGCGCCGAGCCGTCGAAGTTTTTTCAGACGCTTTGCAAATCTATGACAAGGCCGGTGCAAAACGGATGGCCGTTGTGGCCGACAATAACCTGAAACGTGCCGAAAAAGTGCTGAAACAAACGGAAAAAGAATTGGAAAAGAGCAAAAGCTGGTTGGATGATCTTCTGAACGATTCTGATGAAAAAAAAGAGGAAAACACAACCGTTTCCGATGATCAGCCGTTGGTTTTCGAACGTATCGCCGTATTTGAAGAACTCGACGATGACGGGGAAGATTAAGGGATGAATATGCAAACGGGAAGCAGAGAGGCTGTCATGATAAAAATAATGTTTTTTTTATCTTTGATTTTTTTAGGCGGAGGGAACGTTTATGCCGCTTCCGTTGAAAATGATCGTGATATGAACGATGTTTTTCGCTTGACGGAAGAAATGTTGCTGAAACAAGCGGAAACGGATAAGGGATTACAGCAGAATATTAGAGACCGTCTGGATTTATTGGATATCAACGATGACGGATTTGTTTCCGATACGGAAATCAGGGAAATGCTCAAAGGAATGGACGTTCTTTCCCGTTTCAGCGAAAAGGAAAAAAAGGAAATGACGGCTGCAACGGAAAAATTTTTCAACGAAGCCGACGCCAATCATGATCATCTGCTGAATAAAACGGAAATGAATGCGTTTGCAAAAAAATTCACCGTTGTTACGGTCAAACTGGATTTCAAAAAAAGAGACGTGAACGGTGACGGCGTCATTGACCTGAAAGATTTGCCTTCCGCCGAAGAAAGTCAGAAACGACTGGACGAGGCTATGAAAAAGCTGAACGACCTGACTGAAAAAATGAAATCGATGAACCCTGAGGAAATGGCGTTGAATTTTATGAAAAACACCGGAAACGCTATCGCTCAGGAAGATTTTTACCGTATGGATAAAGACCGTAACGGTTGCGTTTCCGAAATCGAATATGTCGATTATCAGCTTCTTCAGCAACAGAGAATGTCGGCTGAAGAAAAAGAGGTCGACGTCCCTTATGCGATGATGCGCGAAGATTTTCAGTCACTTTATCAAATGACGAAAAAAGGCAAGCCCGATTGCATGACGATGAACGAATATCTCGGGGAACAGTCGTCCTTTATTGATGATGCCATAAAATTTACGAAACCGTGAAAAATACGGACTCTCGGTCTGTCGGACGAGGTGCATCCGGCGGCTGTAGGGCGTCGGTTTTTCAGGAGTGACAATAATGCCGCAATCCATAAGGCAAGATCGCCGTCCGGCCCCTTTCTTCGGCTAAAACATTGTCATAAATTCATTGACTGCGGGAATGTTATTTAACGCGATCACCGTCATTGTCGATAAAAACAGCGACAGACCGTAGGGGCCTTCGCGGCGGTGGCAGAGGATTGCAATCACGATAAAATAAATCGCCGAAACGAAAATAACACAGGCAATACCCGTCAATCCCAGCCATGCTCCGATTGCGCAAAGCAGCTTGAAATCTCCGAAGCCCATCGCACGCGGGCGAAAAGGCGTCATAATGAAAGCCGTTATTGTCGGAACGACAAAACCGAACAATGCTCCGGCGGCGGCGGAAACGGGCAGGATTGTGCCTTCCAACGGGCGGGCGGAAAAATAAAATCCCAAAATCAGCAAAGGGATTGTCAGAATGTCGGGCAAAACGCGCAGTTTTTCATCAATGCACGCCATTAACGCCATCATCCAGAACAAAATGAAATAAACCGGAGAATAACCGCTGAAAACGACTAAAAACGATGCCGTAACGCCGCAAACGCCCCAAAACAGTCCCGCCAGAAACAGCTTTACCCATAACTTCCGGCGCATTTTCCGGCGCGTTTCATCGCTTTCCGGTTTGGCAAATCGGGGAATGTGAACAAGCCTTGCCAAAGCCGTGCCTGCATCCGCCGGAAAGAATTTGCAGAACCGTCTGGCAATAAACGGAATGAAGAAAGAAACGCAGAATATTGGCAGGCAGGCAATCAAAACGGGTGACATAAGCGGACTCCGAAACAGTTTTTTCTTATTTTAGCGTAAAAAGTCGTTTCAGAAAGCATAAATCTTAATATAATAGAAAATCTTTTCAGGAGTCGGCATGACAGTTCATTTTCATCAGGCGGCAATTATCGGGATCGGGCTGATCGGTTCTTCTCTGGCGCGTGTTCTGCGTCGGAAAGGATTGGCTGATAAAATAACGGGCGCGGCGCGTTCGGAAAAAAACAGGCAAACGGCTGTTGCTTTGGGCGTCGTCGACGAAGCGTTCGAAAGCCCGTCGGATGCCGTTCAAGGGGCTGATATCGTCTTTGTCTGCACGCCGGTCGGCTCGATCGCCGAAACGGTTGGCGGAATCGTTTCCGCTTTAAAAAAAGGCGCGATCGTCACCGATGTCGGGTCGGTCAAAACGGAAATTGTCAGACAGGTCGCGCCTTATCTGACGGATTCTTTTTCTTTTGTGGTGGGACATCCTGTCGCGGGGACGGAAAAATCCGGCCCCGAAAACGGCTTTGCGGAATTGTTTGAAGGGCGGTGGTGCATTCTGACGCCTGATGCCGGAACGGACGCAAAAGCGGTGGCGGCCGTGCGCGAAGTCTGGGAGATAGCCGGCATGAAAGTCGAGGAAATGTCCCCCGAACGTCACGACAAGGTGATGGCGTTGATGTCGCATCTGCCGCATCTGATCGCGTACACGATTGTCGGTACGGCGGCTGATTTGGAAAAGGAAACGCGCGAAGACGTGTTGAAATACGCGGCGGGCGGTTTTCGCGACTTTACGCGCATTGCCGGTTCCGATCCCGTGATGTGGCGCGATATTTTCTTGAATAACACCGGCGCGGTTTTGGATTGTTTGCAACGGTTTTCGGAAGACCTGACCGTTTTGCAGAAAGCGATTCGCCAGAAAGACGGGGCGGTTTTGCAGGATTGGTTCGCCCGTACGCGCAAAATCCGCCGTGAAGTCATCGACATGTGTCAGGCGCAGCCGGAAAACGAAAAATTGCTGATTAAGAATAAAGGATAAGACTATGACAAAGGTAACGTATCAAGGGGTCATCGGATGCTTTTCGTCAATGACGTGCGAACAGTGCTTTCCGGACGCTTTGTCCCGCAGTTGTCTTTCGTTCGGCGACGCGATTCAGTCTGTTGTCAGCGGCGAAGCGGATATTGCGATCATTCCTGTCGAAAACTCGACGGCGGGGCGGGTGACGGAAGTTTACGGACTTCTTCCCGAAGCGTCTTTGTCGATTATCGGGGAGCATTTCCTGCCGATTCACTATTGCCTGATGATGCCGACAAAATTTGTGCGGGGATTGCCGCCGCAGAACGTGACGGAGGAGGAGCTGTTGAACTGGAAGCGTTCCGCTCCCAGTCGGGAGGAAATCAACCGCGCCGTCACGACGATTTCCGAAGTCCGTTCTCATCCGCAAGGGTTGGCTCAGTGTCAGAAGTTTTTGATGCGCAACCTGCCGAACGCCCGTCAGCGGGAATCTTGGGATACGGCAGGGGCGGCGCGCGATTTGGCGCAGGAAATGTCGCCGAATGTCGCCGTCATCGCTCCGGCGGGGGCGACGCGTTACGGCATGACGATTTTGAAAGACAACATTGAAGACGAATCCGGCAACACGACGCGCTTTTTGTTTCTGCGCAAAACGCCTTTGAAACCGGAGGAAATTCATGCTCATCCGATTACGACGCTGGTGTTTCGTACGCGTCACGTCGCCGGCGCTTTGGTCGAAGCGTTAAGGGTGTTTCAGGCTCATAATATCAATATGACCAAGTTGGAAACATACATGACGGGCATTCATCATTCCGAACCCGTCTTTTATGTCGATCTGGCGATGAACCGGTATGACGATATCGGACAAAAAACGTTGCAGGAATTAAGCAAAGCCTCCTTGAGCGTTCAGGTGTTGGGAACGTATGAGGCTTCTCCGGCCCGTTCGGAACAATACGGCTTTGCGGCAGTGGATTAGGAGAAAAGATGAAAGAATTCGATTTAAAGGCGTGTGTGCCGACATATCCGGGCTTTCCTAAAGAAGGCGTAAACTTTTATGATATTACGGGATTGTTCAAAACGCCGGAAGCGTTTGCGATGACGGTTCAAAAAATGACCCGTCTTGTTGCGCAATATCAGCCGGACAGATTGTTTGCGATCGATTCAAAAGGCTTTATTTTCGCCGCGCCCGTCGCCGCGAATTTGGGAATAGGTCTGTCCCTGCTGCGCAAAGCGTCCAAGCTGCCGGGGCATGTCGTCCGGTATACCTATCAGCTGGAATACGGTACGGACGAAATGGAAGCCAGATCGGAAGACTTTGATCCGTCGGAACGGCTGGTCGTTATTGACGACGTTCTGGCAACGGGCGGTACATTGGCGGCCGGCATTGCGTTGTTGCGCAAACTCGGCGGAAATGTTGTCGGTGCGGTGACGTCAATGGAAATCGGCAACCTGAACGGCCGCAGCAAGCTGGATGTACCGTTCTCGGCTATGCTTTATTTTCCGGAATAAGAATTTTATTTTTCGGGCTGTTCGGATAGGGGATTGTTTATTTTCCGTGCTTTTTCGGCAATGATGTCGCCGAAGCGCATAATATATTGCGCGCCTTCTATCGTGCGATACAGATTGACGGAGCGTCTGTCTTTTTCATCCGTCTGCCGTTTAATCAATCCGAGAACGCTCAGCTTGTCTATCGCGCGGGAAACGGCGGGCTTTGAGATGTTTAAATCGGTGGCCAAAGCGCGTACCGTATGCGGCGGCTCGGTCAGATAGACGTTCAACAGGATCGCCGTTTGACGCGAAGACAAATCCGTATCGTTTCCGCTTTGCCGGACGATTTCAACGATTGTCCGGCGCCAAAGTTCCAATCCCGTAAAGTTGTCCAATCCCATGTTCATTTCCCCGCTACGGACAGTTGAGGAAGGCATAATGTCGGAACGTTGACGGCGTAACGTTCATCCAAATCGTTCGCCGCAATCATGTTTTTAAACATGTCTTTCAGATTTCCCGCTACGGTAATCTCGCTGACGGGGACGGTGATTTTCCCGTTTTCAATCAGAAAACCCGTTGCGCCGCGGCTGTAGTCGCCGGTAATCATATTGACCCCCTGGCCGAACAGTTGTGTGACATAGATTCCGCTTTTAATGCCGGCAATCAATTCTTCGGGCGACACCTTTCCGCCGGTCAAC
>JAFYCE010000067.1 GCA_017539865.1 Alphaproteobacteria bacterium
AGTTCGAAAGCTATTGTCGGACGGAATGAAACGCCTTGCAAGTGTTTGTTTTTTCGACGTTTGCCGTTAATTGCGTTTAATTGCTTTTTATTGCTTTTGATTAACATTTTTCCCGATTCAAAAACCGGAACCGTGAACTGGAAGGGATTTTTTATCCGATTTTACCGATTCGATATGAAATTTTTTTTGAGCCGCTGATAACGATGTTTTCGTGTTAGCTATTTGTTAGCTACGGGCATAAAAACAGACTGTTCTAAAAAATTTTAACCCCCGAAAACTTCAATGTTTTCAGGGGTTTAAATGGTGGGCACGACAAGGATCGAACTTGTGACCCCTACGATGTCAACGTAGTGCTCTACCGCTGAGCTACGTGCCCGTCACTGTTGCTTATCGCAACAAGATGATTTATGCTTTTATAGTCTTCTTTTGATGAATGCAACAAAAAAAATACACGTGGAGCAAAAAAAATGACGGCAGCCAAAAACTATCCGCCGTTTTTATTGGAAAAGTCGGGAAAATCTCCGGCTCCCGTCGTTTTATCTTCGCCGCACAGCGGAACGTTTTATCCCGAACGCCTGTTTCATCTGACCGATTTGAAGCTGACCGATTTCCAAAAATACGAGGATGCCGCTGTCGACAAGTTGTTTTCTTTCGCTCCGGCCATGGGGCTTCCGTTGCTTTCCGCCGTGTATGGCAGGGCTTGGGTCGATTTGAACCGTCATCCGTTAGAGCTTGACGCAACAATGTTTTCAGACACTCTGCCGGCTCAGATTATGACGGATTCGGCGCGCGTTAAATACGGTTTCGGCGTTATTCCGCGTCAGCTGAATGCAAACAGGCTGATTTATAGGGATAAATTAAAATTTTCCATTGAACAAAAGAGATTGACGGATGTCCATTTCCCGTATCATGCGGCGTTAAAGAGGTTGATTCAAAAAAATCTGGAACTGTCCGGAAAATCCGTTTTATTGGATTTGCATTCAATGCCGTTGTTGCCGGCGGGATATTTAATCAAAGGAAAAATGCCCGATTTCGTTTTGGGAACGGGAAACGGAGCCGCCTGTTCAAATGAAATGGCGGAAAAAGCGGCCGGAATTTTGCAGGATATGGGATTCTTTGTAACGATCAATCTGCCTTACAGCGGGGCGTATACGACGTTGAACTACGGCTGTCCGCAAAATCACAGTCATGCGATGCAAATAGAAATAGGCCGGCATTTGTATTGGAACGAAGACCAATACGCACCATCAGAAAATTTTAACGCCTTGTGGCGTAAACTGTCCGTGTTTATGGATAGGTTCTTAGAGGTTTTGCCTGCTTTGGAATTATAATGAAATGAAGATGTTCTTTTTGCTTTCCGCAACGGCGGTTTTGACGTTTTTGCCTTTGGCCGGCAAGGCGGACGATTCTTTGCTGTGTTTGAAAGAGGCCGTCCGTCTGGAAAAAAAAGAAAAAATCCAGCCGAATCTTTTAAGCGCCATCGCTTTGGTCGAAAGCGGCCTGTATTTCAAACAGTATCCGACCGGCATTTCTTGGCCGTGGACGGTGACGGCGGAAGGAAAGGGGACTTTCTACGATTCCAAAGATCTGTTCTTCGCCATCATCGGCGTTCTGTTCTCCCGCCAGCTGGTCACCTTCATGGGCGCTCAGGAGGAGCACGTGCTGATTGCCGGCACCCAGTATCTGCAGATCCAGATGGTGGGCATGTTCACCGTCTCCCTGACCACCTCGATCACCAACTCCCTGCGCGGCTCGGGCGACTCGAAAACGGCCATGTTCTACAACACGACGGCCAATGTGGTCAACGTGTGTTTCAACTACTTACTGATCTACGGCAAGTTCG
>JAFYCE010000068.1 GCA_017539865.1 Alphaproteobacteria bacterium
AATGGCATGCAGGCCGGAACCTATTCCGGATTCCTTTACGGGATGTATGTCTACAAGTCTTGGGCTTTCACGGGGTCGGCCGGATACCTGTTCACAAAGTTCGACCTGAAAGATCGGAATCTGAAGCTGGACGCCCATTCGGGGGCGGCCGACGCTTACGTGAATTACGATTTCGGGGGCGGCTTTACGGGCGTCGGCGGCGCGCGGTATTTCCAAACGCACACCAAGAAAACAAAGACGTACCAATTCGACGACGTGTCCGCGACAACGTTGGTCGGCGGCTTTAAATACGCCGCTCAGGGCAAACACTTCGGCGTGCATTTCGACATCAACGCCGTCTATGACGTCCACGCGGACAAATCGGACTTCCGCATCAAAAGAAACGGCGACGTCATCAAAGAAAACGGCTCGCGCCTGCACCGCGCCGGCGGAGAAGCCGGCATCGGCGCCTCCTACACCCGCGGCGCTTGGACGGTCGACGCCGATTATTTCGCGCAGGTCCGAAAAGACTTTGCCGACCAGTCCGTCATGCTCAAAATCAATTATTCCTTCTGATGATAAAAGCGAAAGATAAAGGGCGGGATTTTTATCCCGCCCGCCCTTCGCTTTACAACAAACATCCTTGCGTCCCGTTATAAAAAAGAGCCCCGAAGGGCTCTTTTATTTTCTTATCTTCCAGCCTGTTCCATCAGCTTTTTCTGAACGGCGGCTTGTGCCGGCTTCTGCTGATATTGACGTTTTCTGGCCTCGATCGCGGCTCGGCGGGCTTCGTAATCCTTCTTGAAGTCTTCCGTCTTCTGAATGTCGCGCTGACGACGTTTTTCAGAGAACTTGGCCGCAATGATGTTATAAGCATCCGTCTTGCAGACGCCGGACTGCGCAATCGTCTGATACAACGAAATCACGCGCTTGGAATCACGCTGCTTCGTTTCCGTACGTCCCGGACGCTTGAATTCGCCGATTTGCGGATTCTTCACCTTGGAATTTTCGTTTCCGGCCTGACGGTAACCGTTCAAAATGCCAGCAATGTCTTTGAAAACGGGAACTTCCTTGATTTCATTGACTTTTAGGTGCATCTTCGGACGCCAGTTCTTCCACGGGATACGGCTGGCTCCGCCCTCTTCGAACACTTTATTGCTGTGTCCGGCCACTCCGGACGTGGAACGCTGACGCGTGCCGGGGATGTTCCCCATGTAGTTCGTGCGGAACATATCCGAGAACGGGAACAGCAACATGGCGGAACGGGACTGACCCAAGTAATCCGCTACAGCCTGTTCGTATTTTTCCGGACAGGAGCGCGTATCGTGCGCCGGATCGGAAACCGGTTGAGCCCCGACTTTCGCCCAGCACCCCTTTTCCGTCAAAGCCCAGTTCAAAGCGCAACGCTGGGATTCGAACTGACGGAATTCCAAATCGCGCTGCTGCGGCGTTTCATAGTAACCCAAATAATCCTTCAGGTGAACGTCGCGGGCTGTCCACTGGCTGGCCAGAGACGGCGTGTCGTGCGTGGACGGAGCGGCTGTCGAATACTGCGGATATTCCTCCGGATGACGAAAAGCGTTGTTGTTTCCGCCGTGCTGATAGCCCCATTCGCGTTCAAACGGCATCACGCGGTAAGACAAAATACCGTGATCCATCAGCTTGTCTTGGAAGCCCGGAGGCAACTGCCCCAAGTCTTCACCGATCAGCATGCACTTGTTGCGGTGGGATTCCAACGCGGCGATCGCCATCAATTCATCAACCGGATAGTAAACGAAAGCGCCTTCTTTCGCAGTCTTTCCTTCCGGAATCATGTACAGGCGGCACAACTGCAACACGTGGTCGAGACGCGTACATCCGGCGGTTTTCATGTTGTTGCGCAACATTTCGATGAACGGCGCATAACCGGCGTTTTTCAACGCGTTCGGCTTAAAGCCCATGACTTCCCAGTTCTGACCGTTCGGGGACAGAACGTCGGCCGGCGCACCGGCGGAGGCTTTCATGTACAAATCCTTGTAGCACCCCCATCCTTCGAAACCGAATTTTGCGGAACCGACGGCGATATCGGTATACAGACCGACTTTCATGCCGTTGTCTTTGCAAACTTTCTGGACGTTTTCCATCTGGTTCATCGTTTCAAACTGCAAGTAGCTGTAGAAGCCCATGCGTTTCTTGTTGGCTTCGGCGAAAGCTTTGACTTCCGGCGAATCGGAATCCCGATATTCGGGCGGCCAATCACGCCAGTCCGTCAGCTTCGGTTCCTGCTTGGCGAAATGTTCGCACAGCGTCTGATACAGAACGAAGCTCTGCAGGCATTTGCCGCCGGTCGCTTCAAATTTTTCAAACGCCTGTTTGCGTTCCGGAGAAGCGTTCTTCAAAAATTCCTCGTAGCACTTTTCCAAAACGGGCGTTTTCAGTTCAAACGCGGCCGTATAGTCGACATCGTTGGCGTTCTGCGCTTTGCGGCGTTTCGTCGTGTATTCTGGCGAATCGTACAGAGCGACCGCATCCTTGCTCTTTTCAAATTCGGGAACGGCCGTCACGTCAACGTAAACGTGGTTGAAGAAAGCGCGGCTGGCCGGAGCATACGGAGAAGCCTCCTCTGCGGCTTCGGGGAACATGGCGTGCAAGGGGTTGACACCCAGAATGCCCGCGCCGCTTTTACCGATCGTGTCGGCAATTTCGGCCAAATCGGAAAAGTCGCCGATTCCCTGATTTTCATCGGAACGCTGTTCGTACAACTGGACGGGAACGCCCCACGCCTTTCCGCCGTCTTTGATATTAATCGGGTCATAGCACTTCGTCGGAGCGTAAATCATTTGCGTCGACGCCTTCGGCTGGCCGGGGATTTCCATTTCCAGTTTGTGATAACCGATATCGAAATCGGCTGGCATCTTGAAAGCGCGCTTTTCATACTTCACGCCGTTGATTTCGCGAATCATCGGCTTGCCCTCGTCGTCAACCTTCACATACGTGTCGGCCATTTTCACGGAACCGGTCTGGACATTGCCGTTTTCTTCATTGACCGTCCACTTCACTTCTTCGTTTTCCTTGCCGGCGGGAACGACGAATTCGACTTCCTTTTCGCGATCCTTGCGCATGACACAAACCGCGCCGAGCGGAGAAGAATACTGCGCATCCAGCGTCTTGTTCAGCGTCCGGCTGATTTGCGCGGCATATTCCTGATCCGACAGATTGCCCTGCGGTTTCAAAACATCCAAAGCAATCAACAGCGACTGTTTGTTTTCGATCGAGGCGTGACTGTCGATTCCCGACATAACAGCCAAACGATGCAGTTCATACTCATTTAAAATAGCCATTGGCGACCCCTTAATAAAAGCAGACAAACTCCGAATTTAAGAAAATGATATGACATTTTTTTTCTTTTTTCCACACTTTTTTGGAAAAAAAATATTTTTCGGAAACTTTTTTTCGGAAACCGCCCAACTCCTTGAAAAAAATCAATCCCTGATTTAAACACAGTTGCGTTTCACATAAAAAAACACTTTAATTTGTTCAAAAAAAGAACACCATCATCCCGTCGTCATCATTCCGAAACAACCAGAAAAAATTAAGCATCCCTTCAAAACAGACGGAAAAACATCCCCCATAAAATTTCCAAAAATATCGACAAAACAACAATCAAACTTTATTTCAACCTGCTTGAAAATTAAGCTTTTCTTTACCATTTCGCACATTCAACAATCAAATAGCACCTTTTTCATATATCCCCAAAAAAACGACAAAGCGTATTGACTCAATGTTACAGTTAAGACTTATTGAAAAAGGACGCCTTATAAAAAAACAAAAAAAGGATTTTATTGATGAAAAAGAAAAAAACGACTTTTTTCCTTTTGCTCAGAATGTCTTTGGCCTTTTTGTCCCTAGCGGCGATCGGCATGACCTTTGCCGGCTCCCAATCATTTTCGGCCGCCATAAAAATTCAGATGTTTCCGGCGATCGACAGAAAAGCATGGGGAATCGTCGCCGGTATTCTACTGTTCACCTTTTTATTCGGAAGATTTTACTGCTCCGTCGTTTGCCCGCTGGGAATTTTACAAGACATTCTTGCTTTTATTCTTCGCCGGAAATCCGTTCCCGCCGTCAACCGGCGAAAAATACGCTATGCCGTCGCCGGTTTTACTTTCGCATCCTTTGCGGCGGGAAGCGGTTTTATAACAGGAATGCTGGATCCCTATTCCTTTTTCGGCCGTATCATCGCCTTCATCAGAAATCCGCCTTACCTTGCGGGAGGGATATCCCTCATCGCCATTATTATAATGACCGTCCGGCAAAAAAGAATGTTCTGCTCCGCATTCTGCCCGATCGGAACGATTTTAGGTGCGTGCGCAAAAGTCGGCCCGTTTAAAATGAAACTGTCCGACAAATGCCTCAAATGTCATCGCTGCACAGCCGCCTGCCCTGTCGGCTGCCTTGCTCCGGATACCGCAGCTTTGGATAATGAACTGTGCATCAGATGCTTGAAGTGTCTGCCGGTCTGTCCGGTAAACGCCATCGGCGTATCCGCAAACACCGCACCGGCCGAAATGGATTTATCCAGACGGAAATTCCTGACCGGCTCTTTGACTACGGCTGTCGCCGTCGGCGCAGGCGTCGCCTTTGCACGCACTGCCCGCCTTTCCCGACGAAAAACGCCCGATTTTACCGCCCGGAGCTACAACGGCGCAGGAGTTTTTCTCAAAATGCACGAACTGCCAGCTGTGCGTTTCAACCTGCAAAGGAAATGTCCTGCGCCCCAAAACAAGGCTTTTTAAAACCGTCCATTTGGAATACGGAGAAAATTATTGCCTATACGACTGCCATAACTGCAGTTCCGTCTGCCCGACGGGAGCATTAACCGCTTTATCTTTAAAGGAAAAGCAAAACCGGAGAATCGGATTGGCGGAATTTTCACGGAAAAAATGTGTCGGCTGCGGATTATGCGCCGATGTTTGCCCGAAAGGAGCCGTCATCGTCACGGATGTCGGCGGTGAAGACAAAGCCGTTTTAAATGCGGAAAAATGCATCGGCTGCGGCACATGTGTTTCCGCCTGCCCCTTACCGGAAAAAGCGGTGCGAATCCTTCCCGTTGCCATCCAAACCCAAACATCCTGATGCTTATCCCTGTTTCGACCTTTGAAAAGCTTCCCCTTTTAATTTTCCCTTGACAAGCAAGCAACGATATGAGAGATTAAAAGTAAGGAAGTATGTCTTGAAGAAGGTGAATAGAAATGTCATCGACCAAGGTTTCATCAGGTGCGCCAGTAGGGCACTCGACCTCAATAGCCAAGCTGAACAGCGTCCGTTCGGCTGCGGTTTCGTCTGCTTCCGCATCAGTGGCGGCAATCGGCGACTCGGCAAATATCGGCTCGGCAACGGATCAATATCTGCATAACACCGAAGAAGACGTCAATATCTATTCGCAGGACAACGATCAAGACACCTCATCCTCCCTCCCCTCCAGTCCGTTATCCAGCGAAGTTTCTTCATCGGTTCAGTTGCAATTTCAAGAAAATCAACCGCTCTATTTCAATTTGGAAGATGTTGAACATCATATCGAATCCTACGAACGCACGATTGAACAATCCGATGAACCGCTGAAAAAGAAAACACAAGGTTTCGGTTAAGGGGAAAATCCGATGAAAATCATGCAAACGGCTTTAACGGGCATCAATACGGCACGGTTACGGTTTGAAAAAAGCGCAGCCGATTTATTAAACGCCGCCGCCCCCGTTCGCTCAATCGAGCCGGAGCGGCGAGCCAATGAGATTCAGCCCGTCGCCTCCATACCGGAAATCGGTACGCAATCAACAGCTTATGCAGCTTCGAATATTGATTTTATTGAAGCAAGCGCGGATATAACGATCTCCTCCCTCGCCTATAGAACCAATATCCAAGTTTTAAAAGCGTGGAACGATACGACAGAATCCGTTTTATCCGAGCTGACGGCATAATTTTTTCAAAAAAAAGAAAAAAACTATTGACCTGACACAAATAGGTCTATATGTTATCGGCTGTTTGAGGGCGTGTAGCTCAGCTGGTAGAGCACTTGACTTTTAATCAAGTGGCCCCGGGTTCGAATCCCGGCACGCTCACCATTTAAACCGCAGGAAACTGCGGTTTTTTTGTTTCCGAATTTTCCCTTTCGTTTCGTTTTTCGCTCCGTTATAACACCGTTATAACAAAAAAATTCGTCAATCGTCAAAAAGAAACCGCGTCCGGAAACGGTTGGCGAAAGAGTTATTCCTCTTTTTTGTGTCGTCTGAATCGTATAGAATGACCGAAATCGAAAGGTAAAAAGATGCCCTCAAAAATCCTTGTTCGCAAATATATGACGTTGGCGGAGTTTGTCGCGTATCTGACAAACGGCAGACTGCCGGCGGACAAGCTGTTTGAACGCCAGTTTGACGCGGCATATCCGTTTGACAAGCAGGCTTTTCAATCCTCGGAACTTCGCGCACGGTGCATTTTGGAACTCGGACTTGTTCACGCGACAGGGTATCGCTACACCCGTTTGCCGTTGCTGTCTTTGCCTTTTATCAGCGTTGTCACGTTGATCGGCTTTATCGGCTGTTCTTTGTTCAAGCGCAAAATCGACACTTTAATAAAAGAGCGTCCTTTAACCGCGGGATTGACGGCTTGCCTCCTTTCGGGGTCTCCGTTCACGTTCAAAATGTTGAAACCGCATTATCGGATCGAGCAATACCGTCGCTTGAAACGCAAGTATTGTCCGGAACGACAGCTTTATATCGACTTTATTCCCGCCGAAGAAGCCGCCTCTTGTCGCTTCGTTGAAAAAGACAGTTATTTACCGTTACAAACACCGTCCGCCGTTTTGAACAAAATCCTGAAATCCGCTTTGGAAGACAAGGGAATCGTTGACGGCAGAATCGGAATCACGCCCGACATCAACCGGAAACTCGGCTCGTATCGTTTCGACTTGCCCGCCAACCGCGTGTTTATCACTTATAAAAACCGCCATATCGAGGACAGTTTTCTCGCAAAGATTTTGTCGCCGCTGTATCGCCGTTATACGGGGTGGGAAGAACTTCAAATTTCAACGAAAGATGTTTTGGAAAAGTTCCCGCCGAAGAACAACCCCGATTTTGAGTGCGAATACGAATGGGAAAAAGCGGAATACTCTGAAAAGGATTTGAACGTCGGCGAATACGATCCGCAAAACGCGTCTTTGTATTATTCGTTGTGTCGGGATATTTACGCCGCTTTGGATTTGGAAAACCGTTTTGCGGACTATTCCGCCGCCGATTTGCGACAGGAGATAGTCAAACGTGCGCCCGCTTTGCCCGAAAAAAGAATTGAAGCGTTGTTAGGCGTGTTGCCGCACAAGGCGAAAGGCGGTCGTCCCGTCGGAAAGAAAGACGAAAACCTCCGCCACACCGTTTCCGACTGAATTTTTTTTCTGATAAAAAACGGCTTGTTTCCGCCGTAAAAAACATAGTCCCCCCTTATTTTTGAATAAAAAAACAAGGCCATCCCCTCTGTTTTGAGTCTTTTCCCTCCTTTCAAATTCGTTTTGACGCGAATGACCGCGTTTAACTTTTTAAAGGAGAATGAATATGACTGAAGAAAAACAATACCTGACACGGGGACAGGCTTCCGAATATTGTTTAAGGAAAGGCTTGCCGGTCAGTCCGAAGACGTTGGCGAAATACGCTTGCGTCGGCGGCGGGCCGAAGTTCCGCAAGTTCGGCACGATGCGCGTGATTTACAAAGTCGAAGATCTGGACGAATGGATCGAACGGCGACTGTCCAAGATATTCTCGTCAACGGGAATCCCTTGCGACGGAGATGACGAATGACGGGCTTTTCGAAGCTGTTTTTCGGGTCGTCGAAAACAACAAAAGAAGCGAGTGCAGGAAACGCTGCGGGTGCCCACAATGTGGCCACAAAGCTTTCCTGCACTGCGCGGCACAAGTCTGACGACTTGAACGGATTTATCAAGTTTCGGGTCGGGCTTTCGCTGAAAAAGCCGCGTTAAACATAAACAAAAACAGCAAACGAAAGAAAGGAGCATTGAACGATGACGGTATACGGGTATTTAAGAGTATCAACGGACAAGCAGGACTGCGACAATCAGAAAATCGGCGTGGA
>JAFYCE010000069.1 GCA_017539865.1 Alphaproteobacteria bacterium
GTCGATCCGAAACAAAAAGCGCGGATCATCGCGGACTTTGTCGCCGGATTGACGGATGCTTCGGCAATTGAATTGCATACTCGTCTTTTTGACCCTCAAGTGAGAATATAACGATGAACATTTTTACCCGTATCAGAAACAATATTGTTGAAACACTGGATTCTCTGGCAGAGCAGGGAAAGCTTCCCGCCGGTTTGAACGCCGACCGCATGGTCGCCGAGCCGCCCCGCGACGCCGCACACGGGGATGCCGCGACAAACGCCGCTTTGGTCATGGCCGGTCAAGCCGGAATGAAACCGCGTCAATTCGCTGAAATTCTTGCGGAAGGTCTGAAAGCTTTGCCGATTGTCGACACTGTTGAAATCGCCGGCCCCGGATTTGTCAATTTGCGCTTGTCCAAAGCTTTTTGGGATTCTTGTCTGCGCGGGATTTTGGAGCAGGGGAATGAGTTCGGTTCTTCCGATATGGGGAAAGGCCGGAAAAAGAATGTCGAATTCGTTTCCGCCAATCCGACGGGCCCCATGCACGTCGGGCACAGCCGCGGTGCGGTTTTCGGCGATGCTCTGGCGTCTTTGCTGGAAAAAGCGGGATATGAAGTCACCCGTGAGTATTATATCAACGATGCGGGCGCACAGGTCGACGTGCTGGCGCGTTCGGCTTATTTGCGTTACGAAGAAGCTCTGGGAAAGGATGTCGGTGTCATTCCGGAAGGACTTTATCCGGGGGAATACCTGATTCCCGTCGGTAAGGAACTGGCCGAAAAAGAAGGCGATAAATGGCTGGATAAGCCGGAAAGTGAATGGCTGTCTTATTTCAGAACGTTTGCCATCAATAAAATGATGGATATGATCCGCGACGATTTGGCGGCTTTAGGCATTAAATTTGACGTGTTTTCTTCGGAGCGCGCTCTGGTGGAAGCCGGAAAAATCGACGAAGTAATCGAATTTTTGCGCGGCAAAGGATTGATTTACGAGGGCGTTCTGGAACCGCCGAAAGGCAAGCTTCCCGACGATTGGGAACCGCGGCCGCAGACGCTGTTCAAAGCGACGGAATTCGGCGACGATGTCGATCGCGCCTTAAAAAAATCGAACGGTTTTCAGACGTATTTCGCTTCGGATATGGCTTATCATCTGGATAAATACCGCCGCGGTTTTGACGATATGATCAACGTCTGGGGCGCGGATCACGCCGGTTATGTCAAACGTCTTCAGGCGGCGATAAAGGCTTTGACGGACGGCAAGGCCAAACTGGACGTGAAACTGTGCCAGATGGTGAACCTGATGTGCAACGGCGAACCGATGAAAATGTCCAAGAGGGCGGGGTGCTTCGTAACTTTACGCGATATGGTCGACGCCGTCGGCAAAGACGTGATGCGTTTTATCATGTTGACCCGCAAGAACGACGCCCATCTGGACTTTGATGTGGAAAAAGTCAAAGAACAATCCAAGGACAATCCCGTTTTTTACGTTAATTACGCTTATGCCCGCGCACGTTCCGTCCGTCGTAAAGCCCTTGAAATGTTTCCGCAGAACGATTTGGGATTGGCGGCGTTGTCCAAGGCGGATTTCTCTTTGTTGACCGATGAGGCGGAAACGGCTTTAATTCGTTTGCTGACGGATTTCCCGCGGCAGATCGAAATCGCCGCCGCCGCTCATGAACCTCATCGTATCGCTTATTATCTGAATGATGTCGCCGCAGCGTTCCATGGATTGTGGAACAAGGGCCGGGACAATTCGGAATTGCGTTTTTTAGAACAGGATAAATCGGAGTTGTCTATGGCGCGTCTGGCATTGGTTGAAGCTGTCGCTCTTGTTATCCGATCCGGTTTGGGCGTTTTCGGCGTCGTTCCCGCAGAGGAGATGTAATGTATGCAGAATGATCTGGATATGGAAACGTCCGAAGAGGATATTCTGGCTTCTTTCCGTGAAGAAAGAATGGAGCAGCGTAAAAAAAAGCCCGCCATTTTGATCGGTGTGCTGATAGGGGTCGTATTGGCCGTTGCCATCGGAGCTTTGACATTCGGGCGGTATGTTTCCGTTTATTACGGAGCGGACAGCGGTAATTTGCCGGTCATTCGCGCCGATGCTTCCGCTGACGGCATGAAACCCGCAACACCGGGGGGGATGGAAGTGCCGAACCGTGACAAGTTGGTCTATGAACGGCTGCGGCAAAGCAATACGGAACTGCCGGTGGAACGGTTGTTGCCGTCTTCCGAAAAACCGCATGCTCCGACCGTTCCGGAAGAAAAAAAAGCCGAACCGGAAACAAAGCTTGAAAACGATCCCATCGCGGCTTTGGCGGCGGATATCATCCGGCAGGAAC
>JAFYCE010000070.1 GCA_017539865.1 Alphaproteobacteria bacterium
AAGTTGATTATCCGTTAAACGGCAGAACAACGACTCAGATAGCGAGAGAAGCTCCCGGATATCAGAGCTGCGAAGCAACGGGAACCTATTCCGTTACATGCCGGCTGAGGCCGAATATGTTTTCATCAATGGAAAGATGCAACGAGTTCCGTTCCAGAACACGGTATTCGGGAAGATCTTCATATACTCTGGTAGATAGTACAACCCCATGCAGAAACGATAATACCAGTCCCTATTTTTTGTGTAAAAGCGGTTATTCCTATTACGGCGAATATTATGACGACGAAGTGACATCGCCGAGGTGTTACCAAAATCCTGAAGGTTGTTCAGAATGGACGACGGGTTTGGGATGCTCCGCTTCAGGCGGATGTTACGTCAACACTTATTGTTCCGAATGCAACGCCGGTTATTATCTGAACGGCAGCGAATGCGTTTCCTGTCCGACAGGATGTTCCGCCTGCACATCGGCGTCCGTTTGCACAACATGCCAGAACGGATATGAAAAAGACGGTACAAAATGCGTCGTAGAAAAAAATAAAATCAGGGAAAACTGCCCGTCCCCATTGAAAAAATCGGATGACGGCTGTTGCTGTTTGGAAGAATAGGAAAGGAGCCATTCCATGAAAAAATTATTCTGCATTTTAGCTTTATTTGTTTTTTTGCCATGCTCCGTTCCCGCGGCGAACGATACGGATACAGTCAAACCGTTCCAAATCGTCAAATCCTATAAGTTCGGACATTTTGAAAGACAAGACTTCTATGCCGCAGATCGTCTGTTGAACAATAATCCGGACAGAGAAAACGAATATTCCGGTTCAAGCATAGATAAAGTCCGGACATGCCCTTCCGGAAAATACAGAAAGAACGGCGGCAGCTGTGTACCATATTGTCAGGGATTGACTTGTACAAAAGGAACACAGCCCACACCTATGCCATACGGATGTTGCTGCCATTAAACAGGCATCGAAAAATCCCCGTTGAACCATTCCAACGGGGATTTTTCAACCGTGTCATCCTTTGTTCGTCAATAATGATCTGACCTGCGTCAAAGTCGTCATCCGATCGCCGGAAGTATCGATCTTGTCCCATGTAATGGAACCGACATCTATATCCAACTGTTTTTTCAATTCTTCAGCCGTTTTGACATCGGACGGATTGCGCTTGCGTTTCATCACGCGTTCTATGCGGATATTTAACGGCGCATCCACCCAAAGACCTTTAAATTCGACTTTCATCTCGCGCGCCAACGCTTCAATCGCACGACGCTGTTCCGGATTGTGAAACAACGCGTCCGCAATGACCGATTGACCACAGGATAAAACATAGCGGCATTTTTCGCATACTTCTTTGAACACCCGTTCTTCGGTTTCCCGCGTATAATCCGCCGTATCCAAATTGGCTTCCAACTTTTCGTTCAGCATATTTTTACGCAGCACGTCATCGCGAACGATTACCGCCCCCGGCGGATTGCCGATAAACGGCGCGGACTCTCTGCCGATACGGGATTTGCCGCTGCCCGACAAACCGCCGCACGCAACCAAAACAGGCTTCTGCGGTTCTAAAAAGCGTCTGGAAATCACCAGCTGTTCATAAGCCCGATTAGCCATCAGCGTCGCTTCGTGCTTATCCTTGATTTCCGCAGATCTTTGCGCGAAAACATACGCATTGACCGCCGCACGGCAAGACAAAAACAGCGGCAGAACGGAAATACCGTCCCAATCCGCCGACAAAGCCAGATAATGATTGAACAGAATACTGGCCAACCGGCGCTGCCCTTTGCTTTCCATCTCTACCAACAGGAACGAAAAATCATACATTGTGTCGATTTGCGTCAAATCGTCATAAAATTCGATGGGGTTAAACGGAACCACCTGCCCGTTCCACATTGCCAGATTGCGCAAAGTCAAGTCACCGTGACACCAGCGAATCCTGCCGTCCGCCTGACGTTTCAAAAGCAGTTCCCGATGATTTTCCAAAGCGTCAAGCTGCTTTTTTTCCAAATCGTCGACATCTTCTGCATCAAAGACGTCCGGCACGAAGCAACGAATCATCGCGTTGTTTTCATAAATGCGCCCGCGGATGATATCGACGGCGTTGCGTGTTGTGATCACCTCGGCGTTTTGATGCAGTTCGAATATTTTTTCGGCGGTATCCATCATCTCGAAGCGATCCAAATCGCCTCTGTCCACCATATTTTCGAACAGCATGTTTTCTTCGAATTCACGCATAACCAGAACGTAATCCACGACGCGCGCCTGCTTGTCCGGACAAGCGGAACGAAGGAATATGCGGCCTTTTTTGTCTGCGACAACCTCTTCCACGCCGAAACAAAGCTCTGGCGCGAAACGACTGCAAATCTCAAATTCTTTGCGGCAGGCGGCCAAACGCTTTTCCGGCGTCGAATAATCGACATACGGATACTTCACCCCCCGTTTAAGCTTATAGGCTTTTTCACCGGTCAGGAACACATCGGAAATATTCGTTTCTTTAACGATTATCTTATGCGCCGTTTTAAAGCCGTAAGCGCCCGGCGCCGACAAAGCGGCAATAACGGCGGATTGATCGTCAATCAGCATTTACTTTTCTCTCCTGCCTTATTCCGGTTTATGGGACGGATTGACGTTGCGCATATTCTGCGGTTGACTGGCCAAAGACGCGTTGAATTGCTGCGTCACGCGAACGAACGTCGTGCGCTTGCTCAATTCTTTCAGCGTCACCGCGCCGACATAAGTGCAGGTTGAACGGACGCCGCCCAGAATTTCCTTAACCGTATTTTCCAACGGCCCTTTGCATTCGACCAAAACGGTACGCCCTTCGCTGGCACGATAATCCGCGACGCCGCCGGCATATTTTTCCATTGCCGTATCGGAACTCATACCGTAAAAGCGGCGATATTTCTTTCCGGTGCATTCGTCAACGACCAAATCGCCGCCCGATTCATCGTGACCGGCGAACATACCGCCCAACATGACGAAATCCGCGCCGGCACCGAAAGCTTTCGACACATCCCCCGGACACGTGCAGCCGCCGTCGCCGATAATCAAGCCGCCCAATCCGTGCGCCGCATCGGCGCATTCGATAATCGCGGACAACTGCGGATAACCGACGCCGGTCTGAATGCGCGTCGTGCAAACGGAACCGGGGCCGATGCCGACCTTGACGATATCCGCGCCGGACAAAATCAGCTCCTCGGTCATTTCTCCGGTCACAACGTTACCGGCGATAATCGTCATTTCCGGAAAAGTCGCGCGCACTTTGCGGACATATTCGACAAAGTGCTGGGAATAACCGTTCGCCACATCGATACAAATGAACTTAATCGCCGGATTTTCGCCGCAAATTCTTTGCAGACGTTCATATTCCTTATCCGATGTTCCCGAAGTGATGGCCAGATAATTATAATCATCCGCGCTGGAATTTTTGTTAAATTCCGCCCATTCCTCTTTTGTATAATGTTTTTGAATGCAGGTGAACATCTGGAATTGTTTCAAAACGTTGAAGACTTCGAAACGTCCCACCGTATCCATGTTTGCCGCCATGATAGGCACACCCGTCCACGTTTTTTTTGAATTTCTGAACGTGAACGTTCTGTTCAGATCGACCTCCGAACGCGAACGCAAAGTACTGCGTTTCGGACGAAACAGCACGTCTTTGAAATCCAGTTTCATATCTTCTTCGATTCTCATTTTTTTCTCCTCAAACGAGTGGATTACAATCAAATTTGTTCATAACACCATTGCGGATGCCGTTCATCCAATCCGGCGGGATCTTCATGGATGATGATTTCCGCATTCGGGAACGCTTGTATCAAAAGCCTTTCGACATGATCGGCGATAGCATGCGCTTTAGCCAAAGTAAAATCCGGATTCAGCTCCAAATTCAACTGAATGAACCAGCGCGTTCCGGATGAACGCGTACGCAAATCGTGCAGACCGGAAACTTCCGGCGCCTTCAAAACGATATCGACTATTTTTTGTTTTTCTTCCGCAGGCAGTTCGGCGTCAATCAACTGTCCCAGACATTTTTTCACGACGCGAACGGCCGACGCGGTCAAATACACCGCAATCAAAAGGGCAAAAACGGGGTCGGCGTATTTGACGTCGAAATAAGAACTGATAAATAAAGACGCCATCACGCTGACGTTCATCAATATGTCGCCGGCATAATGAGCATAATCCGCCGAAATGGCGACCGAATCCGTTTTTTTTATCACATAACGCTGAAATACAATCAAAACGAGC
>JAFYCE010000071.1 GCA_017539865.1 Alphaproteobacteria bacterium
GTCTCAAGACACGGAAGAGTAGGTCGCTGCCGGCTCTAGCAATACTAACTCCTCTGCCAATAGGCTCGGGCGTTCCTATATACAACCTATTTTTAGCCCCTCCGGTCGAAGACCGGAGGGGCTTCTCTATTCCCATAAAATATTGCTTGAATAAAATTAAAGGGGAAGACTAGCTTCCCCACATTTTTCGGCATTTTCAGCCTTATTATATATCGTATTGATCGTCTGAGTAATCTCTGTAAAAAACTCTGAATCAATAAGATCATTTATCATTTAAACGATTTATGCTTTAATTGTCAAATAATTTAATTATTTTGGAGGATTAGATGTATTTTTATGTAGACAAACGATGTTAATATTCTGTTTGATATTGTCTTTTATTGGCAAAGAAAAGACTGTTCGACAACGTCAAAAGTGTATGTTACTTTGCGAGCGTTTTCTTTGTTCGTTTTTTCCCACGGACGGATGTAATATCCCGTAATGGTTATTTTTCCTTTTTGGCAAACTGTGAAAGCATACTCTTTAACGCCGCCGGCACCGACCAATGTTGTGTCCGGAGCGATGTACGTTTCTTTTATATCCGAAACGACCTGCTGTTTTTCAGGCGTAATAAAAAAATGCCACGAATAACCGGTGGTCGGGTTTTCGGGCAGGGAAATCAGTTGTTTTTCTCCGACGCAGGCGATGAACGTTTTTCCGCTGTCTTGTTCGGATAATGCCGCCGCAGAAGAGCAAGCGGTCAAAAATACGCATAATGAAGCAAAAAATCGTCTGATCATTTTATTAAATTAAACAAATTTAAAAGCTTTGACGTTCCATTCTTCAGCTGTCCAGACGCCGTTTTCAAAAACGAATACGCAGACGCCGCCGGTTGCGACTTTAATATCGTGTCCGGCGCAAAAAGCGTCGTAATCGGCCGTAATATGCGGAGCGAAACGGATGACGCCGTTGGAAGAGACGGCCAGCACGGTTTCCCCGTCTTTGATCAAAGCGGCGAAGTTTTTCCAGACTTTGGCCAGTTTGTCGGGATCGACTTTCCAACCGTCCGGAACGATGGCTTTGGCGTTCCATAGGTCAATAGCGTCCTGACCGATGCGGGCGACGACTTCGTCTTCCGTTTTGTTTTCGTCAGGGCCGTAGTCGATTTCCGTGAAGTCGGTCAACGGAACGATGGCATCGTTAAATCCCAATTCCTCTGCGGCCAGTCTTGCCGTTTCCATCGTGCGTTTTAACGGTGCGGCATAGATTTTTGTCGGGATGTATCCGTTCTTTTTCAAATACTTTCCGATGCCGCGCGCACGTTCTTCTTCAACCAGAGGCAAATCGGTTTTGGCACCGACACGGGTCGGGGTTTCTCCGGGGCGGAAAGTGTTGCCGTGGCGGGCGATAATCAATGTTTTCATAGAATTTTCCTTATTTAATCAATTCGCCATATTCCGCAATGATCGCTTCGACGCGGGCGACATCTTCGGGGGAATCCACGCCGCTGGTCGTTTTGCGGCCGCCGTAATCGACTTCAACCATTTTGATTTTACGGCCGTTATACAGGAAGCGCATTTGTTCCAGCCCTTCGATCATATCGGGTTCATAAGGGGAGGAAGGCAGTTCGAAATAGGATTTCAAAGCGTCGTAGGTATAAGCATATAAGCCGACATGACGGCGGACGGGGCTTTTCGGAGAAGCTTCGCGCGCTTTTTCAGGCTTGCGGACGGCCGGAATGACGTTCTTTGAAAAAGCCATCGCATAGCCATCTTTATTGATCAAAACCGTCGTTCCCGAATAAGGCGTCGTTTTTTTCGCTTCGATCAGGCGGTCGTATTCGTTCCAGTCCAAATGAACGCAAGGTGTGAATACGTCTGCGGGAAAAGACTTCCAAGCGTTAATCAGGTTTTGCAGCAAATGCGGCGGACACAAAGGGTTGTCGCCTTGCAGGTTGATGATGAAAGCCGGCTGTCCGGTTTCCTTTTGAACGGCATCCCAACACCGTTCCGTGCCGGAGCGGCAGGTATCCGCCGTCATGACGGCGGGAATGCCTTGATCGGAACAGAAATCCATGATTCTTTGATCGTCCGTGGCGACTTTGTAAGCGGCGTTGTCGTTGTGATCGCAAACATATCGGGCGATCATCGCCACGCGTTTGATCATTTCGATGCCGGCGATTTTCACCAGAGGTTTCCCCGGCAGGCGCGTTGATTGATAACGGGCGGGAATGATAATCAGGATTTTATCGTTTTTCATAAAAATCTCCATATTGCTGCAACTAACCGGAAGTGTAGCCACCGCCGGAAAGAGTGTCAATTCATATCCTTTCGCCGAACAGGTCGTATTCGTCCGCGTTCGTGATTTTGACCTTGACGAAGTCGCCTGTTTGCACCGGCTTTTTTGAAGAAAAGAAAACCTTGCCGTCAACGTCGAAGCCGTTGGAAAAGTCGCGACCGACGAACAATCCTTCCTCTTCGTCGAAGCCTTCGCATAAAACGTCGCGGGTCTGTCCGATAACGGCTTTCTGATGTTCGAAACTGATTTGCGCCTGCGTTTCCATTAACGTTTCATAACGTTGTTGCTTGATTTCGGGTGCGATCTGGTCGGGCATGTCAAAAGCAGGAGTGCCTTCCTCCCGTGAATAAGTGAAGGCTCCCAAACGGTTCAGACGGGCGGTCTTCACAAAATCCAACAGTTCATTGAACTGTTCGTCCGTTTCCCCCGGAAAGCCGACGATCACCGTCGTGCGGATGACCATATCGGGAATTTCACGGCGAAGTTTTTCAATGACGGTTTCAATCTGCTTTCTGTTTCCGCCGCGGTTCATGCGCTTTAAAACGGCGTCGCTGATGTGTTGGATCGGCATGTCCAAATACGGCAGAACGCGCGGATTGTCCCGTATTTCGGCAATCAGTCCGTCCGTGATCCGGTCGGGGTAGCAATAAAATATTCTTATCCACGGGATAGTCGTTTCTTCGCTCAGCCGGCGCAATAATTCCGGCAGCTTGTTTTCTTTGTACAAGTCCGTCCCGTAGCGCGAGGTGTCTTCCGCAATCAGGTTCAGCTCTTTCGCGCCGGCGGCTTCAAGGTCTTGCGCTTCTTCGATGATACTTTCAATCGTGCGGGAACGGTAGCGGCCGCGGATCGCCGGAATGGCGCAATAAGAGCAACGGTTGTCGCACCCTTCGGAAATGCGCAGGAAAACGGACGGAGAGTCGTCCGACAGCATCCGTTCACCTTCGATTTCCGTTTTTTCATAGTCACCGAAAGAGGTCAGTTTTTCTTTTTCCAGAGAGGTGTTGACCGTTTTGACAATGTTGTGGATTTCGCTCAATCCCGCGACGGCATCGATTTCCGGCATTTTTTCCATCAGTTTGTCCCGCCAACGTTCCGCCAGACAGCCCGTGACGATCAGCTTTTTCAGTTTGCCTGTCTTTTTATACCGTGCCATTTCCTTGATCGTTTCGATCGATTCTTCGCGCGCGTCGCCGATAAAGCCGCAGGTGTTGATTAAAATGACTTCCGCTTCACTGGCGTTCGCCGTGATTTCGTAAGCGGCGTTGTCCAGATGTGCCAGCATCATTTCCGTATCGATCGTGCTTTTGGAACATCCCAGAGAGATAAATCCGATTTTCATTGTTCTTCCACCGTTTGTTTGGCCTTCTTTTCCGATTTCAGCACGTCTTTCAACGTGATTTCCGCCATTTGCTTTCTGATTTTCTTGTTCAGGGACGACCACACTTTGCAGGCGGAGCAGTCGTTTGATTTCAGACAAAACTCCTTGTCGAACACGCAGTCGACAATCGCCACCCGTCCTTCCATCGCTTCAATGATTTCCAATAAAGAGATTTCCTTCGGAGCTTTAGCCAGTTTCAAACCGCCTTTTGCGCCGCGGAAAGACGTGATGAATCCCGCTTCGTTTAACGGCAGTATCAGCCGGCTGATGTATTTTTCCGAAATTTGCTGAGAGCGCGCGATGTCTTTCATCAATCGCGGCGCTTCTTGACCGTGCAAAGCCAGATCCAGCAAAATCCTTAATCCGTAACGTCCTTTGGTCGATATTTTCATATAAACACCTTTCGTTGAGTGTTTTATACCATATCTATAAGGAAATTCGGAGAAAAATAATCACTACTATTTTAGTTGACATTCTGAAATAAAGTGCGATAATGCTTTTGTTGTTTCATAATAAGGAAGAAAGACTGAAATGAAAAAGTTGGCTTTTTTGGTTTTTGTCTGTTTACTGTATTCTTCGACGGTGTATGCTTGCGGATGTCAGGATTCTTGTGACTGCGGCTGCGGAGCCGAAACGGAATGTGATTGCGGGAAGTGACGTTGAAACAACGGGTTAAGGGCTTTCCCGACCGGAAAGCCCTTTTTTTATGAAAGATAAAAGGAAAGACGAAATGACGAAAATTTATAAATCGGTGTCGGAACTGGTCGGACGGACTCCGTTGATGGAATTGACCAACTTTGAGAAAGCGGAAAAGCTGGAAGCGACTTTGCTGGCGAAGCTGGAACTGTTCAATCCGGCGGGATCGGTCAAGGACAGAATCGCCAAAGCGATGATCGAAGACGCAGAAGAAAAAGGCCTTCTGAAGGA
>JAFYCE010000072.1 GCA_017539865.1 Alphaproteobacteria bacterium
AATCGGTTAACAGCCGATTGCTCTACCGCTGAGCTATCGCGGAAAAATATTTTGGAGGCCGAAACCGGAATCGAACCGATATCTAAGGATTTGCAGTCCTCTGCATAACCATTCTGCCATTCGGCCCTCAAGCGGTTTTGCTCTTAAAAACAGATTTCTTATATCCTTAGTTTTTCAATGCGTCAATAAAAAAATGAAACTTTTTTCTTCTTTTTAAAAAAGCGCGGATTATGTTATAAAAATCTTTAAAAGGAAATACTTATGGTCATCACTTCAAACGAAAATTTATTTAAAACGGCACGGCGGAATATGTTGTTGGGACAACTGATACCGAATCAAATCAATGATTCGCGCATATTGAATGCCATGAGCGGGATACCCCGAGAGCAATTTCTGCCGGAACGGCTTCAAAGCCGCGCCTATTCGGATGAAACGATTTATATTGACGACCGCCGGATTTTGTTTTCCCCTCGAATTTTCGCCCGCCTGTTGTTATTGGCGGAATTGAACGAAAACGATTTTGTGTTGGATGTCAAATCGGGTTCCGGTTATTCTGCGGCGGTCATGGCCGGTATGGCAAAAGCCGTCGTCGCATTGGAAAGCGATTCGGTATTATGCGAAAAAGCACAGCAAAGCCTGATTGATGCTGAAATAGACAACGTCGCCGTTCTGAATCAGGATCCGGATAAAGGTTTCGCGTCCCAAAGCCCCTTTGACATTATTTTTATAGAGGGAATCATTGAACACATTCCTGAAGCCCTTTTGTCACAACTGGCTGAAAACGGCCGTTTGATTTGCATTGTTTCTGAAAATCAATCCCGAACCGCTCACGCGACGAAATTTGTCAAATGCAACGGGAACCTGACACATTCCGTATCGTTTGATTTGGATTTAAGCGGCTGTCGTCGCGACCTTTCTTATAAAAGATTCATTTTTGAAACGGTTTATTAAATAGTTGTTGATATTCAGATGAAAGTGACGCTAAAAAGGGTATAAAAGAATTTCCGCAGTGTAAGGGGGAAAACGTGTCCGACCAACGAAATTTTAAAAGAATTTTATCCGGAATATCCTTGACCGCCATGTTGCTTGGCGGAACGGCCGGCGCTGAAACATTGGAAGAGGCGCTGACTTACACTTATGTGGCCAATCCGGATATTTTGGCACAGCGTGCGTATTTGCGCTCCGTTCATGAAAAAATCACACAGAGCCAGTCGGGATACAAGCCGACCGTTACGGGCGAAGCGTCTTACGGTTACTCTTACGAGCGTTCTCAATCCGCACCGCTTTTTCAGGAAGAGGAAAGCAAGCCGGTGGTTTTCGGCATTTCGGCCGTTCAACCTGTTTTTTCCGGATTTGCGACCTCCTCCTCCGTCAAAGCAAGCAGAGCCTTGTTTGAAGCCAAATACGCCGAACTGAAAAGCACGGAACAGTCAACGTTAATCGGCGCAGTTATCGCTTATACGGATGTCATTCGGGCTTTAGCCGTTCTGAAATTGAATCAGAATAACGAAACCGTTTTAAAGCACCAGTTGGAATATGCCCGCGACCGTTTCCGTGTCGGGGAATTGACGAAAACGGACGTCGCCCAGTCCGAAGCGCGTTATGCCGGCGCTGTCGCCGCCAGAATAACGGCGGAAGGCGATTTGAAAGTCGCTTATTCGGCATATCGGAAGATCGTCGGCAAATTGCCGGACAAGATTTTTGAACCGCAGGTTCCTGCTGCTAAATTGCCTCAAACGCTGGAAGACGCTTTGGAAATCGCGATGAAGAACAATCCTTCCGTTCAGGCGGCCGAAAAAGCGGCGCAAAGTGCGGAAAGTTCGATCGAAGCCGCGGAAGCCGGGCATTATCCGACGCTGGAACTGCAGGCGGCTTATCTGAATATGCGCGCGGGAGCGCACGGAACGACCAATATTGCCGGCGTCAATATTGAAACGGGACGCGCCCGTAAAGAAGATTCAACCGTCAAGCTGGTATTGGATGTTCCTTTTTATTCGGCCGGTTCGACGTCGTCCAAGGTTCGGGAAACAAAGTATATTGCCGGACAGGCGCGTATCAACATCAACACGGTCAAACGCGCCGTTGTCAAAGAAACCACACAGGCTTGGGAAAACTATCAGTCGACATTGGCCTCGTTGGCTTCTTTGGAAGAACAGGTTCGGGCTTCCGCGCTGGCGTTGGAAGGCGTACGCTATGAAGAACAAGCCGGCGAAAGGACAATTTTGGACATATTGAACGCCGAACAGGAATTGTTGAATGCCCGTGTCAGTGTTGTCACTGCGAAGAAAAATCTGATTGACGCTTCTTATCGACTGATTGCGGCAATGGGGTTGATGACGCCGTCCGGTTTGGGATTGGATGTGGCTCGTTACCGCAAAGAGGAAACAAATTCAGCCGCCGCAACTTCCCCTGCCGCTTCCGAAGAACGGACCGAAATGAAGGAACAGAAAGAAAACGCTTGATTTGAAATGAAATATCGACTTGCTCCTTTTAAAAGAGATGTTATATTAAGCTGATAACAGAGTTATATGGACACACGATGACAGAACAAAACGAACCCTCCATGGAAGCCATTCT
>JAFYCE010000001.1 GCA_017539865.1 Alphaproteobacteria bacterium
ACCGGAGGTCATCGCGCGGCGTTGGGCCCCGTCTTTCGCGTGGATTTTTTCAGCATTGACGATCCGGAAAAAGGCGTTTTCTGGCCGACGTGGAATCCTTTGAGCGATAAGGATCTGCCTCCGCCTTCTCCGGGGCGTCAAGGATATATCGGCGGTCTGGCGTATTTCTTGTTGGGAGACGGGCCGACCGGAACGGATCCGTACTGGATTAAAACCGGCCGCGCGGCTTTGGAAGGCTTTATCAACTATATCTGCGACAAATGCGAACAGGCGCGGGCAAACGATTATTTCTTGCAGCGTCTGTATGAAAACGCCATGGACGAAGAGGATTATGAAGTCCTTGAAACGTATTACGCCTCTATGGATAAAAGCGTTGCTGTCAAGCAGGCGCTGAACAACGTTCAAAACAGGACTTTGACGTTTAAAAACTATTTGCCGATCGGGAAGTGGGATCCGATTCCCGAAGCTTGGATCGGTCGCCAGGCCAGTTTCCCGTTGCTGATGGATCTGATCACAAAGCGGCAGCTGGATGTTTCCGCCGAATTAAGAGCCAGACGCGACGCCGGCGATCCGGTTGCTTTCAAAACCGATATTTGGGCGACGATTTTATCGGAAATCGTCGAGGAAACGACGTATTTCGGGTATAACCGCCGCGCCTTGGTCGAAATCAGTCAGATATTGGCGTTGCCGAAATCACAAAGGTCTTCGATTCTGTCTATGGCTTTGTCGGGATTGGCTCCCTTTAAAAATGCAGTCATCCGTATGCGTATGGCATCCAGCGATTTCGGCAGCATCCAGATGCGCGGCATTAAAAATCCGGTGACGGGAAAATGGGAACCGGTCACTTTTTATCTGGGATGTCCGATTGATGGCATGACGAACACCGTCATGACGATGTTCATCAACATGTATTCGGGAATATTGACGATTTTCGACGTGTCCGAAGGACCGTGCGGGCCCTTCCCGATGTTGTATATTCTGGATGAATATCAAAGCATGTCGACTTTCCATGTGGCGGATGCTATCGGTATCGGTCTGGCAAAGCATTATGCGTTTTTGCTGACATGTCAGGATCTGTCGCAGTTGTCCGGCCGGTATGGCGGAGAATTGGAAACCATCATCGGCAATACCGGAGCAAAAATTTTTATGCGCTGCAATAACCGCAGTACGGCGGAACGCATTAACGCCTTGATTGAAAAAAAGACGATGGTTGTTTTTTCCGAAAGCAGGGATGAAGGTATCGGCTCCGGAACGACGTTTTTAACACCGAAAGGAATCGGTTACGGCACGATGGCGGGAATGTTGGTTTCCAATTCATCAATTATGAACATGCCGTTCGGGCGGCAATACGCTTTGATTCAAAAGCATCATAACCGATTGATTAAGCTCAAAACGCCGTCTTATTTCAAAGACAGGGAAATGGTCAAAAAAACGAAGTTGCCACCGCCTCCGCCATTGCCGATCAGTATTTACAACCAGCGCAATGAAGAAGATAAACTGCCGCCGCCGCAGGATATGTCGGTCGAACCTGAATATATTCAAGCCAAAAAATTAGCGGATAAGGAAAAAGAAATCGCGGATGCCGAAACGGCGGAACAGCAGGAAGCAATGGAAACGCAAGAATGATTCTTTCGGATTCATTCTTTGTTATATCTGTTTGGCGATTTTGAAAAATGCTATAAAAGCGATTGTTTTTTAGGAGAAACGGTAATGAAAGCTTTTGAAATCAAAAAAGGGATTTATTGGGTCGGCGTCAAAGACTGGAATTTGCGTGAATTTCACGGCTATACGACATCGCGCGGATCGACGTATAACGCATACCTGATCGTTGACGATAAAATTACATTGATCGACGGGGTGAAAGCTCCGTTTACCGGAGAATTGATGGCAAGGATATCCTCCGTTGTCGATCCCGAAAAGATAGACATCGTGATTTGCAATCACGTGGAGATGGATCATTCGGGGGCTTTGCCGGAAATCATGGCAAAAGCTCAAAACGCGACGATGTATTGCACGGTCGCGGCGGAACGCGAATTGAAAATGCATTATGACACGGCCGGATGGAAAGTGCAGACCGTTAAAACGGGCGATATGTTGAACATCGGCAGGCATACGCTTTCTTTCGTTCAGATGCCGATGGTGCATTGGCCGGATTCGATGATGACTTATGTCGCCGATGAAAAACTGCTGTTTCCGAACGACGGGTTCGGTCAGCACTATGCCTGCGACGGGCTGTTCGATGACGGCGATTTCGACATCATCATGGATGAGGCGAAGAAATACTACGGCAACATTGTCTGGCCGTACGGGATGCAGGTTCAGAAAGTGCTGGAGGAAGCGGCAAAGCTGGACATTGAGATGATCGCCCCCAGTCACGGTGTCATCTGGCGCGATCATATTCCGGAAATTGTTGAAAAATACAAGCTGTGGTCGTCTTACGGTTCCGTCGCGGACAAGGCGGTCGTCGTTTACGATTCCATGTGGGGATCGACGGAACAAATGGCGCGGGAGATTGTTGAAGCGTGGCAGGAAAAGGGATTGAAAGTGACGCTGTGTTCCTTAAAACACAGCAACGTTTCCGACGCGATCAACGCGATTGTCGAAGCCAAATACGTCGCTTTGGGGTCGCCGACGCTGAATTCCGGCATTTTGCCGACGATGGGGGCTTTTCTGACGTATCTGAGAGGATTGGCGGCAAAGAACAAAGTCGGTTTCTGCTTCGGTTCCTACGGCTGGAAGAAAGACGCCCAATCGGAAATGCAGGACGTTTTGGCTAAGCTGGGCTGGATGCTGCCCGAACCGATCGCCGTTTTAAACTGGCGTCCGACACCGGAAGGGTTGAAACAGCTGCATGAAACGGCAATGAAAGTCGTTGAACAATAGGTTAAAAAAAAGCGGGATTGAACAATCCCGCTTTTTTCAAAATGAAAAACGATTAGCGTCCCTGTTTTGCTTTAACCGCGAAGACGGCATTGAAAGCGGGTTCGTTGAAAAGCGTATCAGAAACCGGATTAGCTTTTTCATCCGGCGCGACGTAATATTTTTTACCGTCAAACCCTCTGCAAATCTGTGAAATCGTCGACGGCCATAGTTTTTTGTCCGGTATGGCGGCTTCTAAATAGCAATCAACGGAGGCGGAACGGGCGGCGTTCACATCGTTTGTTTCCGCCATAGTTAATTTAAAGGCATTATACATCGGTTCGTTACCGTTCTTGATGAACGTTTCCAGAATCTTAGGATTGCTTTGGCTCATTTCTTCGGCAAAAACCAGTTGAGTTGTCAACGCGTCGGCTTTACGCATGGCTCGAACTTCCTTGTTCGAGGCATCGGCCAAAATCGTGCCTAAT
>JAFYCE010000073.1 GCA_017539865.1 Alphaproteobacteria bacterium
CGGGCGAAACACTCAAATTTCCTATTTTTAACAAAGCGGGCGTCATCTTCCTCTTTTCTAAAACGAAAAACTGTTCTACTCTGAGCTTCACGAAATTTAACAGGAGGAACAATCCATGGTCAAGGGGGCTGTTATCATTGTCGCCGCCGGCAGAGGGCACCGCTTCGGCGGAGAAATGCCCAAACAGTACAGAACAATCGGCGGCCAGGCCGTTTTAAGAAAATCTCTGGCGGTTTTCTGCGCTCATCCTTCTATCCGGTACGTCCGCGCCGTCATTCATCCGGACGATACGGCTTTATATCAATGTGCGGCGGAAGGACTGCCCCTTCCGCCTCCGGTTTTCGGCGGCGCGACCCGACAGGATTCCGTCCGTCTGGGGTTGGAAAGTTTGAAGAAGGAAGCCCCCGATTTCGTTCTGATTCATGACGGAGCAAGACCTTTCGTCGATTTCGGCGTCATCAACCGCGTCATTGCCGACATCAAAGAACATCAGGGAGCCATTCCCGCCCTGCCCGTCACGGATACGATCAAAGCCGGAACGACCGAAAACGGCAAAACCGTCATCACGCGCACGGTCGACCGCGCGGGTTTATGGCGCGTACAGACGCCGCAGGGATTCCCGTATCAGGAAATCCTCAAGGCGCACGAAGCCGTCAAAGGACAAGAATTAACCGATGATGCTTGCGTTGCCGAACAAGCGGGCATGACGGTTGTTTTAACTAAAGGCAGTGAAGACAATTTTAAAATCACGACGCAGGAGGATTTAGCCCGCGCCGAGCTGATTTTAAAGGGCAAAGGAACGGACATCCGCACGGCGACCGGTTTTGATGTACACAAGTTTTGCGACGGCTCTTTCGTCACGCTTTGCGGCGTTCGGGTGCCGCATGACAAGGGGTTGGAAGGGCATTCGGATGCGGACGTCGCTTTGCACGCACTGACGGACGCTTTGTTGGGCGTGATCGGTTCGGGCGACATCGGTCTGCACTTTCCGCCGTCCGACATGCGCTGGAAAGGGGCGGATTCCATCTTGTTCCTGAAACATGCCGTTTCTTTGGTGAACGGTTTGGGCGGCAAGATTGTAAACGCGGATATCACAATCATCTGCGAACGTCCGAAAATCGGCGCCTATCGTTTGGCGATGAGTGAAAAGTTGTCTGAAGTTTTAAACGTTTCCGCCTCCCGCATCAGCATCAAAGCGACGACGACGGAACAACTCGGCTTTACGGGGCGCAAGGAAGGCATCGCCGCTCAAGCCTGCGTCAGCGTTTCTTTTTAAAAGAGGCTTCTTATGTCTGTCAAAAAATACGATGTCATTTTCAGTCTGGGGGCCGCCTGTCTTTGCTCCCAAATGCTGAGAAAAAAGAATCTGCAGTTTTGCTCTTACCCGCTGGATTGGGTCTCGGGCGGAAATTTCGCTTTTCGTGTCGATTTGCTTGTTTCCGATTTTAAAGATTACTTCAACAAAGAAGACCTGTTTTTTACGGGAGAGTCGAACGGGCAGGAAGAACACCCTTGCGAAGTTTGTCTGAACAAAAGAACGGGGATGGGATTCCCCCACGATTTTCCGCTTGGCATTGATTTTGAAACATCCTACCCCGAAGTCAAAGCCAAATACGACCGGCGCATCAAAAGGTTGATTGGCGATATCGAAAAGAATAAGGACATTCTGATTGTTTACGTTGTTCCTCCCTCCGAAAATCAGGAAAATATATCCGACAATATTTTGCAGGAATATTACAACAAAATCACGACCCGTTTTCCGGATAAAAACATTGATCTTCTGTATATTTCCTGCGCTCCCGAACATTCCGAAGCGACCGTCGGGAAACATATCAGAAAGATACGTTTCGACTTCACCCGTCCGGACGGCATACCGCCTTACGATGTCAAAAAATTAAGGACGATTGCCAATGACTACCGGCTGCGCAGAAGACTGCCCGACCGGATAAGGAACTTCAAATATAAAATGAAAAAACGCTTCAAACGCTGGAAAAAGAAAACCGCCCGCTATTTGACTTTCCGCCCGTCGCTGTAAACGGCGATGATGTCGCGTTTCGTCATCAGATAAAGCGCGCGTTCGAAACGCTCCTTGACCGACAATTCTTTGGCCGTTTTCGGAAAAGCGGAATCATCAACGACGACGGCATGCAGTTTGTCCCCTTTGGCAAAGCCGCCGTTCGCGCCGAAGAACTTCGCCCCCGCCGTCGTGCCGAGGTAGAACGCTTCCGCCACCGTTAAAAACTCGTCCGTCCAATCCGTCTGAATCCGCTTCATCTTGGATGCGCGAATCGCCGACGTCACGACCTGCGGCATTGCCAATAAAGCACCGCCGGCAATATCCGAACCGAGCGTCACGCGCACGCCTTCGTTCATCATCACACGCACGGGCGCAACGCCGCTTATCAGGTTGATGTTGGAATCCGGACAATGCGCAACCCAGACGCCGTTTTCCTTCATTGCATTTCTTTCGCGTTCGTCGGAATGGACGCAGTGCGCCATCACGGTGCGTTCGTTGAACAAGCCGTATTTCGCATAACTTTCCCAGTATTGCGCGCAATCGGAATGCAGCTCTTTGACCCAAGCGATTTCAGAGGTGTTTTCGGACAAGTGCGACTGAACGGGCAGATTTCTTTCCTGCGCCAACTTGCCTAAGAAAGCCATCAATTCGTTCGTGCAGGTCGGCGTAAAGCGTGGCGTCAAAATCGGCTTGATGTGTTCGAATTTATCCGAAGCCTCGTCCAACCATGCCCTTGTTTCACGCATTGATTCTTCCGTCGTTTCCGTCAGGATGTCACCGGAGTTGCGATCCATGTTGACCTTGCCGACACAGCCGGTCATGCCCGCTTTTTCAAATTCCTCCATCAGCACCATCGTAGAATCGCGGTGCAGAGAGGAAAAAGCGCAAACGCGCGTCGTGCCGTTGTCAATCATTTCCTTGGCTAAAGCGCGATAGACTTCGCGGGCGTAAGCGGTGTCTTTAAATCTGGCTTCCGTTTTAAACGTGTAGGTATTCAGCCAGTCCAAAAGCGGCAGATCCATCCCCATACCCAACATCGCGTACTGCGGCGCGTGCATATGCATATCGGCGAAAGAAGGCATAAACAACCGGTCGCCGTAATCGGTCACGGGCGCGCCATGGTATGCTTCGGGCAATTCCGGAAAAATCCCTTCGATTCTCCCGTTTTCCGAAACAAGATATCCGTTTTCCGTGATTTTCAACTCTCCGAGAGCGGGAGCATCAACGATATGTCCTTTGATTACTTGCGCGGTCATGTTTTTCCTTTCCCGAGGGCATAAAAAAAGCTTAAAACACCGTATGAAACGGAGCTTCAAGCACTCATAGCAGAACGACCTGTCCCGTAGAAACTTCCTCCGGCTTCAGAGGAATTATATGAGCCGTTTTTGATTCTATAAGGATTCTTATCCGGAATGTCAAGAGGACGCTTTGACCGCCATCCCGTCAACAAAATGACAGACGCCGAAGTAGTCTTCCTCCGTTTCCGAAACGGCCGCCGTTTCAAATCCCGATAAAATATCCGTCATATATTCGGGACGAAAGAAGTGACGCGTCCACCCGTCGAAGTACATATCCTCGCCGACTTTTTCCCCGACGCCGTACGCTTTGTCTTTGACAGACTTGCAACGAATGAAAAACAGTCCGCCCGCCCGCAAAGACCGATACACTTTGTCAACAATCCCGCGCGTCACCGCATCGCCGAAATAGTGCAGGGACAGACAGGCGAACACCGCATCATAGCATTCCAGCTGCAAGTCCGCTCCGGATATATCCGCGCAAACCGTTCTGATTTTCGGATGACGCAAATTTTCCACTGTTCTTAATGCTTCATCGGAAATGTCCATCGCCGTCACATTCAGCCCGTTCGAGGCGAAAAACAAACTGTTGCGCCCTTTGCCGCAGCCCAAATCCAAAACATCGTGAAAATCTTTGACTTTCATCAGCCTGAATGCCTTTTCGGCGAACGGAGAGGGTTTGAAATCCTCTTTCCACGCCACCCAATTTTTATTCCAAACGCTTTGCCCTGTCATTTCCGTTTTCCGAAAAATGCCTTTTATTCCGGCCGCTTTTATATTAGCTTTAATAAAAATATAGCAAAAGGAGAAAAAAATGGAAACGCTGGAATTGCCGCACACCGTTAAAGTTTATGAATCCGACCGCAAAGGCGAATTACATCTGCGCAGCCTGTTCAATCTGTTGCAGGACGCCGCCGACAGACACGCGGACAGTTTGGGATGCGGATACGAATTCTGCCTGACGCACGGCATCGGATGGGTCGGTGCAAATTACCATTTGAAAATCAACCGTATGCCTCAAAGACATGAATCCTTTGTTTTAACGACCTGGGCCAGTGACAGAACGGCCGTTTGCGGCATCCGCGATTTCAAAGCCGTCAATGAAAAAGGCGACCTGCTGTTCTGCGCATCCAGCCAATGGGCGTTGATCGATCTGAATACCAAACGGCCGGTCAGTACCGCCAAGAATCTGCCAAACTATCAACTGCATGCCGAACGCATGATCGACACAAAGTTTCCGGCGATTGTTTTTCCCGAACTGCCCGAAACGGAAATCCGTTTTCCCGTCCGTTATGAAGAAATCGATTTGAACAAGCATGTCAACAATGCCGTTTATCCGGTTTGGGCGGCGGAAGGCGTGCCACACGATTTCCGGTTGACACACGACATTGCGGAAATGGAAATCGCATTTAAAAAGCCTGCCGTTTTTGATGATGAAATTGCCGTTTTCACACAAACGGACGGCTTGACGACAACGCATAAAATCGCCTCATCCGGCAAGGAAAAGGAATTTTCCCGCGTGCGGATTTTATGGAAATGACATTTTTTCCTTCCGGTAAAAAAAGCGGAGTTCCGTTGAACTCCGCTTTTTCGACAGCAGATATATCTTACAGATCATACTGGAACTGAATGCCGATAACTTCCGCATTGAAGTCGTACTTGACGTCGACATCGCCCCGTCCCTGCGTCACACCCGCCAAACGGGTTTTGCTGTATCCGTTTCTGGCTTTGAATGTCGGCAGATACAAATGGGAATAGCCGACATCCATTTTGACATGATCGTTAATCTTATAGGTGAACCCCAAAGACATCAACACGCGATCGTTATCGGGAATGCGAACCGTGCGCAATTCCGAATGACGAACGGGCGATTCGTCATAGCCCAAACCGGCGCGGAACGTCCATGTGTCATTGTAGAACCAATCAACACCCAAAGACACGGACCAAGTGTTGTGCCAATTGTATTTCGACGTGTGATAACCTAACGGGCTGGAAGAGGTCAGCGTAAAGTCGTTGAAATATTCCCAACGCGTATAGCGGACGGCGGCCGAATACCCGAAATCCCCATGCTTATGATAACCGGACAACAACCACATTTCGGGCAGCCGAACTTCCGTTCCGCCCGTCCATTCCCCGTTTAAAACAGCCATGGGACCGGGCATTCCGAAAAATGTATGACTGTCTTTCAACGTATGTTCGACTTCCGTTGAAACGGAAGAATAAGACAGACCGATACGCGTATTTTCATCATGTTCATACATGACGCCTACACGGCCGTAAACATTCCAACCGTCAATGTCGAAATCGCTGTATCCCGTTCCGGCGGACGTGTTCGTCATTTTGACATGTCCCCAACGGGCAATCGCCGATAAACCGAAGCTCCAATGTTCATTCATTTTGTAACCCAGAGTCGGCGCGATATCGATCGCTTCCAAAAAAGAAGTGACACCGTAATCCGAACCGAACCAGTTGTCTTTGTATTTTGTCGCCAATCCCAACGGCGCATATATACCGACACCGAACGTAAAGTCGTCGTTCAATTTATATTGGGCAAACATATTCGGCGCGCCGACGGGAATGCTGATATCGTCTTTACCGTAAGCTTTTCCACCGGGAACGCCCGCTTTCTTGGCGGAACCTTTGACCTGACCGTGTTCCCAAATCAAAACGGCGCCGGCCTGAGCTCCCGTCCCTTTCAACGTGATACCGGCAGGGTTGAAAGCAATGGCGGAGTAGTCGTCACCGACAACGCCGGCTCCCGCAAAAGCACGACCAACACCGGTCATGGACACGTCATTGATGGCAAATCCGGCGGCGAATGTTTCGCCGGACAAAAGCAAACCTGTTGTTAAAACGATTGCGGGCAAACCGCGTGAAGCTGAAATTTGAAAGTTCATTTTGTCCTACTTCTTATAGAGATTTAAAAAAGCGCGGGTATGGCTGATGACCACATCCGTTATCTTTGTCATTTCCTTTTCCCCGTATTCCGTCCAATTCAACTGCTGCAAAATAAACTGCTTGCGTGATCTGAACACGAACATTTCCGCAAACAGCTGAATCGTGTACAACGTCGCGCTTTCATGATCGATCGTGTTTCCGGTCGCTTTGACAATCAAAGCGGCAGTCAGCGTGTAGACGGGGGAAATCAATTCCTGATACAAGACGTCAAAGGATTCGCCCGGAACGAAATATTCGTGCAAAAACACGGCAACATCCTCGCTCGGCAAACGTTGAGAACAGACCAACGAGCACAGAATCGCGATTCTTTTATAAAGCAATTCTTCAGCCTGCTCAGGTGTCGTATTCTCATCGGAGAGCAATACTTGAACGGATACGATTTTATCATCCAGTTCCTGCATGACCCGTTTTGCGATATCCTGCAAAACGGCGCGATACAACCCCAACTTTCCGCCGAAATAATACGTAATGGCGGAAATATTGACTTTCGCCGCGGAAGCAATGTCCCGAGTCGCTGTCGCCTGATATCCGTTGACGGCAAAAGCATGTTTTGCCGTTTCCAATAAACGTTGTTGCGCTCCCTTAGCCACTTGATACCTCTTTCATATGACAAAAAGGACTATAACTCTGCAAAATAAAAAAGTCAATCAATCGATTGATTTTTTTACAAATAGCTTTCATCCGATTGATTTTAAATGATTTTCGAACAATCGAGCCGCCGTTTCAATACACTTTGAGCAAGGATAGACGGGCAATCCGGTCGTTCCTTTCAGTTCGCGGCAGATAACGGAGCCGGCTTCTTCTTTGAACGCCCCGGCCAATTCACGAACTTGTTCATACGTGTCAGGACGCGTCGCTTTGTCGCCGATCGCGCCATTGGAATTTTTTAATCCGATCAGCATGAATGCCGCCGCGACCGCACCGCAGGTTTCCCCCATGCCGCCCATACCGGACCCGAACCCCTCGGCTATTTTATAAGCCTGCTTTTCATCCAATCCGAACAAATCGCCATAAGCACACAGAACGGCCTGCGCACAGTTGCAGCCGCTTTGATGCAGTCCGACCGCTTTTTGAACTCGCGTTTCCATGATGATGCTCCTTTCAATTTTCAGCTTCAAACCCACTATAACTTTTTTGTTTTCTTCATTCAATCATTGGGCTAAAATCTCCAACATTCAGATTTGTTTACGGGAGAAAAAAACATGAATTTAAAAGGAACAAAAACCGAAAAGAATTTAATGACGGCGTTTGCGGGCGAATCACAGGCGCGCAACAAATATACCTACTTTGCCGGCGTTGCTAAAAAAGAAGGCTATGAACAGATTTCCGCCATCTTTGCCAAGACCGCCGAAAACGAAAAGGAACACGCCAAATTGTGGTTCAAGGCCTTGGGCGAATTGGGCAATACAATCGAAAACCTGAAACAGGCCGCGGATGGTGAAAATTATGAATGGACGGATATGTACGTCACTTTTGCCAAAGAAGCCGAAGAAGAGGGCTTTCCCGAATTGGCCGCACAATTTCGCGGTGTTGCCGCCATCGAAAAAGCCCACGAAGAAAGATATCGCTCATTGTTGAAAAATATTGAAATGCAGGCCGTGTTCGAAAAAGCCGGCGAAACCATGTGGGAATGCCGCAACTGCGGCCATCTGGTCATCGGCCGGAAAGCGCCGGATGTCTGCCCGATTTGCAATCATCCGCAAAGCTATTTTGAAGTTCGCGCCGAAAACTACTAGTCGTAAGGACTTTACGTTCTCCGGACAGGGAAGAATATTTTACCGGTTGGCACGATAAAAAACGCTTCTGTATGAAAAAGTGTTTTGCGTGAAGCCCCCCCCCTTTTTCGAATTCAACAACGAAACCGGATTTCTGCATATTTTTTTAAA
>JAFYCE010000074.1 GCA_017539865.1 Alphaproteobacteria bacterium
GTCGGACAGGGAATTCCTTTTATTATAAGCGTCAATGATCGGTTTGTAGCGTCCGGTAAACCGTTTCAGCGGGGCGTCGTGACCGATCGCTTCCCATTCTTTGCAGGCTTTGAGTGCCTGAGCCTGTGCGTCGGCTTCGGTCGCGCGGTTGATCATCAGACGGGACGCGTAGTCCAGATTTTTGGCTTCGGCCATATCGCGACCCAGATTGTTTTGCAACAAGTGGCGGGCTTCGTGAACCAGAGCGAATTCCATAAAATCCCTGCCCACCGATTTGGCCATCACAATCCGGTTTTTTGACGAATCGAAGTATCCGCCGGCCGTTCCCAAAGCCGTTTCCAGATAGAAATCGACTTTGTATTTCTTCATGTCCTCGATGGCGGTGCGTCCCGTCGGAATGGCGTTTAAAGAATCGAACACTTCCTGCGCGAACTTCTTTTCGGAAGGAACAACATTGACTTTGACGCCGTAAAGGTCGAACTGCTCAACCTTTTCTTTGTTGTTTCCGGCGGATTGCTCGTAAGCTTCTTTGACTGACATGATTTTTTTGTCCCTGTTTCAAATGATCAAATCAGGGAAATAATGCCTTTTTTTGATTCTTTTGTCAATATTTTTGACGAAAACCAGAGGTTTATCCGACAAGGGCTTCCACATCCGGCATGATTTCTTCCGGCGTGACGGGCGGAGCATAGCGGCGGACGATGTTTCCTTCGCGGTCGATCAGGAATTTCGTAAAGTTCCACTTGATCGCACCTTTGAACTTTTCACCGGATTCCTTGGTCAGATAGGTGTAAAGCGGGTTTTGGGTTTTGCCGCGTACGTCGATTTTGGCGAAAACGGGAAACGTTACGCCGTAATTGATCTTGCAGAAATTTTGAATTTCTTCGTTCGTTCCGGGGTCTTGGCGCAAAAACTGGTTGCAGGGAAAGCCCAGAATGACAAAACCGTTGCTTTGATACTTTTTATAAAGAGCTTCCAATCCTGCAAATTGTTTTGTAAAACCGCATTTGCTGGCCGTGTTGACGATTAACACGGCTTTGCCCCGATAGTCCGAAAGCGGTTGATACTCGCCGTTCGCTTTTTGCATGGAAAAATCGTATATGTTCATCTTTTTTTGCTCCTGTCTTTTTTTATGCAAAAGCATACCGTTTTTGAAAATGATGATAAACATCTCTTTTCTGATTAAATATTGTCAATCGAAATAATAATATCTAATCTTTCGTATAAAGTTTCAAAGAAGGCTTTTCACATGATACCCGTTCAGGAAATTAAAAACGAAGAAATTATTCTGGTTAACGTCATTAAATGGTTGATCTTGTCCGTTGTCGCAGGTGCTTTGACGGGAGCTTTGATCGCGTCGTTCCTTTGGCTGTTGCACCAAAGCATTGATTTTATCGCCGGTTTGCCCGATTGGCGGTATGCACTGATACCTTTCGGATTGTTGGCCAGCATTTACAGTATCCGTCTGATTGCACCGGCGGCGGAAGGCCACGGCACGGACAAAGTGATTTCCGCTTTTCATTATCGGGCGGCACGCATTCCTTTTCCGGTCGTTCCGGCTAAAATCGTTTCAACGATTTTCACACTTGCCCCCGGCGGTGTCGTCGGGACGGAAGGTCCCAGCGTCCAGATCGGAGCCGGATTTACGTCGGCTTTGTCCATTCTGTTGCGCTTTTCAGAAAAAGAGCGCAAAAAATTAGTGATTTGCGGCGTTTCCGCCGCTCTGTCCGCTGTTTTGGGAACACCGATCGGCGGCGCGGTTTTCGGCGTGGAAGTTCTGTTCGTCGGCGAGTTCTTTTATCCGATTCTGTTGCCCGCCGTGATCAGCAGCATTTCATCTTATTTCGTTTGTGTCGCTTTGGGCGTGCCGTATGCCGTTCCGGCGGTCGCCGTGCCGGCGTTGTCCGCGGAAATGTTCGCATGGTGTCTGGCGGCGGCCGTCTTTTTCAGTTTTGTTTGCATTTATCATGTCGAAACGATGAAGCTGATCGGACGGATGTTTAAAAAAATTGCGTTGCCTCTGCCGGTCAAGGGGTTGATTTCCGCCGGCATTTTGCTGACGTCGGCCGCTCTGTTCGGCGATTCTTTTCTGGGAATGGGCGAGGAGGGGCTGAATCGTGTTCTGAGCGGTCATGCCGAACCGTGGTACGCTTTTCTGTTGAAATCCGTTTTGTTGGCGGTGACGCTTTCGGGCGGCGGGTCGGGCGGCGTTCTGACCCCGACGTTCTTCATCGGAGCGGCGGCGGGCAGTCTGTTTGCATCCGTTTTCGGACTGGATGTCGGATTCTTCGGAGCGTTGGGTTTTGTCGCCTGTGTCGCCGGTGCGGTCAATACGCCTTTGGCCGCCACGTTCATGGCGGTTGAAATGTTCGGAAACGCCATCGCCCCTTATGCCGGCGCGGTGTGTATCATTTGCTATATGCTGACCGGACTGCGCAGTCTTTATCCGACGCAGGTCTTGGTTCAGCCGAAATCGGACGCGTTCGTTCTGGCCAATCCGTCGGACAGCCGGAGCTGGGAGGTTCGTCCCCGTCATGTCGTCCGCAAAAAAACTTCGCTCCGTCGGGGAGGGCTCGGCCTTAAATAAGTTCAAGCCCTTTCAGCAAAATCAGAACGATAAAGACGGGTGCAATCCATTTGATGCAGATTTCAAAGCCTTTTTGCATGATGCCGTTTTTAAAGACAATCAGTCTGCCGGATTTCAAAATCCAGCCGACGGCAATGCAGGTCAACAAGCCGCCCAACGGCAGTAAAATATTGGACGCCAGAAAATCGAACTGGTCGAACAGGATCTTTCCGCCGATCTTGAACCCGCTGAGTTTCCCGAAAGACAACGAAACGAACGTGCCGACAAACAGGCAGACGGCGGAAAAGCCGACGACCGCTTTCTGACGGGTCATTTTCATCTGATCGCACATGAACGTGACGGCGACTTCAAACAACGAAATGGAGGACGTCGCGGCGGCTCCCAGCAAAATGACGAAAAACAGGAAACCGAAGAAACGGCCGAACGGAATAGAAACGAAAATCTGCGGCAGCGTGATGAAAATCAAAGACGGCCCCGCGTTGACCGGAACGTTGAACGAAAAAACCGCGGGAAAAATCATCAGGCCGGCCAACAAAGAAACCAAAACGTCTAAAACGATCACCGGCCGCATCAATTGGCTGACCGTAACGGTGTCGTCTTTGACGTAAGAACCGTAAGTAATGTAGATACCCATGCCGACGGAAACGGAAAAGAACACTTGTCCCATCGCGTTCATCAGCGTTTCACCGGTCAGCTTTGAAAAGTCGGGACGGAAGAAGAATTTGACGCCTTCCCACGCTCTGTCCAGCATTAAAACGCGCCCCGTCAAAACCAAAAGCAGAATGAACAGTATCGGCATCATGATTTTACTGAATTTTTCGATTCCGTTCTGAATGCCGAAATAAACGACGACGGCGGAACCAACCAGATAAACGTAAAAGAAAATCAGCGGCTCGACGGGAGAAGCGGCAAAATCGGAAAAGGCCGTTCCGAAATCCGTCGCGGAGGACATGGAAAATATTTTGACGACATAGGCCAGAATCCAACCGCCGACAAGACTGTAATACGGCAGGATGATCATGCTGGTGAAAACGCACAGACCGCCGATGAATTTCAGCTTCGGATGAATCCAGCCGAATGCGTCGGTCGGATCGGATTTGACTTTCATGCCCAAAGCGGCTTCGGCAAACACCAACGTCAGACCGATTGTGAAAGAACAAAGCAGATAGATCACTAAAAAAGAGCCGCCGCCGTTTTGCGCCGTGCAGAACGGAAAACGCCATAAATTTCCCAATCCGACGGCAGACCCCGCCGCTGCCAGCATGACGCCCAGTTTCGATCCCCATGAGGCGCGAGTGGTTTCGGTCATTTTTATTTTCTCCATATCATTATTGTATTCAAGTCTTGTTTTATAGGCCGGAAAAAGCTCTGTAAACGATTATTTTTCTAAAAAGCGTTTTCTTTTCGAATCCGGCGGGTCAAATGCAGAATATTTTTCAGAC
>JAFYCE010000075.1 GCA_017539865.1 Alphaproteobacteria bacterium
CGAAGATTATCCGGGGTATGGCATATTTTATATCAAACATTCGAACCAGCTTAAGTGCTTGTAAATAAAAGAAAAAAGGACGATTTCTCGTCCTTTTTGAACTGTGGCTGGGGCGGCTGGACTCGAACCAGCGAATGACGGAGTCAAAGTCCGTTGCCTTACCGCTTGGCTACGTCCCAACAACAATACGAATAAGTAATCTTTTTTGACGGCTTTAGTCAAGTAATTTATGCACGCTTTAAATTTTAATTGTTTTTTTTATCAAATCGGGTATTGTGACCTTACAGACGCGCCCGTAGCTCAGCTGGATAGAGTATCGGCCTCCGAAGCCGAGGGTCGTGGGTTCGAATCCCGCCGGGCGCACCATTGATTTAAAAACGACCGTTCGGGTCGTTTTTTGTTTAAAGGCAAGTTTGATGAAAATCGCCGTTTTAAGAGATGATCTGATCAATCCGGCATTGCCGGACGCAGCGGATACTTTGGCAGAAGCCGGTTTCGTCGAAAAGACTTTGGCCGGTGAAAACGAAGTCCGGCAAATTCCGTTTTATGCCGATTTGGAAAAAACGATCGCCGCGCTTCGTGATTATGCGCCCGATGTCGTTTTCAATTTGACGGAGTCCGTTTGTTCCCAAGGCGGATTGGCGGTTTTGGCTCCGCAGCTGTTGGAAATATTGCGACTTCCCTATACAGGCAACAGGACGTTCGCACATTTGGTCAGCGCGGACAAGGATCTGGCAAAGCGGCTGTTTTTGCAAAACGGTCTGCCCGCGCCGTCCTCCGCTTATCGGGAGGGGGCAATGTATCTGTTGAAAGCCAAAACGGAGCACGCTTCCGCGCATTTGGATGACAGTTGCGTCGTTTCTCCCGCTTCCGGAAGCGAATTAAAAAACGCGTTGGAAGTCAAAGAACGGGAAACCGGTCTGACATGGATCGCCGAAGAATACATTGACGGTCGTGAATTCAACGTGGCTTTGTTGGGCGGCGAGGTTTTGCCGCCGGCGGAAATGTGTTTTTCACCCGATTTCAAAGGGCATAAAATTTTGACTTACGAAGCCAAATGGAACGAGGACTGTGACGCTTATCAACTCAGCCGCCGCTCGTTTGATGTCGAAGACGGAATAAAAAAAGAGCTTTCGTCCGTCGCTTTAAGGTGCAAAGACGTTTTGGATTTGCGCGGCTATACGCGGATCGATTTCCGGATGAACAAACAGGGAAAGCTGTATATCATCGATTTGAACACGAACCCTTGCATATCGCCGGATTCCGGCTTTATCGCGATGGCGCACGAAGCCGGATTGAGTGATAAAGACGTGATTGAAAGGATCGTTGCCGATGCTTTTTCGAAATGAGATTTTGGAACGGGACGTGGCGGTGATCCGCGATATTTTGGCTTCGACCGGTTTTTTTGAAGAAGCGCCCGACGAAATCGATGTTGCGATCGAATTGGCCGAAAAAGCGTTGGCGGACGGCAATTCACCGGAAAACTACGACTTTGTTTTTCTGGATGACGGAGAAAGGACACTCGGCTATGCCTGCTTTGCGCGCGTGCCGTGTACCGTGTCGAGTTTTGAAATTTACTGGATAGCCGTACACAACGACTGTCGCGGGAAAGGATTGGGCAAACAACTGATGAATGAAGTCGTCCGCTTAGTCAAAGGATTCGGCGCGACGAAACTTGTTCTGCAGACGGCCGGACGGGAACAGTATCTGCCGACGCAAAAATTTTATCAGGCGTGCGGCTTTAAGGAAGAGGCTCGCCTGAAAAACTATTATGCCATCGGAGATGATTGCCTGATTTACACGATGGATTTTTAAGCTTTTTTGATTCTGCTGACGGCGGATTTCAGAATTTCGCCGATCAATGTCTGATAATCCATTCCGGCCATTTTGCATAAAATCGGCAAATCGGAATAAGTCGGGTTCAGACCGGCCAACGGATTGACTTCGATAAAGCGCGGCGTGCCCTGCGCATCCAGACGGACGTCGACGCGGCCGGCGTCCAGACAATCCAAAGCCTTCCAAGCTTTCAACGCCGTTTCGGCGACCTTCGGTTCGTCGACCAGAACGTATCTGACGCGGTCTTCGTATTTTTGTTTGTTCTCGTAAGTATAGGCTTCCTGTTCCGCCTTTTCGCCCAGAACGATTTCCGCCACGCCGATGACGCGGGCGTTTTTGCCGCTGCCGATCAGACCGACGGTGAATTCCCGTCCGGATAAATACGTTTCGACCAGAACGGGTTCGTGAAAGCGTTCCAACAAGTCGATGCAGACTTCTTTTAATTCGGCTTTGTCATGAATGCAGGATTTTGCCGAAATGCCTTTGCTGGTTCCTTCGGCGACGGGTTTGGCAAACACGGGGTAGGACAAGGGCATGTTGTCAATGTCTGCCGCTTCTCTGACTAAAAAGAACTCGCACGCCGGAACGCCGTAAGACCGCACGACCGCATCCGTCATCGCCTTGTTCAGCGTCAGAGCCATCAGATCCGCCCCCGAAAAAGTGGAGGGGATGTGATACGCTTCAAGCAAAGCGGGGACTTCCGCCTCGCGCCCCATACCGTCAACGCCTTCCGCAATATTGAAAATCAGATCCCAGCGGTCGCCGGCGGCCAGTCTTTTCACCAACGCTTTGACGTTTCCGATTTTATCGGGCGTATGCCCTTCGTTCCTGATGGCGTTTTCGATCGCGTCAATCGTTTCTTCGCAGTCGAATTCGGCGACTTGTTCCGCTGAAAAGCCTTCCTTTAAATAATCGCTTTTCAGATCGTAAGTGATTCCTATGCGCATTTTAAATCCCTTCGCGAAAAACGTCCGGATAAACGTAGGATTTATCCGCATAATTGTGCAGACGCAGGTTTTCCCCGTCGACACCGTCGACATAGTTCGGCAGCAACGGCACTTTTCCGCCGCCGTTCGGCGCGTCGATCACATAATGCGGCACGGCGTATCCGGAAATGAAACCGCGCAAGTGCTTGATGATGTCCAGCCCCGTTTGAACGGGCGTTCTGAAATGACGGGAACCGGGGACGGGGTCGCATTGATAGATGTAATACGGTTTGACGCGGAAAGACAGCAATCCCATCATCAGCTTGCGCATCGTTTCCGGATCGTCGTTCACGCCTTTGAGCAAGACCGTCTGGGAACCGATCGGCATGCCGGCGTTGGCCAGCCGTTCGCACGCGGCTTTCATTTCCGGCGTCAGTTCGTCGGGATGGGTGGCGTGAATGCTGACAAAGACCGGATGGTATTTTGCAACCATGTTGACCAATCTGGTTGTGATGCGTTGGGGCAGAACGGCCGTCGTTTTCGTTCCGAGCCGGATAATGGAAACGTGGGGGATCGCGCGCAGACGAGCCAACAGCTTTTCAAGCGTTTCCGTCGGCAAAGTCAACGGATCGCCGCCTGAAACGACGACATCCTGAACTTCTTCGTGTTCGGCGATATATTGGATGGCCTTGTCCCAATAATCATGCTTGCATTCGTGATGCGTCGCGCCGATCAGTCGGGAGCGGGTGCAGTAGCGGCATGCCGTGCTGCAAAAATCGGTCGACAGAAACAGAACGCGGTTCGGATAGCGATGAACCAGCCCTTTGACCGGACTGTCGCGGTCTTCGCTCAGCGGGTCGACTTTTTCTTCAGGCGAAATATCATATTCTTCGGAAACGGGAATGACGCACCGGCGCAAAGGCTGGTTCGGATCATCGGGATCCAGCAGACTCATATAGTAAGGCGTGATGGCGACCGGAAACCCTTTCTTGCCGTGTTCCAGAGCACGGGTTTCGCTGTCGGACAGGTGCAGAACCCGTTCGATTTCGGCTTTGGTTCTGAATCTGTTGCGAATCTGCCAACGCCAATCGTTCCATTGGGCTTCGGTCGCTTGCGGAAAATAAGTATGCAGAAAACGGCGGGATTTGTCGGATATGATTGCCGTTTGAGGTTTGACGGAACAGGGCGCAGGAGGCTTTTCTGAAGAATCCTGATATTCTTCGTCTGCTTGATTTTCTGAAACAGGGGCGGAAATGTTCATTAAAGTTGCCTTCTTAAAAAAGATACATTTCCTAATACTTACTCTTTTCTTTTAAAACTACAAGGACATAAATCGATTTTTCTAAAAAACATGAAAATATTTTATATCATATTGAAAAATAAATATTTTCTTTTTAAAAAAAAGCGTAATAAAAAATTTATGAAATGACGGTTTGTTATATCGGTCAAAAGATGTATAATCATTTTGAATAAGCCGGCAAAAGGTCAAAAAAAGAATCGGCCGGAAGGCTTCTTCACGAATCGTAAGGGAAAAGCATTATCGCCGAAATAATGTCGGTTGTTTTTTTGAGGGGGGAAAGCATGAAATGTCCTAAGTGTGGCAGCGAACATGCTGTAAAATATGGAAGAGCATGCGGAAAACAGCGTTGGAAATGCAAAGTTTGCGCATGTCAATTTACAACCGAACGTTCGCACGCTCATTCATTGGAAGAAAAATTGTTTGCGATGACTCTATTGGTTTCCGGATTGTCGATGAATGCTGTCGCCGGCGTTTTGGGAGTCAGTACGCAAACTGTTTTGCGTTGGAAAAACTCGGGGTTGATTCCATCGGAAAAAATCAATAAGGCTTTGCGGGTAAAGAGGGCAGCGCGCTCCAAAAGAATAAGAATGATTGAATCCGAAACAAAAGAGAATTTAAAAACGGAGAAACTGTATTTATCGCAGATTCGGCTGCCGTCGGGGGTGTGCGTAGATATCTCCGTGAAAAAAAAGGATAAGCGGCTGAGTTGTGGCGGATAATTTTTTCAATCCGAATCCATAATGCAAGTCTTCGTTAAAACAGAGGCTCGCTTTTTGAGAGAAAGAGATTATTTCCGTTCCGATAAAACAAAGGCTTCCAATGCGGTCAGAATTTCATTTTTTTCGCCTTGAGCCGTTGCTTGTTCCCCGTCCGCATAGCCGCCGATACCATTTGCCGTGTCCGTGCCGCAAATGACGACATTGTTTAAAACGGATGCCGTTTTTATTCCGCGCAGCCGCCCGATCGTAAACAGCGCGGATGTTTCCATGTCCGCCCCCAAGACACCGTGTTTCGCCCAAAATTGTTTTTGATTTTCATTATCGTCAATGTAAAAACTTTCGTGACTGTGAATAATGCCGACGTGATGGGCAAAACCGTTTTGGCGCGCGGCAATCAAACATGCGTTCAACAGTTCCGTGTCCGCAACGGCCGGAAAGCGCAGATCGACATAAGCTCGGGAAGCGCCGTCATCCCGTACGGCTCCCGCCGCCAGAATCAGGTCGCCCAATTCGATGCCGGTTTGCATAGCGCCGCAAGATCCGATTCGAATCATCGCTTTAATCCCTGTTTTAGCCAGTTCTTCAACGGCGATACCGGCGGAACATCCGCCGATTCCAGTCGATACGGCCAATACTTTGACGCCTTTGAAAATACCGGAAATACTGCGGTATTCGCGGTTGTACGCCAGTTCTTCCACGTCCGATAAAAAAGGTTTGATCCTGTCCAACCGCGCCGGATCCCCCGGAAGCAAAGCATATTTTGCTCCGTGCGTTTCGTCTATTCTGATATGAGGCTGAAGCATTTTTCCTCCGATTATTTCTTCCGGTTAAGGAACTTCTTTTTTAGAACAACAATCAAACTTCAACTTTGTTTTCAGTTTTTTTATCTGCGGCGGCATTTCGTCTTCCGACATATTTTCGACCGCCTCCAAATTGCCCAATTCGACCGCCGTATCGTAAAGCCAGCATTTGTAGGTCAATAAATCAAGCGTTTCCTTTAAAAGTTTGATTTCCTTTTCGACGCTTTCCTTTTGCGTATAAAACATCTGTCGGCGTTCTTCAAGCGTTTCATCACCTTGGATGAACAGATCGATGTAACGTTTGATGTCTTTGATTTGCAGGCCGCTGGCTTTCAGACATTCGATCACTTTCAGCCACACCAGATCCGTTTCCTGAAATCTGCGGATGCCGCCGTTGCCGCGGTTGACAAAGGGAAGCAATCCTTCCTTGTCGTAATAACGCAATGTCGGTGCAGGCAGCCCCGTTTTTTTTGAAACGTCTTTAATCGTGTAAAGCACCGTTCGCTACTCCTTAAAGTTCACTTTAAATTTATAGCTGCAGGATAGCTTACCGGATTTTTATTTTCAAGATAAAAACTATCGGAGAATCAATTCGTAATTCATATCCGCCGGATCGGATGGATCGGCAGGTCTGTTTTTCCATAGTTTTATATGAAGCGATGCCGGATATTGCGGATCTTTCAAATAAAGATGATACCTGCTTTCATAAGGGGAATAATTGTTGCATCCGCCGGCGGCGCCGCAGGATCCGCCGCGGTGGAAAAAACCGGAGGTTTGCGTTATTTCCGTTGAAAAATTGGCGTTTTCTTTAAAACGGATGTTTTTTACGTTGTCGGCAAAAACGTAATTATATCCTAAATCCCGAGCGTTGGCGTCTTCCAGAATAATGCTGAAAAGGATGTTGTTTTTCCGGTGAAAGGATGTGTAGTCGATATAGGCCGAAATGGTGTTTTCCGTTCGGTTGTAATAAACGCGATACGGTATCAGATAATCCGCTTCGGAGCATCCTGTCGTGGAATGAAATGAAAAAGCCGGCATATTGATGACGAACAAAAGTTCCGGATTAAGAATGCCGACGCTTTCACGCGATTTTCCCCGACCTATGTCTTTTGAGCCTTTAATACCGAAACAGGTTATTTCATGTGCGCCGATCCATGGCAGGCCGTCTTCAATCTGAAAAACGTTTCCGGAAGGAGCGTATTCGTCCGGATTCCCGAAAACAGAGGATGTTTTTACGGCGAAAATTCGCTTTTTCAGGATTTCATCTCTGTTCAATCCGCTGAATTCTTCCATGGGTGACAGTTGAATCGTTTCCGATCGTACGCGGGCGGAAAACGCCGTTAAAACCAGAGCGGAGCAAAACAATAAAACAGTTTTACATATCATCGCAAACCATCGGATGGTGTCAAACTTTCGTCTTATATATTTTCATAAAAACATCGTCGATTTCAAGTCGCTCCTGAAAGGAACAAAAATTTGTTTGCAATCTTCAGGTCTGTTTGCGTAAGCTGAACTATCGATTATATTTTAGGGAGAAACATACATGAAATATATATGTACAGTTTGCGGTCAGGTTGTTGAATCCGATACCATGCCGGAGGAATGTCCCGTTTGTCACGCCAAAACATTCAAGGCGGTCGATGAAACAGCCAAAACGTATGCGGACGAACACAAGATCGGTGTTGCCAAGGGATTGGATGAACGTGTCGTCGCCGGATTGCGTGAAAATTTCACCGGCGAATGTTGTGAAGTCGGCATGTATCTGGCAATGGCTCGTCAGGCCGATCGCGAAGGCTATCCCGAAGTCGCCGAAGCGTTCAAACGTTATGCTTTTGAAGAGGCCGATCATGCTTCCCGTTTTGCCGAATTGTTGGGGGAAGTCGTGACGGATTCGACAAAGAAAAATGTTGAAATGCGCGCTGCCGCTGAGTTCGGCGCCTGCGAAGGCAAGCTGAAATTGGCCAAGCTGGCCAAAGAGTTGGGCTATGACGCCGTTCACGATACCGTTCACGAAATGTGCAAAGATGAAGCTCGTCACGGCAAAGGCTTTGACGGTCTGTTCAAAAGATATTTTAAATAAGACGCAATTTAAAAAAGGGAGGAATTTTTCCTCCCTTTTTTTAACGTTTGTTGCGATTTATCTGCCTTTTGATGCTTTTAACGTGGCGATAAAAGCGTTATAACTTCCGACCGGAGAAATGTCAGTAACCTTATTGTCGCTTCTGACGTTAAATTTGTCTTTTGCGGCTTTCGATCCGTTGTAATATGACGCACCGTCAAAGCCTTTACAGGTTTTTTCCAACATTTCTTTTGACGATAAAGATTCCGTTCTGTTGCAGTTCGCGGCTTTCCAATCTTGCAACAGTTTCAAACGATTGGCTTCCTTCATCGGCATCGATTTTTCCAGATAACCGTCAATCGCTGCAGAACGGGCGGAATTCAAGCTGTCAGATTCTGCAAAAGAAGCTTCGAATTTATCGCATAAATCCGCATTTCCTTGCATTTTGAACGCCGAGAGAATTTTCGGGTTTTTCTGGCGCATCTCTTCGGCAAAGACCAATTGCGACGCTAAGACGTCGGCTTTGCATACAACAGTTGATGCCAGATAAGTGTCCATATCCATCTGCGGAGCCGGAGTCGCATTGTTTTTTTGCTGTTTCATGCGACAAGCGACACTGATAACGGATAACGCATTGGCTTCGTCGGAAAGAATGGAGTTCAACGTCAACTTTTTCTCTGTCGGGTTGACCGCGCTGTCACAGGCTCTGAGAGGAGCAAAGTCGACCGAATATCCGTTTTGTCCTAAAACATTCAAAGCCTGTTTTCCGATAACGCTGTCCAGCAACATTCCGTCTACGGTATGCTTTTGCGCGGATGTTGCGGCTTCCTTCTTAAATCCGTTCCGAACGGCCTGTTCCAATTCATTGTCGGCTTTAAGACGGGAAGGCGTTATGCCGAGCAATTCTTCCCGATTGATTTTTGTATTTTTAAGATCCGGATATCCCCATTCCGTCAGAGGAATGCCGCGTTTGCTGTCTTTGAAATGGACGATTTCCATGGAATAAAGAGTGGGATTTCTGTTGAATTCCTTCATATACTCTTCTTTTGTCTGGGTTTTCCAATGTTCCATTTTCCATGCGTTATCGGCAATATAGTTTTTCGTATGTTTCACCAACTGACTTTTGGTAAAGCCTTTTTCACGAAAAGCCTTCGTTTCTTTCGGTGTCCAAAAGCTTAACATTACGTCGTCATATTCGGGAAGCCAAGGCTCCGCTCTGGGCTTTTCCCGTTCCGGCGTTTTTCCCGTTACAAGTCCGATAAAAGCATTTTTCAATACTCTTCCGGTGCTGTTTTCAGCAATGCCTATCCGGATGTTTTCTACTCTCTCCCGTTCTCCAACTCTTTTGAAAAATTCCGAAAAGTAGATTTCCTCTTCTTTTCTGGTCATTCCGGAATGCCATATCATATCGCCATCTAAATTCAGCGTTTCATCCATAATAGAAAATCCTTTCAAAACACTTATAACATACTAATGCTCCAAAATAAGGCGAGAGTCAAGCGCAAACAGCAATTTTTAGTGAAAAAGGACAAAAAAAATATTTTTTTGTCCTTTTCGCGTTCCGCCTATAACCCTGTCAAAATTTTATCCTTCGGCCATGAAATGCTGTAACCGAACAGGATTTCCTTTTTTTCTTTGGGCTGATAGATGCTTTCCCATTTTGTCAATCCGACCTTGTTGTCCGGTTCCGCAGCATATCCGGCCGTGGTTTTGTCTTTGATGATTTTGACGGACACGTCGCTGTTGCGGGAAACGGGCATTTGTTCGTAAACCGCTATTTTTAACGGTTGATTGTGCAGATTTTGAACGTCCGTGCGCGACAGTACGTCTTTTTTCGTTTCGCGGGAAATCACGCCGCCTTCAGTTGTTTCGCCGCCCAATGTCGTATAGACGGCGCGGATTTTTTCATCCTGTCCGAAAGCCAGATGGATCTTTTCGTTGGGACGCAACAGTTCCATATCGGAATTGCCGATGAAAGCGCCGTCGCGGAACAAAGCGATTTTTCCGGGCAATAAAGGCAGTTGACCGTTGAAAACCTGTGTCGCAATCAGATAAGCCGAGGTGTCGACTTTCGGAAAGATTTCGGCGCGGATTTCGGCTTTGTTCGTGTAATCGCCGATGTTAAAGCGATATTCCGAACCGTCGGCGGGAACGTTGGAGGCGCCTTTGATAACAAATTCGCCGGAAAATTCCGTTCCGACGGCGTCGGCGGAAATAAGGCCTGCCTCAGTTGAAACATCGGCTGTTTTTTCATCTTCAGGAGCTCCCAGCATGGCGTCTTGGGCGACGAAGTTCGTAGCCGACTTGATGTAAAGCGGGGCGGAAGAGCGGACGTTTTTGTAATGAACGGCGGGCGCTTTGTTCCTTAAATCAAGCCAGAGCGGCGGCAAAGCGGGGGGCTGCATTGTGACGGACGGGCGCGCCGTCGACAAAGTCAAAGCGACGTTCGTCCAGTCTTCACCCGTTCGTTGAGCGATATTGCCGTATTGGATGATATTGACGGTCTGTTCCGCCGAATTCAAGCGCGCTTCATACAAAGGCTGCCATGACGCGCCCGATATTTGATACTGGACGGTCAGACGGGCTTGTGTGTTTTTATCCGCTTCGATATTGATCCGGACTTGCTTATAGCTTTTTTTGCCGGTGGAAATTTTCCGCAGCCGGCTGTTCAGCGCATTTATTTCGCTGTCAACGGAACGAAGTTTTATCTGTTTTTCGATAACTTCCTTTCCCAAATCGTTCATGCCGGTTTGGATGGTGCGCCATCCTTCCTGCCAAACGGCAGGCGGTAACGATGGAGCGTTGCGGCCGTTTTGCTCGCCGGCCGTCGAAAGGGGAAAGCGGGTCAGGCTTTCCAAAAAAGCTTTGCCGGTGTCGGCGGCTTTGATTTGAGCTTCAATGAAACGGCGCTGATCGCGCAAGGCGGCGATTTTATCCTGCAGGCTTTTTTCTTCGGTGACAGCCAATTCGGAAGTGAAAATTTGTTTCGTTTCCACGGAACCGATATTGAAGCCGCCGGTTCCTTTTTCGGAAACACGTAAAGAATCGGTTATCAGTCCTGCCGGGAGCTCGTTAAACACGATTGTACTTTTGCCGGCGGGAACGGTCAGTGTCGCCGTGCGGGAAATATCCGCCCTGTCCGGAAAAACGGTAACGGCGGAAATGCGGGATATCGCGGTGATTTCTTCTGCGGCGGCGGTTCCGGCACAAAGAAAAACGGGAATGAACAAAAGAGCTTTTTTCATATTCGTTTCCTATTGTTGAAAGTCGCGGGGTTGAATCAAGCCGCCGTCTTTTGTCAGTTTGTTGGCGGTTCTTTTCAGTTTGAGAACGGATTTGTCCCCAAGGCCTTTTTGATAAATTTCGGCATAGTTGCCCTGTTCCGCAATGGCGCGGTAGAGCCATCCTTCGTCAACGCCCAGTTTGTTGGCTATGGTTTTGTTCCGTCCCAGTAAATTTTGAATTTCAGGGTCGTCCGAATTTTGGAAATCTTCAATATTTTGGGAGGAAATGCCTTTTTCCTCCGCTTTGACAACGGCATAAATCAGCCAGCGCAAAAGTTTGAAAAACTCTTTGTCGTCATCGCGAATGTAAGGGCCGGTCGGATACGTCCTGACGATTTCGGGCAAAACGACCAAATCCACGTCTGGCGGGCTTTTTTTAAAATAGTCGGAATGCAGTGTTTCCAAACGTTCAAAGAGCAGATCGCACCGTTTCAGGTACAGCAGTTCTTTCGCACGCGACAGGGAAGGCAGTTTCATCACGCGCAGATCCAATCCGTGCTTTTGGCTGTAGGCTTCCAGTTCCCGAACCAAAAAAGGCGAAGCGTCGACACAGACCTTGGCGCCCTGATACGCTTTCATGGAAGTGGCTTCGGGTTTGTAATGCCCGATGAAAGCCAGTGCGGAATAGTAAAAAATCGCGGGAAAAGAAGCATTCGATACCAATTCCTGTTCCATCGTCCACGGCGTCGCCGCATTTAAAATGTCAATTTGGCCGTTTTCCAGCATGGAAAAGCCTTCATCCCGATTGACAGGGATGATCTGCACTTCTTCGGAACGTCCCGATACGGCGGAGGCGACCAACCGGCAGATTTCGACATCGATGCCTTTCCATTCGTCTTTTTCCTTATAGGCGTAAGCGTTCGCCGTCGTGCGGACGCCACAGCGGACACC
>JAFYCE010000076.1 GCA_017539865.1 Alphaproteobacteria bacterium
ATCAACAACCTGCAGTCCGGTGCCGACAAGTTGACGCTGGCTGACATGAACGAAGAAGGCGCCAACATGTTGGCTCTTCAGACACGTCAGCAGTTGGGCCTCAACTCCTTGTCGCTGGCTTCTCAGGCTGCTCAAGGTGTGCTGCGTCTGTTCTAATCGCTTTAAAGAGCTTAAATCGAAAAGCAAAGGCGGGGTTTTCCCCGCCTTTGTTGTTATTCAAAACGCAGTTTAATGCGCGTCCGCCCAGTTGTCGGCAATACCGACTTCGGCAATCAGAGGAACGGATAAAGCAAAAACATTTTCCATCACGTTTTTTACAACTGCGGCCGTTTCTTCCGCTTCATTTTCCGGCATTTCAATAATCAGTTCGTCGTGAACTTGTAACAAAACTTTGGCGGACAAGCCGGCATCCCGCAAAGCGGGCGTTACGCGCAACATCGCTTTTTTGATGATATCGGCCGCGCCGCCCTGAATCGGAGCGTTGATTGCCGAACGTTCGGCAAACTGACGGCGGGCGGCGTTTTTGTCGTTCAGGTTCCCGACAGAGCATTTCCGGCCGAACGGCGTCATCACATAGCCGTTTGCGCGAGCGAAAGCGATCGTGTTTTCCATATACGTTTTGATTTCGGGATATTTGGCAAAGTAAGCGTTGATATAATTCTGCGCTTCCTTGCGGTCAATCCCGAGCTGTTTCGAAAGCCCGAAAGCGGAAATGCCGTAAATGATCCCGAAGTTGATTGCTTTGGCGCGCCGCCGGATCATCGGATCCATTCCCTCAACGGGAACGCCGAAAATTTGCGAAGCGGTCGCCGCATGAATGTCCTCCCCCGAAGCGAAAGCGGTTTTCAACGCTTTGACATCGGCAACGTGCGCCATCAGACGCAATTCGATTTGCGAGTAGTCGGCCGATAGGAGAAGGTTGCCTTTTCCGGCAATAAAAGCACGGCGGATGGCGCGTCCTTCCTCCTGCCGGATCGGAATGTTTTGCAGATTCGGATCGTTTGACGACAGCCGCCCCGTTGACGCAACCGTCTGCATGAACGTCGTATGCACGCGTCCCGTTCTCAGATTGATTTGTTCCTGCAAAGCGTCGGTATATGTGCTTTTCAGTTTTGCAAACTGCCGGTATTCCAGAATTTCGCGCGCGATTTCGATTCCGTCGCCGGCCAGTTCTTCCAACACGGCGGCATCCGTACTCCAAGCTCCGGTCTTTTTACTTTTAACCCCTTTGGAAAGTCCCAGCTTTTCAAACAAAATCCTGCCCAGCTGCGCCGGCGAATTGACATTAAATTCCTCGCCGGCCAGAGCGATGACTTTTTGCTCCTGAATTTTCAGCTTTTCGCCGAAAGACACGCTGAGCTTTTTCAATTCCTCGCGACAAACAATAATGCCCGCGCGCTCCATCCGGTAAAGAACGGCAATGCACGGTCGGTCGAAGTTTTCATACAACGAAACAAGCTTTTCATTGACCAGACGCTTTTTCAAAAAACGCCACAGACGTAATGTGACATCGGCGTCTTCGGCGGCATAATCCAGCGCGGCTGGTAAGTCTACTTTGTCGAAAGTGATTTTCGCCCGTCCCGCACCGCACACGTCTTTGAATTGAATCGTCGTATAGTCCAGAAACAAAGCGGCCAGATCGTCCATATTATGCGGATGCGACGCGCCGTCCAAATCATAGGAAAGCACCATCGTGTCGTCGATCGGCGCCAGATCCAAATCACCGTATTCGTTCGCAAATACGTGCCAGTCGTATTTGATATTATGACCGATTTTCAAAACGCCCCGATTTTCCAGAACGGGCTTCAAAAGAGCCAATGCTTCTTTTACGGGAATTTGTTTGACGGCTTCGGCCGGTTCCTCGTTGCCGAACAGATCTGTTTGAGCATTCGGGGATTTATGCCGCAACGGCACATAGAATGCTTTGCCTTCCTCGTAACAAAACGAAAAGCCGACGATTTTGGCTTGCGTCGCCGTTAACGAATCCGTTTCGGTGTCAATCGCAATCAGTCCTTTTTCTTCGGCGATTTTCAGCTGTTTTTCCAGCTCTTTCACATCCTGAATCAAAGCGTAGCGCTTTTCGACTTTAGCGACAACGGGCAAGGCGGGTGCGGGGACAGCGGCTTCATTGGTCGTTTGCGGTGCGGTGATATGGAAAGACGACAACTTCCCGACTAAACTCTTAAAGCCCATCTGTTCAAAAAACATCTGCGTCTTGGCTAAATCCGGCGGCGTCATCTTAAAGTCGTCCAGCGACTTTTCAACCGGCGCAAAAGCGTTCAATGTCACCAGCTTTTTCGACATCCGCGCCAACTCCGCATCGGCGGTCAGCACTTCGCGGCGTTTGTTTTGTTTGATTGACGCGACGTTGTCCAACAGGTTTTCCAGAGTGCCGTATTCGTTAATTAAAGCCGCCGCCGTTTTAATCCCTATTCCGCGAACACCGGGGACGTTGTCGGACGTATCGCCCGCCAAAGCCTGTACATCAATGACTTTATCAGGTGTCACGCCGAATTTTTCCATGACTTGTCCGGCCTCGACAATACGCTGTTTCATCGGATCAAAAATGGTGACACCCGAACCGACCAGCTGCATTAAATCTTTATCGGCGGAAACAATGGTCACTTCGGCTTCTTCCTCATGCGCCAATCGGGCATAGGTCGCCAGCAAGTCGTCCGCTTCATAACCGCTCATTTCGGATTGCGCGATACCGAACGCGTCAACCGCCTGCCGCAATAACGGAAACTGCGGAATCAGCTCCTCCGGCGTTTCCCGCCGCGTGCCTTTGTAATCGGGAAAAATTTCCATGCGGAACGTCCGGCGCGACGTATCAAACATAACAGCCAGATAGTCGGCCGGCATTTCTTTCAGCAGCTTCATCAGCATCGCGCAAAAACCGTATACGGCGTTGACCGGCGTTCCATCCGGCCGCGTCATCGGCGGCAAAGCATAAAAAGCCCGATAAATATAACCCGAGCCGTCAATCAAAACGACTCTTTTGTTTTTTAAACCGCCGGTCATCGGAAAAATCCCTTTCCTTGCTTTGAAAATGTAACGGTCGTTTCGGTCGTTCGGATTTACGGTTTTAACATTTTCAAAATGTTGAACGCATTCGCTTTGGATATGAAAATTTTACCGCAATGCGGACACTGTGTGAATGTCGCGGAAAGCTTTTTAGCAATTTTTTTAAACAAAACCGGCGGAATCATTGTTATAACGACCGTTAATAAGAGAACTGCCGCCAGTATCCATGTATAGTACTTTTCCATGCCGGCAATCAAATCTTTGAAAATGCCGTTTTTGTTCTTCGCCAGTTCGTTATAAATCGCCGTCGTGATCTGGCGTTCGGTTTGCGAGGCTATGCCGTATTTCCCCATTTCCAGATTCTTATACGTGTTTTCGCTTAAGGCCAGCTGCTTTTTGATTTGTTTCTGTGCCAGAGAAGCGACTTCTTTTTTCAATCCGGTTTGGATTTTATTGTTCAGGCTCTGTTTGGTCTGATCCAGAGTCGTTTTCAGTTCCGTATTGATTTTATCAACCTGCTTTTGCAAAAGCTCTGTCGAATTTTCAACTTTAGCGGCTTGTTTGACGCCCAGTTTGGATAAAGCCGAAGTGACTTTTTTCGTTTTTTCAGCGGTCTTGTTGACCTGTTCCAATTTATCCAGCTTGATTTCGGGAATTTTGATTTCGGATATGTACTTGTCGATTTTGACTTCTTTCAAAACCCTGTCGGTAAAGGCCGAATACTGTTCATTCAAAATTCGATTTGTTTTCCCGACAGCCGCGACAACTCCGAATTCCCGAATTTCATTCGCGTGTGCGTAAATATACCATGTCGCAGGGCAGGTGATTGCTATGAACCAAACCCAAAAAAAGATACCGGCCACTTTTATTAAAGGGGCTTTCTGTTTTAAGATTTTATATTCTTCACCTTCTGTCGCTATAGCCATAAAGAACCTCCTGAATTGAAAACACGATTCAATCTTAACCGCCGCAGGCGCGAAGGCAAGTTTTTTTTGCTTTTGTAAAAAATGAAAAAAAGGGGCATCGGCAATCCCGATGCTCGCATACAAAAAATCCCGCCGAAGCGGAATTTTTTGGCGACCCCAACGGGATTCGAACCCGTATTGTCGCCGTGAGAGGGCGATGTCCTAAACCGTTAGACGATAGGGTCGTAGTCCTCTTTTGTATAATTCCATCCCTTCGTTCCGTCAACTGATTTTCGAACGGATAACCTTTTTTATACCGGTTTTAATCGTTTCGACAGGATTACAGCCGTTATACAGACTTTTATAATCAGAAACTTGTTAGGTTTTCTTTAGGAGGTTTTTATGCAAACATGTCCGCTTAAATCCTGTTCTTTGTCTTTGCTGTTCAGGTCTTTTTATGACAAATATCTGGCGGAAAGCTATATTTCCGAAGGACACGGAATCGGCTTTGCGCCTTTGTTCGTTTTGGCTGTGTTGTCCTCTGTGGTCTATGCCGTTTATTCCGTTCTTCTTTTGAATGCTTTTTCGCCGGAACTCATAACGGAAAAAATCATTGATTTGCCCACTATTGAAGTACGCGACGGACAAATCGTTCAGCCGGAAAATTTCTTTCAGCGTTTTTCTTTGGGAAACGGTGTTCATGTGACTTTGGATACGACAAGCGATGCTGAAATTATCAAAAACCCCTCTCCCAATGAAATTTACATTTCAAAAAACGGCGTCCATTTCGTTAAAGGGCAAAAATTGGAATTGATGCCTTTAAAAAAATTATTGGGGACGGATAATATGACGATTACCGCTCAAAATATAACGGATTTTGTAACGCAAATATCCGGCAGAATGAAAGTCGCTTTGCCGTCTTTCGTTTTTTTGATTTCCGTTCCGATTTTGTTTCTGAAGTATGGCATCTTGACATATTTAACAGCTTTGCTGTCTTATGTTATGACATTATTTTTCAGAAAGCCGATGCATTTCGAAGCCAGAATGCGTTTGGCAGCCGTTTCCGTTTTGCCTGTTTTCGTGTTTAATTTTTTCTTCGGCACTTTGTTCGGACTGTTTGATTTGGGAATGATCGCCGGAGTAATCATCACACTGGTCTATTTGTATTTTTATATCGGTCAACTGCCGGAAGAACAGGAAAAAACAGCAGAATAAAGCATTGCAAAAAGGAAACATTTGCGTGTACACTTTCAAAAAAGTTTGATGAAGGGGCGCGCAGATGTTTTCTTTTCTTTATCGTGTTTTTTATGACAGGACGTTGTTTTCCTCTTATATTAAAAGAGGAAAGGGTCTCGGTGGAACGCCTCTGTTTGTTTTGACGTTGTTCGCGGCGTTTTGTGTGGCGTTGCGTTTGTTTTGGCTGCTTTTTTCATTTTCGATGCAGCCGATTGATGAATTCGTTTCAAAAGTCCCCCGAATTGTATTTGAAAAAGGTGTCATCACTTTTCCTGAAAATGAACGTTTCTCTTTTCTTTTTAACAACGACCGTTTCTTTTTTGTGTTCGATACGACAAAAAATCCCGTTTCCTTGAAAGATCTGCCTTCAACAGGATTTTATGTTACTTCGGATGCAATCGTAACTGTCCGCGGTAATGAAAGACATCGCATTCCATTCGTCAAAGTATTTGAAAAAACAGACGTTTCATTGGATGAAAAACGGCTTCGTACGGAAATTACGCAAACGGTTTCTATATTGAAGGTTTTATTACCGCCGTTGATGTTCCTTTTTTGTATGCCCGGAATGTTCTGCGCTTATTTCTTTTTAATGCTGATGCTGGGAGCTTTTTCTTTTTTTATGACGCAAGCCATCAAAATGCCGCTGTCTTTCGCCGCCAGAATGCGGTTGGCCGCTTTGTCCGTCATGCCTGCCAGCATTATCAATATGGCCGGTTTGATTTCAGGAGCGAATTTTCATTTCGGAATGTTCGGGCTTCTTATCGCTTTGATTTATATGTACTGCTTTTTAAAAGACGGACAGATCGCGGATAAAAACTAAAACAGTTCGTCTACAAACAGATATAACGCTTCGGAAAAAGTCGGAAAACTGCAGCCGTCCGAAAAATCCATCCGGTTGATAATGTGATATTTCTGATCCATGCTGTCATAAATGAATAATTCTTCGGATGCACGACCTAACAGCAATTTGCCGCGCATGGGGGCAACTTGGGCAAAGTCCAAGTTGGCTTCAATCAATCCGGGCAAAGTGTAGCCTAACATATCCCGATCATTCGCGCGTGTTCCGTACAACTCGACACCGTTCCAGCTTAATCCGTCCGTTTGTTTCAATAAAGCGATGTAGTCGACCGGAACCGGCGGAAAATGGTGGGACGACAGCAAAGAACTGATAAAACGCAACGACCGTTCGTCTACGGGCGGAAAAAATACGCCGTTGTCTTTCTTTAAAGTATTCAATATCCGTGTCAGCATATCCTTTAACGTCCCAACATAGACCGCTGTTCAATATATTCAAAAGTGCTTTCCAAAAAGCCCGCATATACACTGCGATCGTGCCGGCTTGTTCCGCCGGATGAAATTTCGACTTCACCGGAAAAGTAAACCTTTCCTTTCGGGGAAGGCAAATACAATTTGCGCGGTTTGAAATTCGGCTGTGTCAGCGTTTGCATATCGATAAACCGGTGAATCTCGGTATGGAATGGATGCGTCTGAATTAAAACCAGATTGGAAAAACTGTTCGTTCCGCCATATTCGAAAGGAATGCGTCTGTGGATGTTAAAATTTTCAGGGGCTTTTCCTTTTTTAACCAGCTTAATCGCCTCTTCGCTCATCCCCGCCGCCAGCAGTTCATTCATGTGATGATAACCGACGTATTTCAGAAAATCGCGGCGTGTACGCTTAAACGCTTTTTGCAATTCGCTTAACCAGTTCGGATCCAACGGAACAAATTCGACTTCAATCAAATCCATATTGAGCAATCCGGTTTGCTGAAACTGCCATTCCCATAACGCTTTCTCTTCCTGCGCGTTACCGGATGCCGCCGGTTGTTGATCATAAGATTGATATGGATTTTGCGCCGGCTGTTGAGGGGCGTAGGGTTGGGGAACATAGGGCTGCGGCGCATAAGGCTGTGCCGGTGCATACGACTGTTGTCCATACGGCTGCGGCGCATACGGCTGCGGTTGCGGCGGATAAGAGGGCGACGCCGGAACAAAAGGGGATGTACCGTATGGCTGTCTTGGCGCGTAAGGCTGCGGTTGGGAGTAGGGTTGAGGAGGATAAGGCGGCGGCATTGCATATGGTTGCTGTCCGTATGACGGAGGGACTTGCGGCTGCGGCATATACGGTTGCGTGGGTGCGGATCGAGGGTAAGTCATCGGCGGCATTCTTTGCGGATAAGAGGGCGACGGCGGCATTTTCGCCGGATCGGGGTAAGCCGATGCCGGCGCTGTCGGCGGCAACGTTCTATACGGACGGGAGGGCATAGACTGAATGTCACGGCGAACAGGTGTCACGCCCTGATTTTGTGCTTCCTCTGCAGCTTCCCCTCTCGTTCGGACGGAAGGCGGAGGTGTTTTAGCTCCCGACCAGTCCCACATCGTATTTCCTCTTTAAATATTTTGAAAAGGACTAGAATTTATCATCAATGAAATCGTCATAGTTTTCATTATCAAATGAATCGCTTTTCGCTTTTTTCTCTCCGTCGGTTCCTTCCTCGTCTTCATCATAATCGTCAAAATTTTCATCGTCACTTTCAAGATCGTCAACGCCGTAATCCTGATAGTCTTTGATAAATTCATCCGAAGCGTCATTTTCTTCTTCCTCGGCAATATCAATCAAGCCTTTTAAGGCGCTGACATCCGTATCTTCACGCTGAGCCACCACCCAATACGGCACAAATGGCGACGGAGGAATGTTACATTTTGCCGTCATCTCTTTATCTAAGAACCAACGCGGCGCATCCGCCATAATCGGTCTGTTCATAAAGCCTTGCATCAAAACAATTTGCTGCGTTGACGGCAAAGACAACATTTGCGATGCTCCAATTACCGCCGAACCTTGCAACGAACGGGACACGTTCGCCGAGAAGGGGGTTGCTTGCTTCGACCAGCCTTCCGTTCTGGATTTCGAAGCGATTTCAACGGTTTTCGTTCCAATCATCTTTTCAAAACGCTGTGCCGTCTGTTCGTTGTTCTGAGACAAAATGATTTTAGCCGCCGTCGTGGAAATAATCGTTTCCAAATCGTCTTTTCCGTATTGACCGGAAATTTGCCCCAAATCTTGTCCGATCAGCAAATACGACACTTTCTGACCACGACCGACCGCAGGGCCGTCTTTCACCGCGCCCAGTTTCGGCATTTGCGGAAATTCGTCGAGCACGAACAATGTCGGGAACGGACCTGTCATGGAACCGTCGCCTTGTTTGAAGTTCGGCGGGTTCGCAATCAGGAAGTTACTCATCAGCTCAACAAATGTACCGGTAATGATATTCAACGCGCGGGCATCAACCTGATTCACTGACAAATAAATCGCGATGGATTTCATTTCACCCGTAATCGGATCTTTCATGCCGCGCAAGTCTTTAAAGACAAAATCGCTCATCTTCGTACGTGAACGGACGGCCGAGTTTTTGAAAATGCCGATACCCGTCAAAGCGGTTGATAAAATGGAGCCGCGTTCCTTATCCGGCGTTCCCGACAGCTGATTCAATTCGACAACCGCACGGTGGGCGTATCCGTACCGTTTGCATTCCGCCACAGCTTGGTCCAACATGTCGCGCATCGGATCCGCTAATGCGGCCATCTGATCGCCTTCTTCCGTTTTTTTCTTGATTTCCGCCGCCATTTGCATTTGCGCTTCGGTCAGCCAGTCCAAAATCATTGCAATGCACGGTTCCGCACCGACCCATGATTCCGGCAGCATCTCCCATGTTCCGATCGGCACGTAATTGTTTAAAGTCAACGTTCCGTTGCGCAGATGTTCCAAAGCTTCCGCCGCATCCGCGTCCGTCATGTCCATATAGTAGCCTTCCAGAACCTCGCGGTCTTTGTCATCCAATTTTCCTTCATACAAACGACCGATGAAATAATCGTTCGCGCGTGCGTGTTCGCATTTGCCGACAACAAAGTGAATGAAGCCGGTCAAAGCGTTACGGCCGGTTTTGGCCCAGTGCGGATCCGCACCGCCTTTGGGTTCTTCCACCAGCACGTTCACCATGGAGTCAACATACATATCGCGGGCGGGGCCGAACGGCGGCAGACATGTGTTTGACAACATATTCCAGCTAGGATAATAAATTCCTTTTTCGGGTTCGTCTTCCGCCCCCCAGTTGATAACGAAAACGGGGCCGATAGTTTGACGGTAACCGCTTGTTTTAAAGCACAGTTCGGGCTTGGGGTCGTTAACGATAATGCTGATGTTGTTCGATTCAAAAATGGTCGGCATAACGACCCCGACGGTTTTACCGGTTCCGGGAGGCGCTAGCACCAAAACGGACAACGTTTCCGGCAGTCGGAGCAATTTTCCATGCCAACGTCCTAAGACGACGATGAAGCCGCGAAACAGCCCCATCTTTTCAATGTCGGCTTTGGTGGCAATACGTCCCGAACCGTGAATGGTGGACAACCACGAATGCGGATTGCTCAACAAGCCGGCCATCAGAATGGTCAGAAACGAAAAAAACGGAATGACAGGAAGCCAGAAATAAAGAGGTAAATCTGTATTAGCATTAAACGCTTTTACAACCCATTTCCAATAAACAACTATCAACGCTATCGGTTGGAAAGCCACTCTTTTAATAAATTTCCAAACCATCAAAAGCGTATTTTGACTGATGCCTTTGGGAATCAGATTCGTCAGCGAAAAAGACAAAATGGCAATAATATAAGAAGCAACAATAGCAATGACAACGGTCCATATGACCCATTGTATCGCCGCTTCTCTTTCAGCCCATTCATCTCCGGATCTGGCCATTTCGGGGAAACACTCCTTAAAAGATTACAAAAACATTCATTCAGTATAAAGGATGCGATAATAAAAATCTACCGTTCTCAACGTTATTTTTAGAGAAAAGCATAAAAAACATTCGGAATTTTAAAGAATCAATTCAATAAACCGGAAACACTGTGATACAAATCATCATCAGGGGCGGCAACTGAAGAAACGGCACTCTGCAAAGAGGTGATCTCATTGGGGCCTCCTTCTTCGTGGCGGCATACCGTAACATTCAAACCGTTCCAGACTTCAAACATGTCTTCGGCGTTGATAATTGTTCCCTGACGGATGACAACCATTGCTTTAATGACCATTCCTCTGGCAGAACCGGGCAGCTGGGGTGACAGCGAATCTCGCGCATTTAACACGACGCGCACCGGAGAAATGCGGTGGTTGCTTTCAGAAAACCACAAAGGTTCTTCATCATTGAAGCGTTCTTCATCCGCCAACCAATCGCCACTTTCGGAATCGATCAGGCAAAGCAGGATATGGTCGGCGGCCACCGCAACGAAATCGATTTTTTTGCCGGCGATTTTGGCGTCTGAAATAAGTCTGTATCCGGCCGATTGCAAAATATCCAAAACAGAACCGCCGGAAGAAGCCGGTGATGCTGTCGGAACAGGTGTTTTTTGTGCCACAGGAGCAAATGTTTCCTGTGGGCGTTCTGCTGCGGGAGCCGCTGTCGGAGCAGCGGAAACAGCTGCGGCCGTTTCCTTTTCAGGCGCCTTCTCCGGATGCTTTATTCTGCCGGAACCGGCTCGGATTGCCGGCGGTCGTGTCTGTTTGTAGGATTTTTTCTTTGTTACTTTCGGACGCGCCGTTTTTATGTTTTTCCGGCGTTCTTTGATTTGGTTGATAAGCAAACGGAGCGGAAACATTAAAATGACTTTAAGCCATTTCAGCCATGGAATGGTGCAAAGAATGGCGCCTCCGGTCAGCCAGACGGGGATAACGGCAAATAAAAGGATGACAAACGCCCATTCACCGGCGGATTGAATGACCCAGCCGTTTTGCCATTGATTCCAAATGTACAACCAATGCTGTTTCGACATGGGATTAAATTGCCATAAAGCAATCATCATGCGCTGAAACCAGAAAAAGTATCCGATTGTCCAAATAAAAAGGATAAAGAAAATTCTGGAAAAGGAAAAAATAAATTTCACTGATGAAATCCCCCCGAGCAATATCCCGTTTTTTATTCTTCCGTCATCAAATCAAGAAAGGCAAGGGCAAAAGCGTCATTCATTTCCGCTGAAGAAGCCGGTTGCGACTTGATGTATTCCACTAAAGCGGCGCTGTCCGGTAAAGCGGTCGTTTTACAGGATCCCATCCGTAAAGCGGAAAGATTGTTTTGTTCCAGAAAAGCCAAGAAAGCATCCGGATTAGTAATTGTACCATGATCCAAAATCATACAGAAATTCAGCGATATATTTGAATATTCCGAAAAATGTTCGTCAATGTAGGTTTGTAAAAGCTTTCTTGTTTCAATCATCGGAACCAACGGGGAGGGAATATCCCCTTTTTGTGTTTTCCAAACAGCCGGAGTATCTCCGTCATGCGTTTCCCAACTGGCGCTTTCTTCCGGAGCTTCACGAATCAAAAACAAAGCGTTTTGCGTGAAGGCGATTAAATTGAAAACGACATTCTTTATTGTTATCTGGCGTACTGCAAATATATTGGCACTTTCCAGACTGTTTGCAAATTTTTCCCATAAATCGAAACGGGATGCGTTTTCTTGTTCCGGAGTGTTTTTCTGAGCAGGCGCATCTTTTCCCGCCGCAATCGGAGAAGCGGCTTCCGTCGCTGTGTGCTGTGAAACGCTTTTCCCGCGCAACTGATTGATAAGCTTCATTTTTTCGGATGGGGCTTTGACGGTTTGGGCCGCTTTTCTTTGTTCTTTCTTAGAAACAGGGGCTTTTATGCGGTCGGCGGGACCGATGGCGGCCGCCAAAGATTGAGCCTGTAATTTCGCTTTTTTACGATTTTGAGCAAAAGAAACCGGAAACAGCAGGATTTTTTTCAGCGGGAAACAATAAACAATGAACCAAAAAATCAGATATCCCGGTATCAAAAACAGCAATGCGGCAACAAAATACATTTCTTTGGATGTACGCAGTATCCAACCGTTTTGCCATTTTTGCAAAATATGTTCCCAATGTTGCGGGGATGAAAGGTCAAACCTCCAGAAATACAAAAAAGAATATCGGGCGATTATATAAAAAAGCGCTGCAGCCGCTGCAGCTGAAAAAAGAAGCGGGATAAACTGTATTTTTCCTTTTTTCATATACTTATGTTCCCTTCCTCAACACACAATACGATATAAATATAAATCTATTTGCCAAAAAGTCAAAAAGAAAGGGAGCGGATATTTTTCCCCTCCCTTTCCTTAATGGATTTATTCTCTTCCGTCGCGGGAGATTTGATGCGTTTGTTGGTTGCTCCGCGACTGAGTGTTGATTTGCAAAATGCTTTTTTGTAAGTTTTTCAGATTCTTCAATTCGTTTTTATGCAAGTTCTTATTGCTTTGTTTGTGATGGGCGTTGTTGGAGTTGCTTTGCTTTTCATTCTTTCTTTTTTGAGCTTCCTGCCCCGCCTGTTTCAAATTTTGTTTACCTTTTTTAGCTTTTTCCGCCTTTTCTTTTTCCGCCCTTTCCTTTTCTACTTCTTTAAAGGCTTTTTCCTGAGCATTTTTCTTCGCCTGTTTTTTAGCTTCAAGCGAAGCTTTTATGGCATCATTTTTTTCTTTTCTTTTTTTGCGGATGCCGCTAATCGTTTTTTTAGTTGTTTTCGCTAATTTTGCAATCAAGTTGATGTTTGCTGAAATGCGCGGGATCATCCGCGAAAAAAGATCCAACGTCATGATTTGATTGATAAAGAAATCCGCAGCATTGGTGTCTGGCCCCAAATCAAGGGGCGCACCGTAATCAAAACCGTCTTCTTTTTCTTCTTTTTTGGTGCCGCTGAATGTTCCGTCCGCCTGTTGTTCGTCCGCCTGTTGTTCGTTGGGGCGTTGTACGTCGGCTTGTTGTTCTTCTTTCGGAGTGGCGGAAAAAACATTTCCCTCTTTTTCAGAAGCCTGTTTTTCAGCAGTTTGTTGCATTTCAGTCATTGGTTATCTCCTTGCGCAAATCGGGATATGCACCTGATGTTATTCTTAGTATAGTAGGAAAAGTGTTTTTTTGTCCATACCGTCATTAAAAGTTCATAAAAAGCGCCTTATGCTTTCAAATTTTTAAGAAAAGAAGCCAATTGCTTGTTAACGGCAAGGGCGTCTTTAGGGGACGGCTTGATTAACCCGAAAAATTTCTTTGGCATTTTTTCAAGCAAAATAGGCGAAAAAAACAAAGGATTCGTTGTCAGGGTCTCGTAGGCTTTATCCGGATCGCGTTTGGCCAAATTGAAATAGTTGTCAATCAGTTTTCGGGCGTTTACAGGGAAACGTTTACGTTCAATGGCGGTAACAAATTTTCTTTTTATCGCTTTTTCGTCTTCTTCCATCTCTTTGATTTTATCCACGTTCTGCTTGATTTCGGAATCAATATTCATCAAAGTCAGTTTTTCATGAACCATCAACATGTCGATCAGCAGATTCAAATAAGCCAGTACGATTTGTCCGGCGGTAGACGGGGCGCTGTTTCGTTGGCGGTTCAATTCGGTTCGAATGATCTCCTCCAACGGTGCCTTGGTGTTGACGATTCTGTCCAATCCCTCGATGAACTGAGTCATCTCCAGAAAATCGTCCAGAATGGCGTCAAATAATTCATCCCCTTCGGCATCATGGATGATTTCCTTCATTTGCATGGTGTCTTCGGGAAGTTCGACCAGCATGGGAGGAAACTGCCGTCCGTGTTCTTTTGCAACACGTTCGGCGTAAACGCGGGCGTAAATGTACAAAGCCAATGCCTTTTGAGGGATTTTTTTATATCTTTCAACGGCGGCCAAGATGTCGTTCGGCAATTCGAAAACGACAGGCTTAACTTCAACGCCGTGAATGACTTGCCCCACATAGGACGGCCGGCCGGATTCCGATGGCGGCCGGACGGCGGCGGGCGGTGTTGTTTCAGCCGGAGCCGGAGAATGCGAAACCGCTGCAGAGGCGGCGGGCGATGCCGGCACAACTTTTTTTACGGGAACTTTGATTAAAGTCGGACGTTTGGGGGCGGCCGTCGCTCCCGGAGCAGCCGGAACCGGTCTTTTGACAAGGACTTTGACGCGCTTGACAAGTATTTTTTTGACGGGTTGCGTTGCGGTCTGCTGTGAAGAATCCATGGCTTTTTCTTTAATTCAGAGATAAAACATGCAATCAGTTTAAAGGAACGGTGGGGCGAAGTCAAAAAACTTCTGTTCCAATACTATAGAAAAACCGTGAAATGAAAAAGATTTTTTTTGAGTGTCATAAAAATCAAAAAACTGTCATAATTCGTATTGCATTTTTGTATTATTCTATAGAGTAATTAGGATTCCCGTATGATCGGGGTGTTGGTTTTTTGCTGGGCAACCTGAAAGGATGTTCGATATGATGAAGTATAAACATATGGCAAAGCGGGCTCTTTTATGGTTGCTTTTATTCGTGTCGACAACGGCTCCTTTACCGTGCTTCGCAATCGGTATTGAAACTTTGCCGTATCCCGAAGGTGATGATGTCTGCAAATATCAGGACAGTATAAAAATGACCGGACCGAAATGGTGGGATAAGCCGATGACTGCGGCTTTGAACGCCTCTGTCGCTATCGGAAACGGCGTTTTCAAAAATGTTGCCAAGGGGGCGATTAGATTGATGATCGTCGGCGGTATGTTGTGGTTGGCCGTCTTCGTTCTGAAAATCGTCGGCGGTATGGTGGAATCCGATCCGATGGAGAATGTAACAAAAATCGGGGGGATGATGCTGCGAATCGGAATCGCTGCGGCGCTTTTGTCCAGTCCGAATTTTTTCTTCTCGTATTTTTTTGCGCCGATTATTGAGGCCGGAGCCGGATTCGTCGGAGTCGGCGGATCTTCCACCAATATTGATGGCGGTTTGGCCAGCGCGGCGGGGGCGGCCAGAGGAATGGCGGATGCCATTCATGAATCGGTCGCCGGCGTACAAGCGGACGCATGGCATTTGAAATGCATGTCGAAAATTCATAAGCTTTCTCTCGGTTTCGATTTCACATTTTGGGATCCGGGGATTTTCTTCAGCGGCTGTATGATTTATGCGGCGGCGATTGCTTTCGGTTTGGTTTTCCCGTTCTTCCTGATAGACGCATGTTTCCGTATGGGGGTTGTCGCGGCGCTGTGCCCTCTGTTCATCGTCGCGTGGGTGTTTCAGTCGACAAGGGATTATGCTTCCAAGGGATTTCAGGCGACCTTGAATGTGGCGTTTACGTTTATGATGGTTAAGATCGCCATGGATATCGCTTTGAAAATGATCGTGGGCTCTTCCGGATTGGGATCGATTTCCGACGGTCCGGATGCTGAAAAGCTGGCTCTTTGTACCTACAGGTTTGTCAATTTCAGTGATAGTGATCCGTGCGCGGATTATTCCTCGGGAACGGCAGGGACAACCAGCAATATTCTGATATTTACCGCCAGTGTCATCTACGGCTTGTTGTTGTTAAGACAGGGGTCGAGCGAATTGGCCGGTTATTTCGCGGGAGCGAGCTTCTCGAACGATACGGCTTTCCAAGCGGCTAAAGGCGGCGCGCAGGCGATGGTCAGCGGAGCTCACCATGCCGTTTCCGGTACGGCGAAAGTCGCCGGAGGGGCGGCTGCGGTAGCGGGAGCCATTGCTAACAGTAAAGTCGGAAAAGCTGTCGGCGGAGCTATCAAAAACAGTGCAGTCGGACGGATGGCTTCAAGGGTTCAATCCGCGCGAAAGAATCATCAGGAAAGAAGAATGCAAAGACGCGCTGATGTAAAACAGGCGGTCGGGGATAAATTCCAGGCTGCAGGTGATGCTGTTCGTCAGGGCGGAAGAAATCTGCGGAATAACATAAGAGGAAAACTCGGTATGCAATCCGTGGAGGAAAAGCAGCAGGCAAAGTATGACGCAAATGCAAAACAAAGAGACGCAAATGAAAAAGCCAGACAGGAACGTCAAAGCGGACGTAAGGAACGGGCCGAAAATAGGGCGAAGCAGTGGCAGGAATTAGATGCCAGAAAACGAGCTCGGGCTAAAGTTTATGCTTCCGGCGATAAGGATAAAATAGCTGAAGCCAGAAAACAGGAAAAGGCTGATTTGAAGTTGGAACAGAATTTGCGGAATCAGGAACGGATGGATGCAAAAGAACGCGCCAACGACGCCAGAGAAAAAACACGCGACGACCAGCAGGCCGCGCGTGATCGGGCTCAGGCAAGCCGGAACGACTTTACCGCAAGAGCGGGACAACGTGAGCTGAACAGAGCTGATCGAATCAGTAATCACATGGATAGAAAAAACCAAAGACGGGACGATCTCAGCAATATTCTTCATGGGGATGCCGGCCGTCCGGACGCTCTAAAGCAGGAAGGCGGCAAAGCTGCTGACAATTCCGGGGCAAAGGCGGACAATAACGCTGTGCCGCCGCCACCACCTCCTCCTCCGGCCAGACCTGCGGAACCGCCAAAGGGGGTTTCCAAAAACGCCCGGTTTGATGAAAAAACGCAAACATGGATGACAACCTCTACTGACAAGACAAGGGGAGGATTAACAACCGAAGTCCATTATGACAACAGCGGTAAGATTGTCAGCCGGACGCAATACGACGGTTCAAACCGGATGATTTCGGACGAGCAGATGAAAGACGGAAAAACAAGCCAGAAGACTCAATCGTTTAACAGCAAAGGTGAACTGACGCAAAAAACAGTGACCACAAAAAGTGGCAATACAAGAATTTTAGGCGTGGAAGGCGGCAATGTGGTAAGTAATACCGTAACACATGGAGACGGTACGGTCGATAGGATACCGGTCGGCAAAAACACCGCGGATTCAGCCGGTGTCGTAGAGGACAAAAACGGAAATCGTTCCGGTAAGTAAGCGGAGTCTTTTAGGATAAACGAATGTTGAGAGCATGGCGCACATTTTTTAAAAGATTTTATGTCACACGGGTGGCATGTGCGCTTATGCTTGTTTCCAACATTATGTTTGTTTCCGGCTGCGCGTCCGAAATGTCGCCGAAAAACACCGGAGAGGAAGCAACCAAAATCGAACGGATGACAGAGGGATGTTGGACATGTTCCATGTTCCAAAAGGTTTATGAAGCTGCAAACATTGCAGCCGGAAGCGTTATCCCTTCTGTTGCCAAAAGCGCGGTCGGATTGGTCGCCGTCGGCTACGGGTTGTGGTTGGCGATTTTCATTTTGAAATATGTGGCGTCATTGCAGGAACCGGATGTCGGCGCATTTTGGAAAACGTTGGCAACTCAGACGTTTTGGTTGGTTTTGGGCGTCGGTTTATTGCGGGATTTGGCTTCCGGCGGTTCGGCGTCGGCGATGAAGATGTTTGCGGAACCTGTCTTTTCCGGATTTGTTGACGCGGGATTGGCCATCATTCAAGGCACCGGCGGTCAAGTTCCCTGTTCCCCCGGCGGCGGAGCTGAAAGCGGACTGTTGTGTCTGGTCAAAGCGTTGGAGGAAAAGCTGAATTTCGGAGCGGGGATTTCGTTGATGGGCGTTTTCCTCGGGCCGACAATATTTGTTATGTTCATCGGCCTGATCGTCTTTATCATTTCGTTGATTTTGATGGTTTATCTGCCCATTCTGATGCTGGACGGCGTTTTCAGATATGGAATCGCGTTGTGTATGCTGCCGTTGGCTGTTGCTGCGTACATTTTTGTACCGACGCGTAATTTTACGGGAAAAGTCGCCTCCCTGTTTTTGGAAATCGGTTTTTATATCATGGGAATGTGCGCGTTCGCCGCTTGCGCCGTGCAAATCATTCATGATTATATCGACCGTTTCCTTCCTTTTGTTAAGAATCCTTTGTTCTTTATAGGAAATCCGAATGAACTGGAACGGGTGTTGTGCGGTCCCGGAATGACCGGATTGATATTTTTGGGCTTTTTTCTGGTTTTATTCGGCGAAGTTATCGGTGATTTCATGGGGGCTCTTTCCGGCGGCGCCGGAGGTATGGGCAAAACGGCTAAAGGAACGATAACCGCAGTTAAAAATACGGCCGCGGTGGCTAAAAAAGCGGCAAACTTCGGCTTTAATACCGTCCAGCGTTATAAAGATAAAAAAGCGGCACGGCTTTATAAAGACAAAGGTGCCGATAAAAATTCAAAAGAGTATAAAGCGGCTACGGATCGATTGAAACGGCGCGGTTATTTGGCTTACGCCAAAGATAACAAGGCAAGTTCGCTCGGAGAGCGTTTATTCGGTGATAAAACCAGCGGAGCTTTGAAGGATTGGAAAAACGGACAGAAAGGACTCGAAAGGAATACAGCCGGTACGCATGGCGTTTTGCTGACGACAAAGGCTTTTGACAATTTAACCAGAAATGATGATATGAAAGGGCCGTTCAAAGGTATTAGAAGATTGGCCAACAATTTGGAAGATGTCAATCAGGACTGGAATCAGAGCGC
>JAFYCE010000077.1 GCA_017539865.1 Alphaproteobacteria bacterium
CATATTGTAAAAGTCAAAATACAAAATCGAAAAACGTCCCGTTTTGTTGGACACTTCCTGTCGGGAACCGTTTTTCATGGAAATTTGCGGAACCCCGTCATGGTAAACAATCGTCCCTTTTTCAGCCAGCAAGGTCACTTGAGTGTCGTTCGAATGTTGGTCGTGCAGCAAAATCCCGTCCAACGATCCGTCATCGTTTTTAGAGCGGATGTATACCGTAACGCCGTTGGAAATATCGTTAAATTCACCTTCCTGAATCAGCAGATGGGAAACGTCGTGCTGGATTTTCCAACGCAGTTCGCGAAAATTGGCGACAGCTTGAGGAACCAGCACCAGCGAGATATAAAATCCCAGTAAAGTAAATAAAAAGCCGATGACAACGACCGGTTTCGCCAGTTGCAAGGGACTCATACCGGCGGAACGCAGAATAATCAGTTCCCGATCGGTGATTAAGCGGTTGTAGGTGAACAAAGCTACGGCAAACAACGTAATCGGGGAAATGATTGCCAGATATCCCGGAATCAGCATCATGGTCAGTTGAATGAACAGCCAGATGGAAACCTTTGAATTTAAAAGCATATCAAACAGTCGTAATGACTGTGACAGCCATACAATCATCAACAGGCCGGCCGTAATCAAAACGAACCCGAAAAGCATTTGCTTTAGAATGTATTGCGTAACTATTTTCATAAGGCGGAATTATAACGACAAGAAACCCTTTCGTCTTCATTTTTTTAAGAGATTTTGAAAAAATTTCGGGTCGGCCATCGGGTGACTCTTTTCAACGGAACTTTTTAAACGGTCGTCCAGTATATGGGTGTAAATCTGCGTTGTCGCTATGTCCGCATGTCCCAGCATTTGCTGAACGGTGCGCAAATCGGCATCGTGAGCGATCAAATGGCTGGCAAAAGAGTGACGGATGACATGCGGAGAAACACGTTCGGCCGGAATGCCCGCTTTTAACGCCAGTTCTTTTAATTCCAAAAAAAAGCTTTCGCGTGTTAAGTGTCCCGTTTTGCCGGAAGACGGGAACAGCCATTTCGATCCGCGTCCTTTGGGCAAAGTCTTTTCCCGTTCCGGAATCCAGTCATGCAAAGCCTGTTCGGCCGCATCGGTCAGCGGTACCATTCTGTCTTTTGAACCTTTGCCGCGAACGATTAAAAAGTTTTCTTTGATATTGGCGACGTTGGACGGCAATGTGATCAATTCTGAAACGCGTAAACCGGATGCGTACAAGATTTCCAACAGCGCGCGCATGCGGACGGCTTTGCTTTCAGGCGTTATTTGATTGATCGCGTCAAACAGGGCGTTGATTTCGTCTTCGGACAAGTATTTGGGCAGAGCGCGTTTCAATCGGGGCGAATCCAAGATTTCTGCAGGGTTGTCCTTTCTGATTTTTTCGGTATAGAGGTATTTGTAAAATTCCCTTAAAGCGGACAATCGTCGGGCTTGTGTTTTTTCGACCATCCCCTTTTGCGCCGTAAAAACCATATAGGCGCGCAAATCTTTAGGGGTCGCGTTTTCAAAGGTACGTCGTTTCGAATCCAAAAAAAAGCCGAGATCTTTCAGATCGCGCGTGTAGGCGGCGACGGTATTTGCAGACACTCCCCGTTCCGCCGTGATTGTTTCCGTAAAAGCATTGATCAATTCCTTATTCATGCGTTTTCTCCGATTGAAGAATCAGATCTGCCGACTGCGCCGCCAACAGGGCGGCGTCCCGTTCCAGTCCGATGCGTGTCAGACCGGACAGGGCGGCCATCAGACCGGTATAACTCCCGTTTAATTCACGCAAAGCCTCCAATACGGCGTCACCAACGGATTTTTGAGAAGGAACGGTACTTTTTCCCCGTTCGCTCAGTTCTTCTTCAAGTGAATTTTCAGCGAACGAAGAGTAGTTCCATGATTCATCCGGAGGAATCATATCCAGCATTTGAAACATCAGCATCAACCGGTCTATCCGCGCAGTGAAAGCGTCATCCGCTTTTTTCTTTTTTTCGGCATAAGCCATCATGTTTTCCAAAGCGGGAATAAGAAAATGTTCGTTTTTATCGGTTTGAGCCAATTCCGCAAAATACCACCCATTGGCGGTCGTTTCGGAAACGGGAAAAAGAATTTCGGCTTTTTTATACCAGTCTGCGGCTTGTTCGTTTAATCCGGCCAAAACAAAAGCCTCAATCAAGAGGGACGATTCTTCCAAAGTTTCCGGATCGGGCGTCAATGTTTTCAAAATGTTTTCGCCGGCGGCGGAAAAAGCATATAAAACGCCGGATTCTTTTGCCGATTGAAGACCTTTTTTAATAAAATTTTGTTTTTCCGGATTGTCGGCCGCCGCTTGTGCGTGCTGAAAGCTTCGGGCGCGGAATAATACCGGCGATAACGGAGTGTCTTGGTTTTCTTCAAAGGAAACCCGAGTGTAAAAAGTTTTCAGCTTTTCCGCGGATAAAAGACCGGATTGCGTCAATTCTTCGGCAAAGGGCAGGCGTTGTTCGACGGAAATCGTTTCATCCGAAACAAAAACGGCTTTGAACCAGATTTGATCGTCCGGATCTTTCAGTTCGGTCAGTTTCCGACCGGCCGCGCGCCATATCGCAACGGCTAACGGCGTGATTTTTTCAGGCGTTTTTAAAGATTTCCCATACAGGAAAGTGTCTACGGCTTTTGTGATAAAAGGATTATCAGCCTTTTGTTCTTTTAACAATTCCAAGGCAAGAAACGCTTCGTTTTCCTTTTTATCGATTGCGGCGCAAACGGCGGAGAGTTTTTGCCAAAACGGGTCGTCCCCGTCCATACTTTTCCGGGCACAGGCTGTGTTCAGGTTTTGTGTTAAAGACAAATCGGCATAAATTTTGTTCAGACTGTCGCCGCGTGTTTTTTCCGGTATTTTTTGTATCAGCCGGTAGGCGTCTTCAAATTGAGCCAAATCAAACAGTTGCTTCAATTTTAAAGCGATGAAAGCTTGTCCTGACGCTCCTTCGGGCGGGGCCGCCGTCAGTTTCAGCAAATCCAGACGCAACTTTTCGCCGCCGGCGGGCAGTTGTTTCCCTATTTGATGAAATTTCGCCGCCGTTACCGGAAAAACGGCGTTTTTCCATGTATCTTCATTCAAAACATCCGTTGATTCGGGAATGTGTATGCCGTAAGCATTCGCCTCCATTTTTTTCAAAGGCAGGAAGTGAACGGACGGGACGGAATAAGTTTCTTCCTGCGCGGCGGCGTTCGAAAGGGTGCTTAAACACAAAGCCGCTGCAAAAAGTTTATTTTTGAAGCTTGTCATAACTGATGTCTTTTTGGACGACGGTCTTCGGAATCTGAATGTCGTAAACGGCAATAAAAACACCGAAACCGATGACGGCAAGTAAAATGGGATAAATATACCACCTTGATTTTTGGCGCATTTTTAGACCTTTCTTTTAAGGAATGTTAAAAACTTCTTTTCTTATGTCATAATCAAGTTAAAATAACGTTAGAATTTTTAAAGGGATAACAACATAACATGTTGGAATCAAAAGAAACGTTTCTTCATTTTCCCTATCCGCTGGACAAGACTTTGTTTTTGGTCGGCATGATGGGATGCGGCAAAAGCAGTATCGGACGTCGGCTGGCGCGCATTTATTCCGTTCCGTTTGTTGATGCGGATCAGGAAATAGAAAAGGCGGGCGGCGGTGATATCTGTTATTTGTTCGAACGCTACGGCGAACAGGATTTTCGCCGGATAGAAGAAAAAATCATGGCTCGTTTGCTGAAAAATGACGTGTGCATTTTGGCGTCGGGCGGAGGCGCCTTTTTATCCGAAATCACCAGAAAAAATGTTCGGGAAAAAGCTGTCAGCGTTTTTTTGGACGCGGAAGTGTCCACAATTATTCGCAATACCGCGGGGCGGACGCACCGACCGTTGCTGAATGTGGAAAGTCCGGAAAAAGTGATTCGGACATTGTTGGAAAAAAGGCGCTCTTTCTATGAACAGGCGGATATTCACGTCCGCTATAAAGAGGAAACAATGGGGCAGGTTCTGCGAATGATGGTTCGCGAAATCGACCGGTTCGTCCGAAGGAGGAAAAATGACGCTTGAGGAATTGACGCGTGTGGATGTTGATTTGGGCGAAAAATCGTATCCGATTTTTATCGGTGCGGATTTTCTGTCCGACATGGGGACGTTCATTCAACCGTATGTACGGTCGAAAAAACTGTTTTTAGTTACGGATAATCTGGTGGAATCCCTGTATTTGCCTGTCGTTCAGGAAAGCTTGGAAGCGGCGGGCTATGACGTTTACGCGTTTACCATAGAGCAGGGGGAAATGAGCAAGTCGTTCAAAGAAGCGGAAAGGATTTTGGAAAAAATTCTGAAGCTCGGCTGTGATCGCAACAGTGCGCTTATTTCTTTGGGCGGCGGCGTAGTCGGCGATTTGACCGGCTTTTGCGCTTCCGTTTTGCTGCGCGGCGTTGATTTCATTCAGATCCCGACAACTCTTTTGGCGCAAACGGACAGCTCGGTCGGCGGAAAAACCGGCGTAAACACATCATCGGGCAAAAACCTGATAGGGACGTTCCATCAACCGAAAGCCGTTTTTATTGACACTCATACATTAAAAACGCTGGATCCGCAGCAAGTCCTGTCCGGTTTCGGCGAGGTGGCCAAATACGGATTGGTTTTGAACGCCGATTTTTGGCATTGGCTGGAAGAGGCCGGAGAACGGGTCATCGCTTTGGATGACGAAGCTTGTCGCTATGCCATTGAACAATGCTGCCGGATTAAAGCGGCCGTCGTTTCCGAAGACGAATTTGAAAAAACGGGGCTGCGTTCTTTGTTGAATTTCGGGCATACCATCGGGCATGCGATCGAAGGCGTCGGTGGTATGCGCGGTTCGATTTCCCATGGGGAAGCGGTCGCTATCGGCTGTGTTCTTGCGGCGTGGCTGTCCGCCGATATGGAATTGTGTCCCCCGGAACTGCCCGAAAAAATTTCGCTTCAGTTCCAAAAATGGGGACTGCCGATACAATTTGAATCAACACTGAAGAATGTCGATTTGATCGCTTTTATGAAAAAAGATAAAAAAGCGACGGGAAGCCAGTTGAATTTCGTTCTGCTGGAAGAAATCGGCAGAGGTGTTCTGGTTCAGAATATTCCTGTGGAAACCGTTGAACGGGTTCTTAATGAAAAAGGCAGAAAAAAGAATGGTTTCTCCTTCTTTGAACAATGAGCGCGAAGAGCTTTATTTCCGGCATATAGACTATGTCGGATATCGCCGGACGGACGGTTTGTGGGATATCGAAGGGCACTTCCGCGACAGAAGAACGGTTGATTGTCCTTGCATCGATCGCGGCGGTATGATCGCCGCCGGTGAAACGTTTCACGAAATGTGTCTGACGTTGACGATTGACGATGATATGGTCATTCGAGGGTTGGATGTTAAAATCGAAAAATATCCCTACAGGCAATGTCCCGTCGCCGAAGCCGTTTTTAAAAACGCGGAAGGTCTTCGTATTTGTGCCGGTTTTTCAAAAGAATTGCGCCGGCGCATTCCTCAAAAGCAAGCTTGTACGCATTTGTTCTCATTGTTGATCGGCGCGGCAAATGCGGCTTTTCAAACGATGGCGCAGGTGCGAATGATGAAATATTGCCGCGGCGTTCGCCCCGATCCTTTGGATACGTGTCTGGCATGGGACAGTTCCGGTGAAATGGTCAAACGGGAATGGCCCGATTTTTATTGCCGGAAGGATGAATTTTCCGAAGAAGAAAAATAATGGGACGCCGTTCGAAATATGAATTTCCTTTTAATGATTTGACCGGCAAAACACCGGTCGCGCCGGAACATGTCTGCGATAAGGAAGGATGTAACAAGCCGGCCGAGTTCCGTGCGCCGAAAGACAGAACGTTATCCGATTACTATTGGTTTTGTCTGGAACACGTTCAGGAATACAATGCTCAATGGGATTATTATGCGGGAATGACTTCTGATGAAATTGAAGAGCATTTGAAACAGGATGTATGCTGGCAGCGCCCGACATGGAAGCTGGGGGAACGCGGCTTTGATCCCGCAATGTTTGCCGATCCGTTCGATATGAAAGAACAAATCTTCGGTTCCGCCAAAGAGGAAAATTTCAAAGCGGATAAAATTCCGGCCTCCGATCCTGTCATCGCGGCGGCCGCTAAAGTCTTGGAGCTGGATTTTCCGTTACAGTTGGAAGAGGTTCGGACGAATTACAAACGACTGGCAAAGACTTACCATCCGGACTCCCACGGCGGCAGTAAGGAACTGGAGGAACGATTCAAAGACATTACAGAGGCGTATCGCTTGATTATGAGCGTTTTGAACGCCCGCAAGGAATGAATATTACAGATAAAGCTCTTCCGGAGCAGAGCTTTTTCCCGTCATTCCGCTGTTCACGACGTGTGTATATAACTGGTAAAGCTTTTGAGCTTTCTGTAAAGCAAAGCCGAGAATGTCTTTTTGAGCCTCAAATCCTTGCTGCGGGTCGGCCGGCGGAACAATAATACGGATGATCGCCGTTTTCCCGTTTTCTTTGAATGTCATATCATTGTCGATATACGGCTGATACGGCGGCTGAATCATTGCTAAAGAGGTCATGGCAAAGGACAAGTCCATAAATCCTTGCGGCATTTTGTGAATAATGGAAATGTCGCGCGGAAAATCCTGCGGTGAAAATTCGATCCAAGCCGCTTCCGCCGCGCTTCCGGTCGGCTTTTTCATTCCCAAAGCGGGATAGTATTGTTTTGCAAAAGCCTGCAAATCGTTGAAAAATTTCCCGACAATCGTATCTTCGGCTTCGCGGTAGCCGGCAGGCAAATTGAAAACCCCGCCCGGAAAAACACGAAAATCGGAAGCGGATACTGTTTTTTTGGGATATTCGTATCCTTCCGTCGCTGCCGGTGAAAATGTTTTTTCCGGCAGGGCTTGTTGTTTCAAAGGAACGTTTTCGGAAACGGTCTGTTCCGTTCGGGATTGTTTTTGCAGACGCATAACGCCCGTTCCCTGTTCTATCGCTTGGCGAATCAATGTTTTTTTGTAAGCGGCGCGTTCAACGGTTGCGCTGCGCGTTTCTTGCGCCGCACGGGAAAACCATTCTTCGATTTCCTCGTAGCTCAGATAGCTGGAAAAGTATTCGGACGGTTCCAAACTTGAAAAATAAGCCTGAGGAGAAAATAAACACGTCAGATATTCGTCCCAATAACCGTCTTCTATGCCTTTTTCCCCAAATTCGAAATAACGCTGCGCCTGCAGGTTTTGTTTCGGCTGATCGATTTTGTTTTCAATCAAAATGGCGCATTTGTGTCCTTCCAGCATTTCTTCAAACACAAATAAAATATCCACTGAACCTAACGGATCTAAAGACGGTGTGTGCCATGCCCCGACCATGCGGCGAAATTGGCGGGAACCGTTGTACAATTTACTGACAAGCCATTTCCGGAACGGCTCGGAAGACAACATTTCTTCCAATACCAGCAAATCCATATCTCTTTCCGCCAACAAGGCAAACGGAGGTGCCGACAAATCAATCATGCAATATTATCCGAATGAAACAACTTATTCTTTTATATATCAAATCCGCTTTTTTATCAAATGCTAAAAAAGCAAGGCTTGTCCTTCGCGCATGATCGCTTCGGCTTCGGCCGTTCGTTCTCCGGCGGCATTCATCAGTGTTACGCCGGCCGTTAAAACAGCAGGGGAACGAACGCCCTTACGTCCGATAACAATAACGCGTTTGGCCGCCTCCCCCTCTTTCGTCCACACGGGGATGATTTTAATATCGCCCAGTTTCCCGTACAATAAAGATAAGATTTCGGGCAGTCGATCGGCTCGGTTGATTATTGCGAAGTATCCTCTGGCTGTTACGTAACGCAGACAGCCGTTGATCCATTCCGGTAAAGGACACTTCGATTCGCGATGCGCAATATCCCGAACCGGATCGGGAGAAACCTGATCTTCCAAAATGAAGGGTGGATTGGTTACCACCCAATCAAAAGCCCCCGTTTCAATGCTGTTAATGCGTTTTGTCCGGATGTCGGCTGTTGCGATACGCATTTTGTCATATAAGCCGTTCAAAGAGATATTGGCGTTTGCCAAAGCCGCCATTTCAGGCTGTATTTCAATTCCTGTGACGAATATGTCGGGACAACGGGCAAGAAGACACAAACCGACCGCTCCGGTTCCCGTGCCGGCATCCAACACTGTTTGATTTTTTTTCGGAAAAGCCGATGCGGCCAACAATACGGCATCGCTTGTTGCCCGATACCCGTCAACGGGTTGCCGCAATTTGATTTTTCCGCCCAAGAAATCATCAATCGTGAAAGAATTATCCATAAACCACCTGTTAAATTTCGGACAGTTTACCTTTTTTGAAAAGAAAAGTAACTTTTTTCTTGCAGAGATAAAAATTTATGCTATTCTCGCCGATGTATTGAATGACGTGGGGTTGTAGCTCAGTTGGGAGAGCGCTTGAATGGCATTCAAGAGGTCAGGGGTTCGATTCCCCTCAGCTCCACCATAAAAACCGCAGGAAACTGCGGATTTTTTATGCCCGAAAATTATCCTTCCGTTTCGTTTTTCGCTCCGTTATAACACCGTTATAACAAAAAAATTCGCCAACCGTCAAAAAGAAACCGCATCCGGAAACGGTTGGCGAAAAAGTTGTTCCTCTTTTTTGTGTCGTCTGAATCGTATAGAATGACCGAAATCGAAAGGTAAAAAGATGTCCTCAAAAATCCTTGTTCGCAAATATATGACGTTGGCGGAGTTCGTCGCGTATCTGACGAACGGCAGACCGCCGACCGACGAGTTGTTTGAACGTCAGTTTGATGCGGCGTATCCGTTTGACAAACAGGCTTTTCAATCCGCGGAACTTCGGGCGAGATGTATTTTGGAACTCGGACTTGTTCACGTTACGGGGTATCGTCAAACGTGCGCCCGCTTTGCCCGAAAAAAGAATCGAAGCGTTGTTAGGCGTGTTGCCGCACAAGGCGAAAGGCGGTCGTCCCGTCGGAAATAAAGACGAAAACCTCCGCCACACCGTTTCCGATTGAATATTTTTTCTGATAAAAAACGGCTTGATTCCGCCATAAAAAACATAGTCCCCCTTGTTTTTGAATAAAAAAAACAAGACCGTCCCCTCTGTTTTAAGTCTTTTTCCTCCTTTCAAATTCGTTTTGACGCGAATGACCGCGTTTAACTTTTTTGAGGAGAATGAATATGACTAAAGAAAAACAATACCTGACACGGGGACAGGCTTCCGAATACTGTTTAAGGAAAGGCTTGCCGGTCAGCCCGAAGACGTTGGCAAAATACGCGTGCGTCGGTGGCGGGCCGAAGTTCCGCAAGTTCGGAACGATGCGCGTGATTTACAAAGTCGAAGATCTGGACGAATGGATCGAACGACGACTGTCCAAGATATTCTCGTCAACGGGCATCCCTTGCGACGGAGATGACAAATGACGGGCTTTGCGGGCTTGTTTTTCCGTTCGTCGAAAACATCAAAAGAAGCGAGTGCAGGAAACGCTGCGGGTGCCCACAATGTGGTCACGAAGCTTTCCTGCACTGCGCGGCACAAGTCGGACGACTTGACGGATTTATCAAATTCAGGATCGGGCTTTCGCTGAAAAAGCCGCGTTAAACATAAACAAAAACAGCAAACGAAAGAAAGGAGCATTGAACGATGACGGTATACGGCTATTTAAGAGTATCAACGGACAAGCAAGACTGCGACAATCAGAAAATCGGTGTGGAAGCTTTGGCGGAAAAACTCGGACTGCCGATCGAAAGCTGGATCGTTGACAACGGTGTTTCGGGGACGAAAGAGCCGGAAAAAAGACAGCTTGGCAAGTTATTGAAGAAAATCAAATCGGGAGACGTGATCATCTGTTCCGAATTGTCCCGTCTGGGGCGCAAACTGTTTATGGTCATTTCAATTCTGGAACATTGTATGAAAATCGGCGCAAAAGTGCTGACCGTCAAAGACGGTTACGAATTGGGCGATAACGTTCAAAGCAAGGTTCTTGCTTTTGCGTTCGGACTTGTCGCCGAGTTGGAGCGGGATATGATCAGCAAACGCACGAAAGAAGCTTTGTCACGTGTCAAAGCGCAAGGCCGTTCCATCGGACGCCCCAAGGGCAGAAAAAACATCAGACACGTTTGGAGCGGCAAGGAAAAACAAATCAACCGCTTACTAAAGCTTGGTGTCGGAAAAACGAAAATCGCCCGCATGACGGGGATGAGCCTCAACTCCGTCTATTCTTTTCTGAAACAACGGTAAAACAAAGACTTTTTCTGTTTGATATTACGGAAAAAACGAC